>JAIOPX010000427.1 GCA_021413705.1 Planctomycetota bacterium | reverse complement strand
GAGTATTCGTAGGGGCCGCGATAGACCACCGGCTGATAGTCGAAGTTGCCGTGACCAGGCGGGCTCGGCGCCGTCCATTCGAGCGTGTTGGCATTCCACGGATTCCGGCCCGCGATCGGCCCCCAGAACATGCTGTAGATGAAGTTGGCCGCGAAGATCACCTGCGTGGCCACCATGCCGATGGCGCAATACGTCATGAAGGCATTGAGCGGTTGAAGGTGGTGAAACGTCTCATAGTGGTAGGCGTCGGCCAGCCGTCGCGGAAAACCGACGGCACCGAGAATGTGCATCGTGAAGAAGGTGCCGTTCAGGAAGATGAACGTCAGGAAGAAGTGCACCTTGCCCCAGAACTCGTTCATCGTCCGCCCGAACATCTTGGGAAACCAGAAGTAGATCGCAGCCCACACGCCCATCGCCGTGCCGGCGAAGAGCACGTAATGGAAGTGAGCCACGATGAAATAGGTGTCGTGGATGAAAATGTCGACGGGCGTGGCGGCCATGAAAATGCCGGAGAGGCCGCCGATGATGAACATCGAGACGAACGACAGCGCGAAGAGCATCGAGGTCGTGTACTGGATCTTGCCTCCCCAGAGCGTGCCGAGCCAGTTGAACGTCTTCACCGCGCTCTGCAGGGCGATCATCATCGTCGACACCATGAACGTGATGCCGAGGGCCGGGTTCATGCCCGACATGAACATGTGGTGGCCCCAGACGATGAAGCCCAGGCCGGCGATGCCCGCGATCGAGTAGACCATCGGCCGGTAACCGAAGAGCGGCTTTCTGGCGAAGACCGTGAGGATGTCGCTCACCATGCCCATCGCCGGAAGGATCATGATGTACACGGCCGGATGGCTGTAGAACCAGAAGAGATGCTGCCAGAGCAGCGGCTGGCCGCCGCCGGCGCCCGAGATGGCGCCATTGATGATGTTGCCCTCGGGCGAGAAGAAGCCCGTGCCCAACAGCCGGTCGGTGAGTTGCATGAACCCCGCCGCCGTGAGCACCGGCAGAGCGAACGCCTGCAGGACGGCCGTGATGAACATGGCCCAGATCGTCATCGGCAGCCG
>JAIOPX010000426.1 GCA_021413705.1 Planctomycetota bacterium | reverse complement strand
ATCTGGCTGCATACCGTGTGACATGAGGTCGCATATGTCTGAGAACCATCCCCGAGATGGACCGGCCAGTGTTAGGCCGATGTTCCCGAGCTACCCGGCGTCGCTGGCAACGGCGAGGTCGGAAGCGTAGCCCAAACGCCCAAGGGCACCCATCACCGGATGGAAGCCACAGGCAAGGGAAAGACTGACGGAGATGAATCGAGTGAACCTTCGTTAACGCTTCGTAAGCCATGAACATCCGAACCCGGTTGATACGGATGAATGGGGCGCTCAGGCCTGTGAGAAGTGTGGTCACAGGTGAAGACACCAAGCCCCCGGAGCAGAGAAGGCATCAACGTCAGCCGCAGCTCAGATATGCGGAACATGATAACCCCGACGAGGTCCGCGATGTCAGAATCGCGGTAGGCCGACCGCAAGGAAGGCACAACCCCTCAGCGGGGAGAGGAAGTTCCCAGAAGCGAAGGCCGGCAGCCGAAAGGCAAGGGAAATCCATAACCCGCCGGATAGGTCGTCTGACCAACCCGAAAGGGTGCTGACAGGGAACAGGTTTGTCACCCGAGAGAACGAAGCAAAGGTACTTAACCTGAGGACAAGTTAGATGAACAGTGACAACTGCTCAAACGGACCGCAGGGACCAACGAATTGGGATGCCGTCGATTGGCGGTATGTCAACAAGATGGTTCGGAACCTGAGGCAGCGAATCTATCGGGCCACAGCAGAGGGCGACCTGCGTAAGGTTCGCTCACTTCAGAAGCTCATGCTGAGGAGCTATGCCAATCAACTGGCCGGCGTGCGACGTGTCGCTCAGCAAAACGCCGGCGCCAACACACCGGGGATCGACCAAGTGCTCGTGAAAACCCCTGCGGCAAGGGGCCGACTTGTGGACGAGCTGAGAACCGACCACAAGGTGAGAGCACTCCCGGTGCGACGTGTCTATATCCCGAAGGCCAATGGCAAACAGCGTCCCTTGGGGATTCCAACGATGAAAGACCGAGCGGCGCAAGCCGTGGTCAAGAACGCGTTGGAACCCGAATGGGAAGCCCGGTTCGAGGCTCACAGCTATGGCTTCCGACCGGGGCGAAGCGCCCAAGACGCCATTCAGAAGATATTCCAGCGTGTACACGCTGGATGTCGGAAGAAGTGGATCGTGGACGCGGACATCAAGGGCTGTTTTGACAACATCGACCATGAACGACTGCTGCAGCGCATCGGCATGTTCCCTGCCAACAGGGAGATTGCCGCATGGCTGAAGGCGGGATACATGGAAGATGGCGTACGACACCCGACCGAGGCGGGAACGCCTCAGGGTGGCGTCATCAGCCCCGTCCTTGCCAACATTGCCCTGCACGGGCTCGACGAGGCGCTCGGCATCCGGTACCACAGGACGCCTCAGGGCTACCTGCGGACATACGGACGCCGAACGTGGGTCAGGTACGCGGACGACTTCGTTGTCCTTTGCGAGACGAAGGAGGACGCCGAACAGGTTGTGGACATCCTCAAAACGTGGCTGGCCGAACGCGGGCTTTCGCTTGCGCCGGATAAGACACGCATCGTCCATCTGGACGAGGGATTCGACTTCCTGGGCTTCAATGTCCGGCAGTACCAACCCCGAGGCGCTACGGCCGGACGCGACAGTGTCCTGCTGATCAAACCGAGCAAGAAGGCGATCAAGAAGCTGAAGGCGAAACTTTTGGAGGTCTGGGCAACCGCAGGTTCCCGGCCGCTGAAAGATACTATCCTGATGTTCAACGCCATCGTCCGTGGATGGGCCAATTACTTCCGCACGTCCGTGTGCGCGATGACATTCAAGCGGTTAGACCAATGGATGTTCATCAAAGCATACCGGTTCGTGGTGAAGCGGCATCCCAACAAGGGCAAGAAGTGGGTGTACGACCGCTACTTCCCTCGTCGGAAAGGATACAGACAGGCGCTCAGTGACTGGCAGTCCGGTGCCACGTTGCTGAGGTTCTCCCAGACCAAGGTGGTACGTCACGTGCCGGTGCAAGGCTACTCATCTCCGGATGACGCGAAGCTGGCGGCATATTGGGATAAGCGCCGCAAGGCGATGAACTCGATGCTGTCGGTCAAGCGACGCCAACTGGCCGTGGCACAGGACTGGAAATGCCCGGTGTGCGGAGAAGCCCTCGAAAATGGGGAGCTTTTGCGCATTCACTACGTCGATTCCGCCCCGCGCGGCTCTGCGCCGGAGCGGCTGATGCACCTGTTCTGCCACCAGCAGATGCAGAAACGATCTGAAGCTGATTGTGGTTCGTGACATGCTTGAGCCGTATGAGGCGAGAGTCTCACGTACGGTTCTGAGGGGAGGGGGACCCCGAAACGGGTCCTCCTTACCCGACCATCCTGGCAGCTCTCCCATGCCCAGCAGCACGGACGAGGAGACCTTTCGGCGCGTGTTTGGCCCCTGCGACTGGTCCGTCATGGCCATCGTGGCCCGGGGTGGTGAATCCTACGCCCGCCTGCGCTTCAATGCCGGCCCGGGCGGCCAGGTGCCCATCGCCATGGAGGTCGACTGGGAACGGTTCGCGCAAGAGGTGATCGACCTGGACGGCCAGATGAACGAGGTGTTCACCGCCTGGCAGGATGAATACGGCCAAAACATCTTCGAGCAGGTGTGGGCCATGGAGCCCAGCCCCGCACTCCAGGCG
>JAIOPX010000425.1 GCA_021413705.1 Planctomycetota bacterium | reverse complement strand
CGCTTCGGAAACAAACGCTTTCGAGTCGGGAAAAATCCGCTCCGCAGCCGCCAGATCCTGCTCTCCTTCCTGGCGACGGCCGCACTTCAAGTGCGCCACGCCACGCAAGACCAGCGCCGCCCAGCCCTTGGGCCGCGCCGTGACCGCGCGCGTAAGCACGCCAACTGCTTCCTGGCAACGGCCGGCCACCAGATAGGCCCGTCCGGCCGCCGTATAAAACTCGGCCAGGTCATTTCCCTGAGCCTGCTTCAATAGAATATCGAGATCCCAAGTCGCTTCCTTCGCCCGCTCCGCATCCAACAGAACGCGCACGCGCAGCAGCCGGGCAATATCCGCATCGGGCGCCAACTCCAACAGCTTCTTCAGATCGTCCAGCGCCGATTGATACTTCCCCTGCTCGTGAAACAGTTGCGCCCGTTGATAAAGTCCCTCCGCTGAAGGCTGCCGGGCGATGATCTGCGTAAGTTGCATGACCATCGGCTGCGTCACCTGCAAGATCAGCTTCGCTTGCTCATCCATCATCGTCTCCAGCCGCTGTTGAAGTTCCTTCTCCACCCCGGCCGGATCGCGGAACAAACTCCACACAGGACGCTCGTCCGTCCGCTGGGTTGTTGCCGCCACGCGCCGCGCCAAGCGAAAACGTTCCTGCGGCGAAGGATGCGTGTCGTCCACAGTCGATTCGCGCAACAGATTCTCCGCCACGGCCGCCTCGATATCAGTCCGATCGTGAAGCGGCAATGAACGCCCCGCCTGAAAAAAGCTGGTCGCCGCGGCCGGATGGATCATCCGCAACCGATAGTTCTTCTCCACATTGAACTCCACCTCCACCGCCCGTCGTACGGCGTGCTTTAATCCTTCCTCAAAAGCCGCCGCGCCATGGGCCGCCACTGCCACTCGGTCGGCCAACACTTCCTGCAACCGACTGGCCCCGAACGTCAATCGCCGGAACAAGTAGTGGTAGAGCCGCAGAAATTGCACGGCCACATCCCACTTGCGAATCGGCCCACGGGCCATAATCCGCATCGCAAAATTGTCCATCGCCGCATACACTCGCATCGCCACGTCGCCGCCCGCCGTATCGCGATGGGCAAAATGGCCATACTCGTGGGCCAGCACGCTGCTGAATGCATCGCGCCGGAAACCGTCCAGCACGCCTACGCCCAGGATCAAACCGCGCTCGCTCCGATCACGAAAGCGCCGCAAAAATCCGCCACGCTCGACCACGGCCAGCGTGGCGTCGGGCGTAAGCCACACGACGTCGATGGGCCGGGTTCCCACCTGCGCGGCCACATCCCGCAGCAGTTGCCACAGTTCCGGCGCTTCGGCCTCCGTCAATCGACGGCCCGGCTCTTCGGCACTCAGCCGCACAAACGCGGCCCGCAATCCGCTGATGGCCGTGATCACCCCACCCAGCCCCAGGGCCAGAATCAGCAGCAACAGCGGCAAGCTGAGAAACGGCAGCGTCAGCACGGCATAGCCCACCGCCAGCGGAAGCGCGACCGCCAGCAGAATCACCAGCGGCAGCGAAATGAAGTAATAGATGCCGGCCAAGTTCACCACGATGCGATACGCGCGTCGCAGGGCGCGCTGCCCTGCTGTGGCCGCCTCTCCGTCCGTGCGGCGAATCGCCTTCAAGACGCGATCGGAAAGAAATCGTCCGACCACGAACAGCAACAGAATCCCTGCCGCCCAAATCAACAATGCAATCCCGGCGATCTGCGCGTATTCCCAGATCCACTTCTGACCGTCGATGGCCAGTTTCAACAGTCGACCTACATCTTCCGCCGGCATTCCCTGCTTCTCCGCCTGGCGAAGCGCCGTCTCGGCCCCCTTGTAGTCGCCGTCCTGCAGCCGTTGCACCCCTTGGAAATAATACGTGTGCTTGTCGTTGGGAAACTTTTGCGCCAAGGTCTGCGTGGCCTGGCGGAACTCGGCATCTTGTCGATCTTGCAGCGAGAACTTGGCGATCGCCACCCAGGGCATGGGATTGGACGGATTGTTCTGCGACCGCTGCGCCTCGGCTCGGGCCATGTCCCAGGCCTGTTGCCGGTAGGGCTGGGAAATGGCTTGCGACCCTCCCGTATGTTCCAACATGTCGATGGCCGACATATAGGAATTGAGCGAGCGATCTTGCGAGAGCCGGGCGTCGATCATCTGCCGCGCGGCATTGTAATTCCCCCCTTGGAGCATCTGCGGCGCTTGCCCCCACTGATCCCAGCGGCGCCCCTGATTTCCATAGGGAGTGACCGACACGCGGCCGACGTCCTCCGGCAGTCCCACATTTGGCCGGGGAAAGAATCGATTGGAATTGGGATCATACTGATTGCTGCGGCCGGTCCAAAAATCGGAACCCGACGGATTGGCCCACGGCTGATTTGCAGAATGCGCGCCGCCCCCCATGCGATTGCGATTCATCGGATCGTGCGCGTACGGATTCTGCCCCGGCATCGGTTGGCCCGGCTGGTTGGGATAGCCGTGGCGCTGCGAAGGCGAGACGCGCGACGGATTGTATCCGCCCCCCGGCTGCTGTACTCCAGGCCGATAGCCCCCACCACCACCGCCGGGATTGTATCCACCTCCGCCACCGCCAGGGTTATAACCACCCCCGCCCCCACCTCCTGGCCTGCCGCCGCCAGGAAACTGAGCGTCAACCACTGCCGCGGCCGTCAGCAGCATCAACAGCGCAACACAACACGAAATGAGTTTCGAGCGTACCACGATGGCCCCTCACAAATTGAAAAAGACAATAGTGACAACGCGAACGGAAGCCGCGCCGTGCGAAGCCTCCATCTGAGCTTTTGGCATCCTAAAAATCAAGCCTTGCGCTGACGGGCTGGAGCTGCGGTGAGCCTAGTACCACGCCGATCCGCCGCCGCTGTCCGCCTGTCCTGCAAGACTTAGGTCACTCTCCGTGTTCGCCGCCGCAACTTGTTGCTCGGCAATAAGTTACTGATTTTGTTCTCCGCTTGTTCTCCGCTTGTTCTCCGGCTTGTTCTCCGCCTGTTCTCCGCTCGCTCTCCCCCCGCTCTCCCCCCGCAAAAGCCCCGGGCTCTGCCCGGGGGTAGTCTCCGGTCTGTTCTCCGCTTGCTCTCCCAGTGCTCTCCAGTCGTTCTCCGTTGTTTGGTCAGCGTAGGCGTGAAGGCTGTACTCCAACGCGCGCAGCTTCAGCGCGGTCATTTCACGGAATCATTCAAAGAGCCGCTCACTCCTCTGGCTCACACCAGAAGCTTGCCTGCATTGTTTTGCTTTTCGTGCTTTCACCCCTTTCGCTTTTTCGTGATCGCCTTTCTGCTTTGCGCGTCCATCAGCCGCCACGCGCTAGCGTCCGGTCCAACTCGCTAATCACCGAAACCGGGGGCTAGCGCCCGGCGGCTGATGAATAAAGCATGCTGAAGCCTGTACTCCAACAAAAAAGCCCGCCCCGGTCCCGATGAATCGGGATTGGGGCGGGCTCTTCTGATACCTGATCCCGAGCGTTTTTATCGCTCAGCCCAAGCTCTGATAGGATACCTCGCACATGCCAGGCGTTTCATCCTTCCGGGGATGCATACCGCCATTTGACACATCAATCACCATATCCGATTTGCTAGAAAAATCAAGATTCAGAATATTGCCAAGTGATTGTTTATGCGTTCCCGCTCTCAGTCCCGGGAGGGACGAAAGAATTTAGCCTGGGTGTGCGAGCCCCAGGAAGGGAATTAAAATCATCCTTGAAAGTCCTGAAGGGACGGCATGGCGGCCTGGGTGTAGAGCAATGCCCCCGCGACACGCAGCCTCCATTATCCTCAGGCTTCCGAAGAGAACACCCGGGGAATAAACTGGGATACCCGGGCAGCAACCGGGAACTGGCCGCATTCAGGGCGCTTGTGGCGGTCCTTGGGATCCCTGTTCGACTTTCGTACTCGCTTGGTGATACAATCTAGGAGTGACAACCTCGCTACTGCAGGGTATCAGTATGCCAACCGACTTGACAGCCACAGTTTTAGGGGGCGAGCTGAAATTGGATCAGCCCTTGGCGCTTCCCGATCAGAGCCGCGTACGGGTAACGATTCAGCCTGTCGTGTCCAACGAAGGTTGGCGTCGAGCGCTCGACTCCCTGGAGCGACTACGGCGCGATCGCCCGATCCACTCAGGCGGCCTGCGATTCACCCGAGACGAACTGCATGATCGCGATTGATACGAACGTGCTCGTCTATGCCATTGATGGCTCAGAGCCCGTGAAACAGGCCAAGGCGATAGCGTTGCTCGAAACAGTGAAGGGACACCAAGCCGCCATCAACCTCAGGTTTCCGAACAGAACTCCCGGGAAATAGACTGGGACACCCGGGCAGCAGCCCTCTTTCACCACGTAATAAAAACCGCTACGTCTAAATAGCTATTATCCTGATAGCCGCTTTTTCTCTCACTCCTAAAATGGCGAGTGATCGATGGCGCCCCTCACGGGGCAGAATCGGGTGTGATTGATTGCTCGACGAAGTCTTCCCTTCGCGAGTGTGCCCCCTACTGTGCTTCTGCCAGTTTGGGGCTTTTTTGTGGATTCCTGCCGGAGGTGTTGTCCGTGTCCGGCTCGCCTTCCACTGGTCTGTGGGCCAGTGGGGGCTTTTTTCTTTCTGGCCGGCGACTGGCCAGCAGCAAAGCGCTGCAGCACCCCGGATGGGTCGCGTCCCCCAGTCGCCGGCCTCTGTCACTCGCGGTTTGATCTGTAGTAATCCCTGCGACATTCAAAAAGCAAAACTGCTGATAGCGGGTTATGGTTTATCGCCTTAGCATTACTCTCATCGAGGGATTTCTCTCCGCTTCTGGTAACTACGGGGAGCGCGACCCGCCACAGGGTTACAACAAAGTGACGGGCCGCGAATAGTGATCGTTGTGGCACAACACTCGATCACTTCGCCCTTTGCCGATACCAACCACCCGGCAAAGGGCGTTTTCTTGCGCAGCATGTCTCGATAACAAACTGGGATGCTTTGGACTAACTCACCTGCTCGGTCGCACGATGCAGGGAACCTTCAGAAAAAGGAGCGGAAGGGGCGTCGCGAAGCTGCGCATTCTCCGTTTTCGCCGCCATCATGTTTTCGACCGCGGTGGGCATCAGATGATGAAGGATATTGAACACCCCGCCCTGTCCCCCCGTAATGACTTCGTCCTCGGGTTCGGCCACGAGTTTTACCAGGGCATCAATCGTGACTTTCGGATCATATGTGGGAGGGATGGGAACGGCCTTGTGTCCGGTATAGTTGGCCGCGTGCTCAAAAAACTCCGTTTCGTGCGCCATCGGCAAAACAGTGCAAACTCGAATTTTTTCCATCTTGTCGCTCTTGAGTTCCTGACGTAAAGCGTCCGAGAACCCGACGACGCCAAATTTCGCTGCGACATACGAAGCATAGAGGGGCGCCGGGATTTTCCCAATGATCGAAGCGACATTGATCAGCGTTCCTTCTCCACGCTGACGAAAGTGCCGTAAGGCGAAGTAACTCCCCGCCATGGTACCCAACAAGTCCGTTTTGATAACCTGCTCGTGATCTTGCAGCGGCACGACATCAAATCGCCCGATCACTCCCACACCCGCGTTGTTCATCCAAACATCAATCTGACCACATTCCGCCAGGGCACGCTGCGCCAATCGCTCGACTTCGTGGGGATTACTGACATCGGTGGGAACAGCAATGGCCCGGCCCCCCACCGTCTCACACGCCTGGGCGAGTTCGCTGATTGTGTTGGCGCTACGGGCAGCCAAGACCAGACAAGCGCCTCGCCAAGCCAATTCTATGGCAGTGCCGTGGCCAAAGCCGCTGGAAGCTCCTGTGATGACTACGGACTTGCCCTCGAATTGATTTGTTCGTGTTCGTTCCATGGCACCTTTCTCCTCATGAAGTTTTGTCTGGCCTTGAGGCTCGAGCGGCCCCCTTGGAGAGTTTGCACATCCCGTGCCCCTGCGCAGATGGCTGTTGTAACTATGCAGACTGCTTGCGATTGTTAATCGCAAAACGGCAATTTCCATTTCCGCTATGCAGTACTGGTCACAACTAAACCAGACTGAATCCTTGGGCATCATGTTGTCGCCCTCGGCATTTTTTCGCGAAGTTGAAGATGGAAAGAGTCGGTTCCCAGCAGGCATTTAGCAATTTCCACTACGACCGTGCCGTCGCTCGCAAAACGAACCTTCGCGGAGCCAGCAAATAACCGGATGATGCAAACCCTGTTCTTATATTGCCGCCGATTATCGTTTTGAAGCGGTTCCTCTTTCTTGCGACCTTAGTTCGCTCGGATCTCCATCAAGCCAGTTCACCCGGCGCGCCGTTTGCGTATTTGCATATCGCTGCCGAATTCCAAGTGCATAGACATTGAGGGAGTAGGAACATAACACAAGGAGCTAAACGATGAGAGTCTCGTCATGGTTTTCGAAGATGCTGGGAATGTCGATGACGCTGGATAACTTGGATAAATTGCTGATCCTGCAATTGCGCGATCTGAAAAGCGCTGAAGAGCAGTTGATCGAAGCATTGCCGAAGATGGCGGAGGCTGCCCGGTCTCCCGAGTTGCGCAGCGCCTTTCAAACCCATCTGCTGGAGACGCGACAACAGAAGTACCGTCTTGAGCAAGCCTTTCGCCTGTTGGGCCAAGACTGCGACAGTGAAAAGTGTGAGGCTATGGAAGGGCTGATCGCCGAAGGGCAGGAAGTGATCGACGCGGAAGGTGATGCCGACGTAAAAGACGCCGCGCTGATTGCCGCTGCGCAGCGTGTCGAACACTATGAGATCGCAGGCTATGGGTGCGCCCGCACTTTCGCGCGGCGGCTGGGCCGTGAGGCCGTGGCTTCGCTCTTGCAGGAGAGTCTTGACGAGGAAGCGAATGCCGACAAGATTTTGACCCACGTCGCGGAAAGCTGGGTGAATGCGGAAGCCGTCCGCTCATCCTAGAGGTCGACCGCTCCCTTTTATACTGATGTCCGACCCACGACGTTCTTCCTCCTCCCTGCCGAAGGAGATCAACCCCATGGCCAAGTATGGAAAGAAAGCAAGCAGCTCGGTAAAGCGGGCAATGCATAAGATGAAAAAGGGGACGCTTCGCAGCGGCAAAAGCAAGAAGAAAGTCACCAGCCTAAAACAGGCGATTGCGATCGGATTGTCGGAAGCTCGCAAAAAAGGAGCCAAGGTTCCCAAAAAGAAGAAAAAGTAGTCATCAACTCGGATTTTTTGGGGTCGCGGTAATCTGCGTGGCGTTTTCCACGATATTATCGGGAGTCCTCCCCGATTACATTACCGGGCATGACTCTCGTCGATCCATATCTCTGCCGCCACTGCCATGGACCCTTGCCGGAGCCCCATTCCCGCTTTTCACTCCGGGTATTAGAGTCCAGGGCTGAATGTAGCGAGATCCGTGATCCGACCGAATGGGCGAAAGAGCATGGTCCGCTCTGCCAAGAGTGCCTGACGTTCACCCTTCAAGATCATTTCGGGGTGAGCGCAGCTTTCTGTTCAAAGGTCACCGAGGAATGAGGGGTCGGAAGGGTTGATCGCACAGGGGCACATCTCATGGTCGATTCCGACAAGACACACTGCTGCGGTTGCAACGTCAGCTTAGATCCCACCTACGCCAGGTGCTCCATTACCGTGCTGGAAGTGCGAGCTGATTCGATGGGCTTTCGTTGTCCTCAGAGCTGGGCCAGGGATCATGGACCGCTTTGTAAAGAGTGCATGAAGGTGGCCATTGCAAAATACTTTGGGCGATAGCTGGCCAGCAAAATCAAGGTGACCACTGGTTGCTGACATTCTTTCTCTGGCCTATGTAGCGGTTTCCGCGATTGATCTGGTCTTTGCGGAGAATAGGATTCTCTGTCCTCTATTCTCTTCCGTCCTGATTTTTCGAAGGGTGGGTGAAGCCGTGGTGAATGTGGCATACTCAGGACAGATTCTTGTTGTGGACCGGCATCGTGAATGGCGAGAGGAGTTGGCGGAGTTGTTGAGGAATGCCGGTTATAAAGTGTGGGTGGTCGATACGAGCTCGAACGCGTTGAGGCTGGCGGAGAAGACCGAGTTTGATTTGGCGGTGATTGATATTGGGATGCCGTTTGTGGACGGTGCGGATTTGTTCAAGCGCCTGCGATGGAGGTGTCCGAGGATTCGCGGAATTTTCTTGACCGAGGAGAGTTTCCGACTGCGAAACTGCTTGGCTACGTCGGTCACAGATAGCGTTGGTGGTGGATAGAGCGGCTTTGATGCGGAATCGAATTTTCCGTTGTTTGAGGGCATGTTATGGCTCAACGTGACATTGTGGCCATCGGCAGTTCCTATGGAGGAGTCCAAACCCTGGCGGCGTTAGTGGCGGGTATTCCCAAAGACTTACCGGCTTCGATCCTCATTGTTCAGCACCTTCCGTCGGAGCGGAAGAGTTATCTATCCGATATTCTGAGCAACGCAGGATCTCTCCCTGCGATTGACGCTCACGAGGGGGCCGAGATTTGCCCAGGGATGATTTTTGTCGCGCCGGCAAACAACCATCTCAGCGTCAAGTCAGGTCGCATTCAAATCGATCAAGGGCCGCGCGAGAATGGGTTTCGTCCCGCGATTGATGTCTTGTTCCGTTCTGTGGCTTTGGAATATGGCCCCCGAGCTATCGGTATTGTTTTGTCCGGACACTTGGATGATGGAACTGCTGGGCTGTTCGCCATCAAGCGCGAGGGGGGGCTGGCGGTCGTTCAAGACCCCAAGGATGCCCTTTCATCCGATATGCCGCTGAGTGCGCTGGAGCATGTGGCGGTCGATCATGTTGTGCCTGTGTCTGAGATGGGGCGTCTGCTTGTCCAACTCGTGAGAGAGCACGTTCCGGAGGTGAGTATGGGGACGAAAGAAAGCCAACCCTTGCGCGAAGTGACGAAACCGGCGGAGATGGCTGATCGGGGGCCTCCTTCGCCGTTCACATGCCCGGAGTGTGGAGGCTCGCTATGGGAATCCACGGGGGACGGAGTGCTGCAATTCCGCTGTCATGTGGGACATGTCTATTCCGAAGAGTCGCTGGTGGAACAACAGTGGGACAGCGTCGAACGAGCGCTGTGGGCGGCTTTACGAGCGTTGAAGGAAAAAGCCGCGGTTGCGTTGCGCATTCTACGTCGGGCCGAACAGCAAGGAGAGACGGAAGCGCAAGGCCGGCTGCTGGAAAAGTACCAGGAAGCAGACCAGCAAGCCGAGATGATTCGCGAAATGCTCTTGAATCGCCGTCCCAAACAGCGCGGATTGACCGCTTAGGACAGCCGACCAGATCAAACCTCAGTTTGTGTTACGGATTCTCCCACACCCAGACTGTGGCGTGGCGGGCCAATTCGGCGCTGTTGGTTAGGTTGAGCTTCGTCTTGAGCCGTTCGCGATAGGTTTCCACCGTGCTGGCAGCCAGCTTCAATTCGGCGGCAATCTGGGCACTTGTCTTCCCCTGTCCAATGAAGCGGAACACCTCTAGTTCCCGGTCGGAGAGCAGGTCGGTGGCGGAAGGGGACACTTCGTTCTGGCTGCCGCGGGTTCGCTTCATCACTCGCCGCGTCAACTCCTCGCTGAAAAAGAGCTTGCCGTCGCGCACCTGCTCGATGGCCGTCAAGATGGTTCCTGAGGCATGGTCCTTGTTGACGAATCCCTCGGCGCCCGCCCGCAACGCTCGCTCGCCATAGATTTTTTCATCGTGCATCGTCAGCACGATCACCCGCGTCTCAGGATGATTCTTCTTGATCCACTTGACCAGATCCAGGCCGTTTCCATTGCGGAGCGTCAGGTCCACCACGGCGAGGTCCGGGTTGAGTTGGCGCACCAGATTCCGGGCATCGGTTTCGTCCATGGCATCGCCGCAGACTTCCAACTTTGGATCGGTTCCCAACAACATCCGCAACCCGTCCCGCAACAGTTCGTGATCGTCCACGATCAGCACGCGCCACGGCTTACCGGGAAACTTCGTATTTTTCAGCGTGGCCCCGCTATTTGGTACGGTCGTGGTCATCATTTTTGCTTCCTTTCCACATGACATGAAACCAGGGTGCCTCCCTTGGCGACGCGCTCGAAGGTCAGTCGGCCACCCAACAATCCACAACGATGGCGCATGATGCGCAAACCCATCCCGTCCTTGTGTACTGCATCCAGATCGAACCCTCGTCCATCATCGGCCACGGAAACCTGAACGCCCTGCGACGATTCCGTCAGGGTGACGACGATCTGCCTGGCCTGAGCGTGCCGGGCCGCATTGAAAGCCGCCTCCCGGGCAATCATATACAGTTGGGTCGCCCGGAAGTTGTCTTCCAGTTCGATATTTTCGGGGCATTCAAATCGGCAAGCGACGCCCCACGCCTCGGCCACTTCCTGAGCCAGGTCTTCCAGGGCCACGCGCAATCCACGCGCGTCAACATCCACAGGAAACATCCCCTTGATCACCATCTTGAACTGCCGCTTGAGGTTTTCGATCGAGGCTTCTATTTTTTCCACCATCGGGGCGGCTGGACCCGCGGGAAGCTGTCCTTTGAGCGTGGCCACCAGAAGGCCGATGCCGCTGACTTGCTGGGAAAGGGAATCGTGCAGTTCGCGCCCCAGCCTCTGCCGCTCGTGTTCAGCCGTCTCGGCAATTTGATGTTCCAAAGTTTTGCGGAGCTGGATGTCGCGAATCATGCAGCATAATCCGGTGATCCGGCCCGTTTCGTCGCGCACCAGGGAGGCCGTCACTCCCACGTCCAGCAGCGCTCCATCGTAATGAAGTTTAACGGTTTCAAATTCGTTCGCTGCCTGTCCGGCGCTGAGTTGCTTGAAGACACGCTCGAATTCGGATGGCCGGCCCGGGGGCGTGAGCATCGACATATTGCGACCTACCGCGTCACTAGCAGAGTATCCGAAAAGCTGTTCGGCTCCCCGATTCCAATGTTGGATGTCCCCTTCCGGTGAAGCGACGATAATGGCGGCCGTGGCGCCTTCCAGAATCGCGGCCAGCCGCGACTGGTCTTCCGCGGCCTGCCGCCGGTTCGTGACATCGCGCACCGCGGCGATGGACAGCATCCCGTCCTCTCCGGGCAGGGAGCGAAGCTGGATTTCCACCGGGAATCGGGTCTGATCGCCGCGCACTCCCACATAACTCAACCCAATCCCCAGCGGTTCCGAGGCATCGGAACGTGCAAAGGGCAAGCCATCGCCCGGGTGCATGCCTGGCGCGAGAGCGGGAATCAGGGTGGCAATGGACCGACCGATCAATTCTTCGCGGCGAAACCCGAACGCCTCTTCGACGGCCAGGTTCACATGCTGGATGGCGCCGTTGGAGTCAACCAGCAGCATGGCATCGGGCGCAGACTCCAGGAGCGACCGGAAGCGGGCATCACTCTTCGAGAGTGCCTCGTTCGCCGTTTCCAGGTCCAACGTGCGCTCATGAACGCGCTGCTCCAGTTGTTCCTTCCCTTCGCGGAGCTGCAACTCGTCGGCTTTTTGCCGCGTGATGTCGACAAACGTGATCACGACTCCTTCGATGCGATCATCCTGCGTGCGAAACGGCGCGACGCGCCGGATGTACCAGTTGCCGGAGTGGTCCTGGATCTGGCATTCTACGGGAGCGAGGGTCTGCAAGACACGCTCGCTATCACTGAGCAAAGCGTCGTCCGTAAAATTGAAGGCAAAATCGCGCAGCGGCCGTCCCAGGTCGCTATCGATGACGCGCAGCAACCGGTGCGTGGCCGGCGTAAATCTCCGCAGGTGGAATTTGCGGTCGAGAAAAATCGTCGGCACGTCGCTGCTGCGCAACAAGTTGAACAAATCGTCGTTCGATAATTTCAATTCATCAAGCTTCTCCTCCAGTTGCGAATTGACCGTCTGGAGCTCCTCGTTGAGCGATTGCAATTCCTCCTTGGACGTTTCCAGCTCTTCGTTGGTCGATTGCAGTTCCTCATTGATCGAGGTGACTTCTTCGTTGGCCGCCTTGTACTCTTCGTTGGAAGCTTCCAACTCCTCGATCGTGCTCTGCAAGTCCTCACGGGTGCTGCTGAGCTCACTTTCAAGATGGTGAATGATCGATTCCTGCTCGTCCGCATCTCGAGCGGACGCGGGGCGGGAATCTTCCAGGCTTCCCGGGGGTGAGGGTTTCCCGTCATCGTGGAAGCTGACCAACAGAAGACCTTCCGCTTCACGCGGGCTGCGCAGTGGCTCGACGACAACCCGCAGGGAGGACTGGTTGCGCCCCCGTTGCAATCGCACTCCCTCGATGGTTACCGTTTGGTCATCGCGCATCGCCTCGTAAAGAGCTGCCCGCAATTTGCTCCGCAATCCTTCGCGGGTCATGGCGATCAGATCGGCGCCCAGCTCGCCGCTGGGAAGCTGGAGATAGCGGTCCACCGGTCCATTGAGGTACAGCACTTCCCCCTTGCGATTAATCAGCGCGGCGGCCGGCGCCAAGCGCTGCAGCATCCACTGCTGGGCCAACGTCGCCAGCCGCCGCCCGTGGTGCTTCGCCCCATCGATCCCCGGCACTGTAGGACGAGGAGCATGGCCGGTCTCCGCCACGGGAAAAACCAGTCCCTCGCGCCGCGTTCCTCCCAGCCGCCGATAGATCCGCCATTTGCGCGAGAGCGGCGCGAACAGGTCGGTCTGTTGATTGATCGTTTCGCTGTTGCCCAGGAACAGAAAACCGCCGGGTTGCAGGGCGAAATGAAACATCGTGAGAATCTTGCGCTGCACCTCTGCTTCGAGGTAGATCATCAGGTTGCGGCAACAGATCAGATCGAGCCGGGAAAAGGGGGGATCGCTGATCACGTTCTGCTCGGCAAAGACAACGGCGTCCCGAATTTCCTTGTCGATGCGATACGAGTGTTCTCCTTTGGAAAAGAATTGACGCAACCGGGCGGCGGGGACGTCCGCCACGATATTTTCCGGATAAATACCCGCGCGAGCAGTCGCCAGGGCGTCCTGGCCGATGTCGGAAGCAAACAACTGAAGATTGCACGGCTTGTCCGCCTCACGGCACCTTTCGGCAAACAGCATGGCCAACGAATAGGCTTCCTCACCGGTGGCGCAACCCGCCACCCAGGCGCGGATGGGTCTGACTTCCGAATGCTCCCGCACCAACGGTGTAACCACCAACTTGTCCAATTCCTCCCAGGCCTCCGGCTCGCGAAAGAAATTGGTCACACTGATTAACAGATCTTTGTACAGAGCGCTGACTTCGTCATTGTTCTGACGAAGCAGCGAGGCATATTGAGCCATGCTCTCGATATGGTGGATGCCCATCCGCCGCTGCACACGCCGAGTCAACGTCCCCTTCTTGTAACAACTGAAGTCATACTTGCTGCGGGCGCGGAGGATATTGAGGATCGTATTGAGTTGATCCGTGGGCTCCGCTTCCTCGCAAGGCGCCGAATGGACGTAGGGATGTTGGTGATAACGGACCAGCACTTCAGCCATGCCTTTCACGGGCAAGATACAGTCCGCGATGCCGGTGGAGATTGCGCTCCGCGGCATCCCGTCAAATTGCGCGGTGAGGGGATCCTGCACGACGACCAGGCCGCCGGCCGCCTTGATCTCGCGGATGCCCAGCGTGCCATCGGTGCCGGTGCCGCTGAGAATGACACCGATCGCCTGCTGTTGTTTCGACTGCGCCAGCGAGCGCAAGAAGAAGTCGATCGGCATCCGCAGGCCGCGCTTTTCCGTCGGCTCCGTCAATTCCAGCGAGCCCTCGGCCAGGGCCAGATACTTGTTCGGGGGGATGACGTAGACGTGGTTGGGTTCGATGCGTGTCTTGCAGGTCACTTGCATTACAGGCATGGCGGTTTGCCGCGCCAAGAGTTCGTCGGTGAGACTTTCGTGCGTCGGATCGAGATGCTGGATGAGGACAAAGGCCATCCCGCTGTCGGCAGGCATCGCCGTGAAGAACCCCTGAGCGGCTTCCAATCCGCCGGCGGAGGCTCCCAGTCCCACCACCGCGAAACCCAAGCCGCCGGAACCACTTTCGCGCTCCGCCACGGCAGCTTCTTCGGGTTCTCCGTCAAGAGCCTCTGACGAACTAGGGGATTCAGGTTGTAATCCTGCCGCTGTGGGTTTTCGGGGGGGCCGCGAGACAGGCTTTGGGGCAGCCTTGGATTTGCCGGGGGAGTGAGCCGGTTTGGAAGGGTTGGCGGTCTTCCGTTTTTTCGCCATCAGACAAGTACTCGGGCTAAGAGGAGTCAGACAACAATTCTCAGGTTGACTTGCATTCTATCGCTTAGGGTGGCCGCACGACCATCGGCCTCAATTTCCTTGTTCAAGGCATATCGAAAAGATCAAAACTGTCTGGCTGGACCCTCTTTTTGCGATAGCGAACGAGCTCGCCTTGCAGGCCACACAGAACACAACATGTAGCGGATATCACTACGCCAATTTCCAACTCATCCTGACACTCCCCCAGGATGTTCGCCATGCACTTCCGATCCTAAAATGCTGGATGAATCGCTCGTCAAAGTCTTCTCTTCTTAGATAACTCGTCGGGGCAGCTTCGTGATCGCAAATCTCGAATGCAGGGCTTGCTACTCTTTGAAAGCGATCAATCCAGGCGAAGGAGAAAAGTATTGAGTCCACTTACTAGCGAATACGGAGTGAGGGCACGAATGGCTACGGATGGAAACGTCAAGGAGCAGCGCGCGGCTCAGCGCCAGCGCATCCTCATTGTTGAGGACAATGCCGACACCGCTTGGATTATGGGACGGCTGCTCACAGCCTTGGCGTCGGTGGTGGTGGAGATCGCCGACGATGGTCCTACGGCGCTAACCAAGCTGCCCGACTTCCGCCCCCACATCGTGTTGCTCGATATCGGCTTGCCTCGCATGAACGGCTATGCCGTAGCACGGCGAATTCGAGAGTTGCCGGAATTTGAAGATGTACTCCTCGTTGCGCTGACCGGATACGGGCAAGAGAAAGATCGCCACGAATGCACTGAAGCAGGCTTTGACGTTCATCTCCTCAAACCCGCTGGGGCCGATCAACTGCAAGAACTCCTCAGGCATCCAAAGGCTTTAAGGAGCATCGGCGAGAGTAGCAACGGGGACGGCCAACCCGTACGTCCGGCCTAACCGAAGGCTGGGCGAGTGCCTGAATCTCCGGGGTTCTCTAGTTTGGATCGCTGGAGGACTTGCCTTATCACAGCGGCGAATCAGGCCACCCAGGGAATGGGCAATTTTCTTTTGTCCGCCCAAACTATTCCCGCGGCCGGGGGGGATTGCTATGATAGGGCCACATCGGGGGACATCGATCTCAAGAGGTATCTTTTCGGCAAATACTGAGAGGGGCTATGGTTGCTTGTCGTTGCTTTCGCCGCATTGGTCTTGGGCTCGCCGTTCTGGCGGGGCTGGTGATATTTTCTCCGCGACTGGCCCAGGCCCGCACCTGGACCGATCAGAAGGGGCACACTATCGAGGCCAAGTTTGTTCGCGTCAGCGGCAATGAGGTCGTGCTGGAGAAAGGTTTCAAGGTCATCCGCGTGCGGCTCGACCAACTCAGCGAGGCGGATCGGCAGTATGTCCAAAAACAGCTTGAGGCGGATGGACTGCGAATCTGGACCGACGTGCATGGGAAGCCGCTGAGCGCTCGGCTGCTGCGGATGGTGGAAGGGAAGGTCGAACTGCGGGAGCAAGATCAGAAGATTCAGATTCCGTTCGCCAAGCTCTCCTATGACGATCAGGAGTTCGTCCGCAAATGGTTCGACGAGCGGGGCCAAGGCGACCAGGTTCCCAAGCCGGATGACAAAAGCCGCGTGTGGACTGACTCGGCAGGCAAGAAGGTAATGGCCAGTCTGCGATCGGTCCAGCAAGGAGGGCGGCTGCGGCTGCGCAGTTATGGCCTCGATATCCGCCTGACGTACGATGCCCTGTCGTCGGCCGATCAGGATCAACTGCGAGAGCAACTGCAAGCGGAAGGGAAAGAAGACTTGCTCCTGGCCGTGCGCCCGCCAACGGAAGTGGCCACCAACAATCCTCCTATGGCTCCGACGCCGGTGGCGCCCCCGCCCCCTCCACCTGCCGTGCCGCACTGCCCGCGCTGTGGCGCGGCGATGGGTTCAGGGGAGTTGGTATGTTCCGCCTGCGAGGCGCGCGATCTGGCGGCACAGCGAGCCGCCGCCACTCCGCCTCCGCAACCGGTTGTTCAGAATCCGCCGCCGGCAGTGTCAGCCCCGATGACGGAGGGTGAGCGGCTACTGTATACCAGAAGCGTATCTTGCCTGGGCATGTCCTTGGTCGTGGTGGGCAACATCTGGATTGCGTCGATCGCTTTTCGCAACGGGAATCCCATCATGGGCGTGTTGTGCCTTCCCTGCGCCCTGGTGGCGCTCGTCTATGGTCTGATGCATCCTGATGAGGGCCTGGGGCCTGTGGGCATCCAGGTTGTCGGGGTCATCATTCAAATTGCCGGAGCGGTTCTGTTTGCCGTTTGAGAATGGCTGCGCGAATTGGCGTTTGCCACCGGTCTGTTCGTCGAACGGCTCTTGATGCACCGGCGGCTAGCGCCGTGCCGCTCACTGCCGTTCCGCTACGCGCCTGGCCGGAACGCGGGGAGCCCGCGCGATTGACGGCGCGATTCAACCTGCTTGATGTACTCCGCCATTTGCGCGCGGAACTCGGGAGTCGTCGAATCGAGCATTTGGCGCTGCATTTGCCTTCGCTGCTCGGCGGTCATGTTCTGCCAATTGCCCGGCGGTCCGAAGGGACGGTTACCCGGGCCACCTCGGCCCGGCGCCGCGCCTGGGCCGGAGTTCGTATTGCCCGCGGGAGCAC
>JAIOPX010000366.1 GCA_021413705.1 Planctomycetota bacterium | reverse complement strand
CTTGATCGTGCCGGTGGCATACTTGCCTTTGAAGGTGACCGCGCCGTCAACGGTCGCCGAATCCACTTCCTCCGGCTCCTTGCCGTCCCAGCCATCGCCAGGAAGTCCGCCCATGTATCCCACGCCATGGAACTTGCCTCCCCCCAGCGCGATAACTTGAACTCCAAGCGTCTTGTCGCCATCCTTGCCCTGCACTTTGCCAACGTATTCTCCCTGGATGGCGAAGTCGGCATCGGCCTTGGCAGGGTCGGTCGTGCTGCTCGGTTTTTCGGCGGCAACCGCGATACAAGGAAACCCGAGGATCAACAACATAGCCAGTGGCGAGAGGACACGATTCATGGTTGAAACTCCAGAGTGCGTCAGGTGAGGCAAGGCAATGCGCGCCTTGCTAATTGGCAGGTGCTGCTATTGTGATTCGCGGCCGGGTGCAAGACAAGCATCGCCGTCGGTAGGCATCCCTCTCTGCTCGAAGTTTTGACAGACAAAAATGTCTGCTCCACGCTGCCGCGCTACCAACCCATAACCATATTCGATTCGACTACCTTGCGGGCACTTTCCAGGTCGGAACCCGTGTGCTGCATGTAGAGTCGGATGGCATGAACTTTGTCACCCGCGGCCTTGGCCAGGCAGTCGCGGGCCGTGTTGCAAGGGTCGGTGCGATTGCTGGCGATTCCCAATGCGCCCTTGGAGATGACCCAGGTGTCGCGCGGGCGCTTCGTAAGTCGTAACAGTTCTTCCGTGGGATAGGCATCGTGAACGACGGCCCGCGCGGCGTCGTCGTTGCCGGCCCAGGTGATGATGATGTGGTTCTCAGTCTCCACTTCAAACAGTGGCATCGGAATGTCCCCCTTGTTTGGCAGGAATCCTGCAGGGAAGGATGGCGGAAAACGGCCCTATCGAGAGTCGCGGCCACCTATAAAACAACCCTCGCAAGCCATTGGCGATGATATGTTTCTAACCGCCGGGCGTCAACGGGTACGGTCGTACCACCCTAGTATCCATCACGCTCCGCGTGATGTTTCCAAGCGGCCTCACGCGGAGCGTGAGGGGTACTTTACAGCGTCTTAAGCCGCAAGTTGCGCCAGCGCACCTGCCAGTGCGGGTCTCCGCCGACGGAGTGAACCTGTAAGCCAATAAAGCCGCTCTTGGTGAGCGAATCTTTCAGGTCAGCCACCGGGACGTCGTTGACCCAGGTCTTGATCGAGTCCCCCTGACAGACAACGCGGTAATGATTCCACTGTCCATCCTTAAAGGCGGCCCGGGCGGCAGGGTTGCTGCGGTCCTTGCTCAACCAGCCGCGGCGGGCTTCGTCGTAAATGAAT
>JAIOPX010000316.1 GCA_021413705.1 Planctomycetota bacterium | reverse complement strand
CTGTTGGAGATGTGCGCCGAGTTGACCAAGGGGGATCGCCGCTTCGTGCTATTGTCCTGCCACGCCAGCCGCTTCGTGCCGGCCGACCTGGAAAAAATGCTGGCCGATTCGCTCGGTGAAACCAAACGGCAGAAAATCGAGGCGGGTGGGTTGGTGCTAGTCGCACCCGACAAGCGTCAATTGGCCGGCGGTATCGCCGCCCGCTGGGCCGCGAAGTAGAGCGGATTTTACCCTCACCCATGCCGTTTCCCGCTATCACCAGCCCCGGCAATGAGCGGATCAAACGAGTCGTGCGGCTGCGTCGCGGCACCCATCGCCGCGACGAGGGACTAACGCTGGTCGATGGCGTGCGGGAATTGGCCGCTGCCGTGGCGGCTGGCGTCTCGCTGCGCGAGATTTTCTTCTGCCGCGAACTGGTGGCGGTCGATTCCATTCGCGACCTGCTCGCCGCCGCAGTGCAAGCCGGAACGAGTGTCTACGAAGTATCCCCAGGTGTTGCAGAACGTCTGGCCTACGGCCAGCGCCACGAAGGGGTTACGGCCGTCATTGTCCCCCCCGAGCGGGCGCTGGCCGAGCTCACTCTGCCTGAGTGCCCATTGGTGGCGATCCTCGAAGGAGTCGAAAAACCAGGCAACCTCGGGGCCGTAGTTCGCAGCGCCGATGCCGCCGGCGTTTCGGCCGTCGTCGTGGTCGATGGTGAAACGGATATTTACAATCCCAACGCGATTCGCGCCAGCCTTGGCACAATCTTCCGTGTCTCCGTCTGCGCGGCGGAGTGTGCCGACGTACTCCCCTGGCTCACAGAACACGGCCTGCAACTCGTGGCCGCCAGGCTAGATGGCGATACTGCCCCTTGGGATGTGGATCTTGCCAGGCCAACCGCGATCCTGCTTGGAGCGGAGGCTACCGGCCTCTCCTCACGTTGGAATGAGTCAGGCGTCCGAGCAATACGCCTCCCGATGTTAGGCATCGCGGACAGCCTCAACGTCTCGGCCACAGCGGCAGTGCTGTTCTATGAGGCGCTAAGGCAGCGGACGCGAAACAAGTAGGGTAGTCGCTTCTACCCCACCGCTTCCGCCGCTGCCCTCAAGGTGTTCTTCAATAGCATCGTGATCGTCAGCGGCCCTACACCGCCGGGCACGGGAGTGATTGCCCCAGCCACCTCGCGGACTGAAGCGAAGTCAACATCCCCGACAACGCCCGCGGCCGTACGGTTGATTCCCACGTCGATCACGGTCGCCCCCGGCTTGACCATTTCGGCCGTGATCATCTGCGGTCTGCCGACTGCGGCAATGAGAATATCGGCTTGCCGGGTGATCGCACCCAGGTCGGCAGTGCGGCTGTGACACACCGTTACGGTGCAATCGGCGCCGCGCCCATGTTGCAGGAGCATGTTGGCCAGCGGCTTGCCCACAATGTCGCTGCGGCCGACGACGACGGCGTGACGGCCGGCCGTTTCAATCCCTTCGCGGATCAGCAATTCCTGGATGCCATAGGGAGTACAGGGGAGAAACCGCGGACGTCCTTGCACTAGCCTACCGACGTTTTCAGGGTGAAAAGCGTCCACGTCCTTGTGAGGAGAGACGGCACAGAGGATTCGCGTGGTGTCGATTTGCGGCGGCAACGGCAATTGCACCAGAATGCCGTGGACCTCGTTGTCCTTGTTGAGCCGTGTGATGAGCTTGAGCATTTCCTCCTGCGACACATCGGAAGGCAGCCGGTGCAGGCGGCTCTCCATCCCCACTTTGTCGCAGGCTTTTCGCTTGTTGCGAATGTAGATCTCGCTGGCCGGATCCTCTCCCACCAGCACCGCGCACAGTGTCGGATCGACCGCGTTGTTCTCGATGAACTCGATGATCTCGTCGGCCAGCTCGTTCTGAATCTTAGCGGCCAGAGCCTTGCCATCCAAAATGCGGGCGGTCAACGATGCCTCGGGGGTAAGATTGGGGGCGGTCTGTAGGGGGCTGATTCTAACCGACTTGCGCCGCCACTGTCATCCGCCACTATAGCTGCCAACAACGTAGCGGCCGACAAACCAAACCAGCAGGTGCAACGCTCCGCAGGCATACAGAGCGGCGGCGGCGTCGTCGGCCATGATGCCCAGGCCGGTTGGGAGTCGCTCTAATTGCCTGGCGGGTGGAGGCTTCAGAATGTCGAAAATGCGATGCAGAACGAAACCGGCGATCCACACCCAGATGGGCCAATTGCCACCGAAAGGGAGGAGGAAAAAGACAATCGGCATCGTGGCAATCTCGTCATAGACCACGGCCGATGGGTCTTTCTTACCCAATTGGGCGGCGGCGGCGGTGCAGAGCGGAACTCCCACCGCAAAGGCCGCCACGATGACCAGGGCTTGAATCGCCCAGACAGGAAGCGGGCCGACGGGTGGGATATGGGAAATTGCCCAGGCCAGGGGAAGGCCCCATAAGGCACCGAACGTGCCTGGCATGAACGGCGCATAGCCGAAACCAAGCCCGGTTGCGAGCAAGAGCACGGGCGAAAATCGGGGGGGTTGGTTGTTGGACATAGTGTGAAAGTTGGAGTACAGGCTTCAGCCTGCTTCTTGAAACGTAAACGATTGAATGCAGGCTTGTAGCATAGCTGAGTTGTTGGCCAGACTTCAGAGTGCTTACTGAGACCGAGGAACTCAGGCTGAAGCCTGTACTCCAACATTCCAACAACCCGACAAGCTGGGAAAGATATTGGCGACTCTTCCGTATAGACGCTATACTCCTGGTCCAATGAGGTATATAATCACGATAATGATTATCATGTAAGTAAGGTATCGTCCCAAAAGGCTTTTGGCGGCCACTATTATGAAGTCACCCGACGAGTTGAGTCCTGTAGAAGGGCTGAAAACCAGCAGCCATTATTTGCGCGGAACCATTGCGCAGGAATTGGCCAGCGACGTGCCTTCCTTCAACAAGGACAGCGTTAACCTGTTGAAGCATCACGGCACCTACCAGCAGGACAACCGCGATGACCGCAAAGCGCCCAACCGAGAAGGAAAAAAAGACAAGTCGTTCAGCATGATGGTCCGGACCAAGATCCCCGGCGGGAAGCTGACGAGCGATCAATTGCTAGCCCAGATGGACCTGTGCGATGAAATCGGCAACACCACGCTGCGCATCACCACTCGGCAGGGGCTGCAACTACACGGGGTGTTGAAATCAAACCTCAAGCACACGATCGCGCGCATCAACGAAGTGCAACTCTCCACGCTGGGAGCTTGCGGCGACGTGAACCGTAACGTGATGTGCTGCCCAGCTCCGCACGATGGCGATCCGGTCCATGCCGAAATGCAGGCGCTGGCCGATCAGTTGGCAGCCTATTTTGCTCCGCGCACGACGGCCTATCACGAGATCTGGATGACCGACAACGCGACGGGCACGGAAGAGTTGGTCGGCGGCGGCTCCAATGGCCACGAGATTGAGCCGATCTATGGCAACCGATATCTGCCGCGCAAGTTCAAGATGGCCATTGGCCTACCAGGTGACAATTGCGTCGATGTGTACGCCAACGACCTGGGCTTGCTGGCGATCTGCGAGAACTTTGAAATTGTGGGCTACAACATTGTTGTCGGGGGTAGTTTTGGCGTTACGCCATCGGCGGCCAAGACATTTCCAGCCGTTGCCAAGCGATTGACGTATGTTCCCAAGGAACAAGTGCTGGCTGCCTGCCAAGCGATTCTTGAAGTGCAGCGTGACTACGGCAACCGCAGCGATCGCAAACGGGCGAGGATGAAATACCTAATTGCCGACTGGGGGCTCGATAAGTTCAAGGCTAAAGTCGAAGAGTACTTTGGCGCTCCGTTGCCGGCCCCTCACCCGGAAGACGTGGTGGGCTTCGACGACCACATCGGCTGGCATCCGCAAGGAACCGGCAAGTGGTTTTACGGCTTGAACGTGGAGAACGGCCGGATCAAGGACGAAGACTCTTTTCAACTTAAGAGCGCCCTGCGGGAAATCTGCCACACACTCAAGCCAGCCATCCGGCTCACGGCGCATCAGAGCATCATGTTTTGCGATTTGACGGAAGCGCAGAAGCCCGCCTTGGAAGGGATTCTGGTGCGCCATGGCGTCAAGCTCTCGCACGAAATTAGCGCTGTACGACGCTGGTCGATGGCCTGCCCGGCGATGCCCACCTGTGGCTTGGCCGTGACGGAAAGCGAACGGGCGCTGCCCGGCATCATTGACCAGTTTGAAACGGAGTTGGCGCGCCTCGGCCTGCCGGACGAAGTATTTACCGTCCGCATGACCGGCTGTCCCAATGGCTGTGCCCGGCCCTACAACAGCGATGTGGGACTGGTGGGCAAAACACTCGGCAAATACACCGTGTTCGTGGGCGGGCGGCTGTTGGGTGATCGGCTCAATGTGGTCTACAAAGACCTCGTACCCGAAGCCGAAGTTGTTCCGACCCTGATGCCCCTGTTGGTCTACTTCAAGCAGGAGCGGCAGCCGGGTGAAACCTTTGGCGACTTCTGCCATCGCAAAGGGGTAGCGGATCTGGCGGCGTGGGCCGAACAATACACGACGCAAGCTGCAAGCTAACACCCCGTCTCATGACCATCCTCATCCTCGGCAGCGATGTGGACGAACATGCGACTTGGATGCTGGCCCACCTGGCTCAGCGCGGGGCCGACGTAGAATTGTTCGACAGCCGCTGGTTTCCTGGCGACATGCAGATCGCTTTCGACCCGGTGGCACGCACAGGCTTGCTTCGCCTCCCTTCCGGCCGCCAACTCGATTGGGGTCAAATTCACAGTGTCTACTGGCGTAATTATAACGGACTGGCAGCGACTGCTTTACCGGATGCAGAACAAGCCGAAATCGCTCACAACGATACTCGCAGCATGTTTGAGACGCTGCTGCTGGAGCTCGACTCACGCTGGGTCAACAGCTTTCATGCCTTTCGACTCCATCAGACAAAGCCCGTGCAACTTGCCCGCGTGGCCGCGTTGGGCATACCTGTTCCCGCCACTTGCTTAGGCAACGATGCCGAAAGCATCCGATCGTTCGTGGCCCTGCATGGCGAGTGCATCTTCAAGCCGGTTCAAGGAGGTGCCCACACGCAAAAGGTCACGCCAGATCTGCTTGGCGACGAAGCACTCTCGCGATTGGCGATGGCCCCGGTGACGATCCAGGAGAAAATTACAGGCGATGACATTCGCGTCTTCGTCGCTGGCGATCGCGTATTGGCCTGCCAGATTGAGACGGATGCTTTGGACTTCCGCGATGATCCGCGAGCAAAGATTACGACATGCAGTCTTCCGCCGGATGTTCACAAGCAAGCGTTGGCGATCGCCAATACCCTGGAACTGCTCTGGACCGGCATCGACTTTCGCCGCACACCGGAGGGGCGCTATGTGTTCTTCGAAGCCAACCCCAGTCCCATGTTTATCGGGTTCGAGCAGCGCACCGGATTACCACTAACGGAGAGCTTGGCGACGTTGCTATTGTGCTGAGTGTTATTGCCGTCGCACATAAAACCCTTCTTGCGGCGCCCAGGTTTGCATCCGGGCAGCCCAGGGGTCATCGACCGTGTTGTGCAACCCGACAACAACTTTGGCGAGTTGCAACGGAACTGTTGCCGTGCCTTGCGGCAGACGCCAGGCAGCCATGTGCAGGTGGGGAGAGGTGGAGTGGCCCGAATTGCCGACTTTGCCTAGCGGTGAGCCAACGCGGACAACTTCCCCTTGGCTCACTGCGGCGGAGTTGGCTTGCAAATGCGAAGCGTCGAGAGCCACGCCGCCGCCGGTATCGATATAGACACGGTTTCCGTCGGAAACCTGCTGCGGGAGTATGATTGTCGGCGGATGGTCCGGTCTGTCGGCGCGAACGTCGATGACGCGGCCAGCCACGAGGGCATAGACCTCTTGATTCCAGGACAAATAGGAGGCGTTGGCATCTTTATCCGTGCCCGGTTTGAAATAGTTTCCACTCTGGTCCGTTCGGAAAAAATCGTAGGCCCATTGATTTTTGTGGCTGAGTGACCCCATCGCCCCTTGGCCGACGTACCAGATGCTCATCAAGGGAAACTCGACCGTCACTCGCTTCACTGGATCGCGGGTGTCTTCAGTATGCAACATTTGCGAAAGGAGCCAGAAGCTGGCGCAACTCGGGGCCTCATCCATCAGGCGGGTATTGTTCCGCCAGTCCAGCGTGGAGACGTTGGCACGCACCCAGGCCCGATCGAATCGGCGATATGCACTGCCCAATTGTTTCAGTCCAGCCTCCAGCACTTTGAGCGGAATGCGAACTTCAGTGACCTGATCTGTCTTTCGCTCGATACCCTGGATGGTAGTTGATTTCCAGACACCATCCGGCCCCGGCGCGGAGAGCCAGGCGGATTCGTCCTCTCCCAAGTCGATGGCAAAATCGTCGGTTCGGTCCAGCCAGGCATCGACGCGGATACGAAACCGCCGCGCTACGTCCCCTTTCGCTGTCGCAGTAGCGATCAACAGCAGGAGATCGTCCTCACGCGGCGCCACTCGCACGGACAGAATGTCCCGAGTGGGTTTGCCCCCTGCATCTCCTTTAATATCTGCAATCGCCGGAATGCCTTGCCAGTCGTCTCCCTTGCCGTCGAGAACGATTTGATTCGCGATCTTCTCGAACTGTTCGATCTGCTTGTTAAATGGCAGTGCGACAAGCTTCTGTTGATGCGAAAAATCGTCGGCGTTAGCCTGCTCGCTATAACTCAGTGAGGTACCTAGCGCTGCCAGAAGAACAGAAAGCAACCACCATCCGCAACCTGCCCGAAATGCCATAAGCCGCCACCAAGAGTCAATGAAGAGAGAATGAGAAAGCAAATACCTGCCACAACCAGCAGCCAGCTTCGCGGCATTATCTGTTCTATTGCCTCAACCGTCAGGATCATCCAACAATTCTTTCAGTCGCAGGCCAAGTTTTTCTGGAAAACGATCGAGCCACGACTGGTCGATGATGCCGAGCGAAATCATGTCACGAAGATGGACGCGATCCTTGTCTCGAAACGCATTGAGCTTCATGCGCACCAGCTTCTCAATTTCGATAGTCTGAAAGTTGTTCGCCCTCGTAATTGGCTCAATGTCCGGGTTCGGCTCTCCACCTCGAATGACCTCGCCACATAAGAGTAGATGCACGGCATCCCGAGCCGAGGCGTCGGGATGTTCCACGAACATGCCCTGGGTTTCGCGGTAATGAAACCCCGCGGACGTCATTGCCGTTGTCAATGCAGGCAAATCCTCGGGTCGCACCAGAATATCGACATCCTGTGTCGTGCGCAGCGCGGCTTCATCCACCTGAGCAACCCAGGCGCGAACGGCGTGACCGCCAACAACCGCATAGGGAACTTTGGCTTCTTCCAGGATATGAACCGTTTTTCGCAGACGCTCGTTGACTTTTTCCACGGCCCGCTCCATCCGCGCCCAAAGCTCTTCACCGGTAATCGTAAACTCGATCATCCGATTTTCTCCGGAACAATGCCCTCCGAAAGCCATGTTAGATAGAAAGCTCGCGACTCTCCAGCTACTTTTGCCCGGCAGTCTCAGGCTTCTTCTCTGCCGGAGCTTCCTTGTCCTTGTCGGCGGCCTTCTCCTTTTCAGGCGGCGATTTTTCCTTGGCATCTGCCTCATTTTGCACTTCGCGCCACGGTTTCCCGTCCTTGTAGCTCGCCAGTTCCTTGGCGAGTTGCTCGTTGACCTCTGTGTCACCGGCACCCGCTTGCACTGCCTTTTCCGACCACTCAATGGCGGCCTTGAAATCGCCCGTTTCGGCGTAGGCCGCCGCCAGCGTGCTCAGGATGTGAGGAGCTTTGAATTCGGTTTCCTTGCAGGCCAGAGTCGCCAGTTCGACTGCCCGCTTGCCGTTGCGCAACTTGTCGTTGGGGGACGTGGCCAACACCCAGGCCAGATTGTTGAGAATCCCGCTGTCGGTGGGCATTTTCTTCAGAGCCTGCTCGTAATCGTCGATGGCCTCTTTCTGGTTGCCGATGCTGAGTTGGGCATCTCCTCGGCCGCGATAGAACTGCGGCAACTTGGTGGTTTCGCCTGAGAGCACTTTGTCATAGAGTTCGATCGCGCGCTTCGGCTTTTTGTCGGCGGAGTAAAGCATCGCCAGATCGGCCACCAACTCGACATCGTTGGGAGCTTTTTGCAGCGCCTTCTCCAACTCCGCGATGGCATCCGGCAGCTTTTCGGAACCGGCCAGGATGTGCGCACGGATCCGCATGGCTTCAATCAACTCAGGCTGGCCGGATATCAACTTATCGACGCCTGCCAACGCCTCATCCTTGCGTCCCGCGATGCTGAGAATGTTGGCCTTCAGCAATTGCCAGCCCACGTTGTTAGGCGAGGCTTTGAGCGCCTTGTCGATCGCTTCGATCGCCTTGTCGTTTTCTTTGAGCATCGCGAGGACGCGTGCCCGGTTGGCCTGCACCGAGGGATTCTCGGGAGCCAGTTCGGCCGCTTTGTCGAGATGCTTGATCGAGCCGGGTAGATCCTTCGACAGCATCAAGATCAATCCTAATGCCTCATGAGTAGGAGCGTGATTCGGATCGAGTTCGGCGGCTTTGGTCAGATCGTCCTTGGCCTTGGGATATCGATCGGTAGTGAGATAGAGGAACCCGCGCGACCGCAGGGCCGTCGTGCTATCCGGCTGCAGCTTCAAGGCTTCATCGAAATCGGCCAGCTTCAGTTCTTTGTCCGAAGCCATTTCTCCGCGCAACACCAAAGCCTGGGCTTTCATACGAGGATTCTTTTCGCTCAGCCGCACGGCGGCTTCCACGGCCGTGACGGCTCGCTTGGCGTTCCCCTCCGGCAATGCATTGAGCCTCGCAACCAATAGCTGGCCCTCCGCATTATCGGGATCGTAGGTCAGAGCCAACTCCAGGTCCGTCAGGGCCAACCGGCGGAACTGCGGCCAGCGCGGATCGGGGGTCGCTGGATCGAAAATGGCGTGACACACTTTGACCGCGCGCTCGGTGCGCGTGGCGGCGAGCAATTGCTGGGCGAATTTCTTTCCCTCGGGATCGAGACCCTTGGAGATTGCCTCCTCGCACAGCGTGATGACCTTACTGTAATCTTGTACCGAGTCGGCAGCGATCTTGGCGGCCACGGCAGCATCCAGATCGGCTTGCCCCTTGGCGGCGGTCGGTTCCGCGGGCTTGTCGGCTGGCTTGTCGCCAGCAGGCTTGTCAGTTGGCTTCTCGGCTGGCGGGGCAGGCTTGTCCTTGTCGGCCTCCTTCTCAGCAGCAGGGGCCATCTCGTCCCCGATAGCATGAGTCGGCAATCCAACGACAAAACTACCGGCAACGACCATGGCCGGCACGATAGCCAACAACCGCGCAGCCCAACGATAAAAAAGTTCCATTGCATTCATAGCGTTTCAAAACTCCTCGCCGCATGCGGCACATAAGAGTTGGTGTGGATGAACAACTCCCGGCATTATGACGGTTTCCTCTCAGAAATACTACGCGAATTGGCCGGTAAGGAAAGCTGGGTACATTTGGATGGGTTGCGTGCCACTGCTTGAAAGTAGCCCCTGAATCGCCTGAATTGTAGAATCCCGCTTCTCAGCGACTTTCAAGCAATGCGGAACGGGCAGCGCATTTTCGTGACGCGGCACTGCTTGGCAGACGCCTTTAATCCGGGTAGATGCAGCTTTGGGCTTGCCGGGCGTCTTTCAAGCAGTGGCACTTGAGCCGCCGCACTTGAGCCTACAACGGAGCAGGCAGATCGCGATCGTTAAAAATCACAGCCGCGGCGAGATAGCAAACCAGGGCAAGACCGAGCAGGATGCCATTGTAGCGAAATGACAACTCCCACACTCGGTCCCCCGCCAATGCCAGAGCCTGGGGCCAGTACGCCCCCAGAATGGTAAAGCGAAACAGCCATTGGAGGTGGATCGTGGCCAGCCCCGCCATTTTCATCACGATTTGAATCAGGGTGAAGCTGCCGGCAATGCCCAGGGTCCGCCAGCGAAAGCGGTCGCAAGCGGAGACGAGCGTCGTGTAGGCTGCCATCAGCACGGTCAGCGAAAACAGATTGACGGCCGAAGGAATAAAATCGCGGTACTCCACCAACTTGGAAAGCAGCACCATCTGCTGGCCGTAAAACAACCGACTCAACATGCCATCTTGTCTGACCGACACGGTGGCCACGCCGCAGCAGGTGCCCAGCCAGGCGGCCAGAGCGATCAAGGCCGCGCCGAAGATCGTGATGCCAATGTTGGCCGACAACACAGTCATACGCGACACCGGCTGGGCGAGCGTGAGTTCCAGCGAACCGCGGTCCAACGGTCCGCTCACCGCATCGGACGCGCGAGTCAGAGCCCAGACGACGGCGATAATGATTACGGTCGGATCGACGTAGCCCAACGCGATGCGGCCGGGCGGCGTGGCAGCCTCGGCGATGGAAATACCAAGCATGCCCCCCATCGAGTCCGGCAGCTCCGTGAAGAGTCCCGTGAACGAAGATGTGGAGATCAAACTCGACAGGTAAACGAAGAGCCAGTGAAAAGCGAACATCACCAATACGCATCCGGCCAGAAGCCAAATCGCCTCGGCCAGCGCACGCCGCCAAACGGCCAGAGTGATATACAACGGCAGTTGACTTGGCCTATCCATCGACGGCCTCGCGATGGAAGCGATCATAGACGGTCCTCAGTCCCAGCGGTTCGATTTGGACTTCGTCGATCGGCAATGTCGAAAGCCAACCGAGCAGCGGCGCCAATTCGCCAGGCGCCACGATCTCCAACCGTCCTTCTGCGCTGTTGAATTGTCCTATCTGGCTTGCGATGTTCTTTGGCGGCGGCCCAATCGGCGCAGTCAACCGTGCCCGTATCCGATGCTGCCGCGTCAATTCCGCCAGTGTCTGTTGATGGACGACGTGACCCTGACGCAAGATGCTCACTCGATCGCAAACCTCCTCGACTTCGGACAGCACATGGGACGAGAAAATCACTGTCCGTCCCGCTGCCCGGGCCTCGCGCACCAGTCCGGCCACTTCGGCACGCACCGTGGGATCAAGACTGGAGGTGGGCTCGTCGAGGATCACCAACGGAACATCGGCCGACATGGCAATGCACAGCGCCAGCATCTGCCTCATGCCGGTCGAGCAGCGGGCAACCTGCCGTGAAAGGTCGAGCCCCAGTCGCTGAGCAATCTCCACCGCCCTGGCGACATTGCCGTCGGGTCGGAGACTGCAAAAATATCTCAAAACGGTGTGTCCCCGCAAACGGCGCGGCAGTCTGGCTTCGCCGGGGAGATAGGCCACGCGGCGATGCACTGCGACGCTGTGCGCATAGCAATTTAGGCCGTCGATGGTGGCCTGGCCGGCCGTGGGACGAAGGAATCCCAACAGCAATCTCAGGAGCGTGGTTTTGCCGGAGCCATTAGGCCCCAAGAGGCCGAAGACTTCGCCCGCGCCAACTTCAAGCGAGCAATCGGCCAACGCCGTGAGCGCTCCGTAGCGTTTCGTCAATCCGTTGGTGACTACGAGCATCGCGATTATTTGACAGGCACCGGCACGAACTGTGCCAGCAGCTTTCCCGTACGGGATTGGTGGATGTAGACCTTGCCGCTGAAGCCGGCAGAGACGAGTCGTTGGCCGTCGGGGAGGAACGCCACCGTATAGATGCCTCCCGCGATATCCTGCATCGTGGCCACGGGTTTGCCGTTGGCTTCATCAAATACCCGCACATGCCCCGCCCCGTCGTTGCTGCTGCCGGCCGCGATCAGCTTGCCGTCCGGGCTGTAGGCCACGGCGTAAATCCGACCTGGCAGTGGATCGAACGCTCGGATCAGGTTGTAATCGTCGCCGATCTTGCGGGCCTTCTCGCGGATCATGCGATAGATCTTCGGCACGCCGTCGGCCCCGCCGATGAGCAACTCGTCACGCTTGGGATGCCGATCGACGCAGTGCAGGCCACCCTTAAGCGCTCCCGGCGTGATGCTCGTCACATTATCGATGAACCGTTGCGTAGCAACATCATTAAGCTTCATCGCGAAGTCGCGGCTGACAGAGATCAGATGCGAACCGTCCACCGAGAAGACGCAGTCCATCACCCAGTCGGAGTGAGTCATCTGGTAGAAAACCTGCTTTCCGGTTTTCACTTCGATAGCCCGCAACGTATTGTCGGAGCCGCCGAAGGCGAGCAATTTGCCATCTGGGCTAAAAGCCGCGCCGTAGAGCGTGTCGAACGTCACGTTCTGCGAGCGGACCAGCTTGCGGCTCTCGACATCCCAGATCTGAACTTCACCCATCCGCGCGGGTGAACCCCCAACAACGGCCAATAATTTCCCATCCGGCGAAAACGCCACTGATTGGATCCGTTCGGAAAGTCCGATCAACCTCCCCATAGCCCCGGGCTCTGCCCGGGGGTTCACGACTTGAGAACCCGTAATACTTTCCGCCCCCGAACCCACCCTTACCGACAATCCATCCCCCGATCCCTGCAAAGCAGCCGTCGGCGGCGGCACCGTACCGCTCCCCTGCATGACCGCCACCGTGGCAATCGCCGGCACAAAATTCTCCAGCCGATGCAGCAGCACCTCATGATACCCAGCCACCGCCAGCAGCTTTCCATCCGGCGAAACGGCCACCGACGTTATCACAGGCGCCGCCACATAGTGAGGCGGTCGCTCCGGCGTAAACGCCACCGCATCTGCTGCGGGACTATCGTCCTTGGCCCCTTCCAACACCCAG
>JAIOPX010000076.1 GCA_021413705.1 Planctomycetota bacterium | reverse complement strand
GTGGCGGACGATATTCACTTTCAAGTCAAGGAGTTTGGCGATCTGACAAGCAAGCGGCAGTATGGCATGGTGGTGACGAACCCGCCCTATGGCCTGCGGTTGGGTGTGGAAGAAGAGGCGGCCGACATTGTGCGCCAAATGCCGGACATCCTACGCAAGCTGCCGACATGGTCGCACTTTATCTTGAGCGCCGCCCCGAATTTTGAAGAGCTTGTCGGCCAACAGGCCACGCGGCGGCGCAAGCTCTACAACGGCCGGATTCAATGCACGTACTTTCAGTTTTATGGTCCCCGACCTCCAAGGCGAGCCGAGGGCGTCAGCGCGGAGAGATTGGCGGCCGAGGATCTGGGGCCGGAGGAAAGCGAAGAACAGCCGCCGGAGCCTGAGACAAGTCTCGGACCCGCCGTGGAGGGCGAAGCGCCGCCCCAGACAGCGGAGGATGCAGTACCCAGTTCTGAGTACGAAGTACCGAGTACTGAGTACGGAGTACCGAGTACTGAGTACTCTGTACCCAGTACTGAGCACCCTTCCGACGGCACTTCACCCCAACCCCGCCCTGCGCCTCGCCCTCGCCCCGAACCCAAACCGGCCTTCGGCGGTCTTCCCACGAGGGCGAAAGACCAGGCCCTGCTCTTTCACAATCGTCTCACCAAGCTGGCCCGCCACTTGCGCCGCTGGCCCACGAAGCAAGGGATCACTTGTTACCGCCTCTACGATCGCGACATTCCCGAAGTGCCGCTGGTGGTGGACCGCTATGAAAACTATTTGCACATCGCCGAGTTCGAGCGGCCCAACGAACACACGCTGGCCGAGCATAGTGAATGGATCGACCTGATGCTCGACACGGCCGCCGAGACGCTCGAAGTGCCCCGCGATCACGTCTTCTGCAAACGCCGCGAGCGGCAGCGCGACCTCGGTCAGTATGAACGCCAAGCCGCCGAGCAACACACGACGATCGCGAACGAAGGGGGCCTGAAGTTCCTCATCAATTTGTCCGATTACGTCGATACGGGTCTGTTTCTCGACCACCGGATCACGCGCGGCATGGTGCGCGAGCAGGCAGCCGGCAAGCGGTTTCTCAACCTCTTCTGTTACACCGGCGCCTTCACCGTCCATGCTGCCGCCGGCGGAGCCGTCTCGACGACCAGCGTGGACCTCTCAAACACCTATCTCGACTGGGCGAGAAAGAACCTCAACATCAACAACCTGCTCGGCGAGCAGCATCGCCTCACCCGTCGCGACACGCTCGGCTTCCTCCGCGAGCATCCACCGGGCGAGCATTACGACTTGGCCGTGGCCGATGTGCCGACCTATTCCCGCAGCAAGGCGACCGAAGAAGACTGGGACGTGCAGCGCGACTACCCAGAACTGCTCGGCCGCCTGCTGGACCTGATGCCCACCGGCGGCGTAGTTTACTTCTCCAGCAATTTCCGCCGGCTAAAGTTCGATGAAACGGCCGTGCCGCAAGCCACGATCCGCGAAATCAGCCGCCAGACCGTGCCCGCCGATTTTCGCAACAAGCGTATTCACCGGGCATGGCGACTGGTGAAGAGGTAACCTTCCATTCACGGATACCCCGGCGGGTTCGGCACAAACTCTCCGCCCCGGCAGCGTTTGAGATAGTTCAGCGCATGTACCTGCCCGGTCATTTCCAAGTCGTCTTTGTAGACCGGGTCGTGCCAGCCTTCGATGTCGATCGCGCCGCGAAAACCGCCTTGGCGCAGGATGCTGATCACGTCGGTCCAGTTCGTATCACCAAAGCCGGGTGTGCGATGCTCGACATACGTTTTCCCGCCGCGCAGGCCCGACTCCCGCAGTACGTCCCAGTGGATGCTGGCGTCTTTGCCGTGGATGTGGTGGATGCGGCCCACCCAGCGGCGCAACTGGGGAATCGGATCGATCAGGCTCACCATCTGATGACACGGCTCCCACTCCAAGCCCAGCGCCTCGTTGGGTACCGCGTCGAACAGCATCTCCCAGGCGGTCGGAGCATGGGCGATGTTCCAATCGCCGCGCTGCCAGTCTCCACCCATGTCGCAGTTTTCCAGCGCCAGCCGGACGCCGTGATCGGCCGCTGCGGTGGCGATGGGGCCGAACACTTCACGAAAGCGTGGCAGCGATTCGGGTATGGGCCGATCGACAATCCGACCTGCGAAACCCGTCACGACATTGCAGCCGAACTCGTCGGCGGCGGCAATCAACCGCGGCCAATCGCCGCGCGTGGCCTCGTCCACCAACGGATTGCCATAGATGCCAATGGCGCTGACCACCGCGGAGTTGCCTCCGCGGGCCAGCGCTTCGCGCACCTCTCCGGCCAGCCGTTTCAGGTCGAGGCCGCCAATATGGCCGCCAAAGCTAATTTGAAAACATTCAAATCCGTGCGGCAGGAGATAACCGACCGTGGCGGCGGCCCCTTCCGCACGGATGATCGTGCCGATGCGAATGTCGTCGTGGCCAGTCATGTGGCTTACTTTCCTTCGCTGAGTATTTGTTCCAACGCTTGGTCAAGTTGGCGGTAGTGAAACTGATAACCTGTGTCTTGGGCAACCCGGGGTACGACGCGTTGCGAGCCCAACAGCACCTCCGCAAACTGGCCGACAGCCAACTTCAACGCAAATGCGGGGACGGGGAAAATAGTCGGCCGGCCCAGTGCGCGGCCCAGGCTGCGCGTGAAGTCGCGATTGGTTACCGGCTCGGGGCTGACCAGGTTCATCGCCCCGCTGATCTCTGGATGTTCGGCGGCGTGCAGCAGCAGGCCCACTTCATCGTCGATGTGGATCCACGACATCCACTGTTGCCCAGAGCCGAGCCGGCCCCCCAGCCCCAGCTTAAACGGCGTGACCATCTTGGCCAGTGCTCCGCCGCCGCGACCCAGCACGATTCCGGTGCGAACCGTCACGACGCGGATTCCGGCCTTCTCCGCCCCCAGCGCCGCCTGCTCCCAAGCGAAGCAGACTTCGGCCAAAAAGTCGTCTCCCTCCAGCGCTGTTTCGTCGAGCTCCTGATCGCCGCGCGAGCCGTAGTAGCCGATGGCGGAAGCAGACACCAGCACTTTCGGCGGCGTCTCCAACACGTTAAGCGTTTCCACCAGCATCCGCGTGGCGTTGACGCGGCTGTCGGAAATGCGTTTCTTTTTCTCCGCATTCCAACGTCCCTCGCCGACCGATTCGCCGGCCAGGTGGAAGATCACATCGATCCCTTCGAAGGCCGCGACCGGCGGAGGTTCGTGGTCACTATCCCAACCGAGGACTTTGACCCCATACGACTTCAGTCGCTTTTCCGCCTGCTCTGGCTGGCGGCTGAGAACCACGGGGTGGTCGAGCCGCGAGATCAGGCTGGAACCGATAAAGCCGGTCGCGCCGGTGACAAGCGCTCGCATGGAAAGCCTTTATGTAGGTCAGGCTACTGCCTGACGGTTCCAGGATCAAATGAAAGCGCCACCCCAGGTGCGAATGAGTTACAGGCCGTGAGCAACGTCAGGCAAGAGCCTGACCTACCTGGGGCATTCTACTCACTACCCCCCTTAGCAGGCAGTGGTCCGATTGTACCAAGCCTAGCGATCGCATGGGCTTCATGGGCCGAGTAGGACAGGGTGGAGGGAGAGTTATTCGTATCACAACGTGCCCCCCACTATGGCTCATCGCGTCCTAGATTATCTAAGACACTCACGATGCGAGCAGGTCAGCATTTTAACCAACCTGTGGCCGCACCGATTCAAGGCATTACCGTTTCGAGGCATCCCAACGATGTTCGACGTAGGACTGGGCACCCTGGTAACGTACAACCCCACGGTCGTGGCGCAGGATGCCACGCTCGACATCGTTGAGGGGCTTTTCAAACTGCACGACATTCGGCATGCGCCGGTTGTCGATGGTCAGCGGCGAGTCGTGGGCATCGTGTCGCTCTTGGACGTGCAGCGGGCTCGCAACGGCGGCTGCTATGTTACGGATGATGGCTTTGAAGAAGCCACCGATCTATGCGTGAGTGACGTGATGCAGAGCCCGGTCGTGACCGTTCGCTCCGACGATACGCCGCTGGCGGCACTGCAGGTATTGTTGACGCATGGCTTTCATTCCGTTCCTGTCGTCACCGACGAGAAGCTCGTGGGCATCGTCACCAGCAGCGATTTTCTCCGTGAGTTGTCGTATGGAGATGATCCTTTGTTCCGCGAGCCGTTGGTGAAGCACATCCTCAGCGAGAAGGCTCAGATCGACGCCCAGGAATCGCTGATGGCAGCCGGCCGAAAGATGGAATCGCTCGGCGTGGATCACCTGGCGGTCGTCAGCGGAGGCTTGCCTTTGGGCTACGTCTCGCGTCGCGACTTGATGATTGCAACTCCGCAGGAGATCGACGTTCTGACCTGCGGCCATGTGGCCAACACGTTTCACGCAACAACCCCGAATATTTCGATGGCCGCCAAGCTTGGCGAAGGGGTGCGGATCCTGTTGGAGAAGCACGTCAAGGTGGCCATGGTGGTCGATCGGCAACAACGGAGCCGGGGGCTGTTGACCGTGCGAACCGCGCTGGCTGGCATTGCAGGTGCTTTAGAGCACGAGCATGCCACTTTCGTAGGTCAGGCTATTGCCTGACGTTGCTCACGCACCAACCACTCCAAATCGCGAGGGTTTCTCTCACCAGGCGTCGTTCGTCAGGCAATAGCCTGACCTACGTCGCTTACTTCACCGCCGCCAGCAGCCGGGCTTTTTCGATATCCAGAGGCGATTCATCGTAGGTCACAAAGACGGTCGCCCTGGCGTTGAGATTGCGCTGGCGCGACGAATTGCCCGACACCGGCTTGTCGATTTCCTTCTGCTTGCCCCCAAGGCTGCGTTGCCCGCGCCGCGCGGAGTCTTCGCGCTTGTTCAGCGCCGACAAATCGGAGTCATGGCGACGCACGGCTAGCTGCCGGGTGCGTTCGACATCGGCCCGCTGGGACCGGACTCGAAGCACATCTCCCTCGCGAATGCGCCGCTCGCCGTCGATCGTACCCAGCGAAATGTCAATGCGAGACACTTCGTTGCGCCACATCTCGCGGCGATTCAGATCGGTCTCCGCGTCCATGGCCAGCAAGAAACGATTGCGTTCGTTCTGCCAAATGTTCCACTGCCGCAAGACTCCCGAGAGCCGGGACTCGGCCTGCGACACCGCACTATCGGCCTGCCGTGCCTCCCGGCTGATGTCCGCCAATTCCTTCCGCTGCTCGTCGCGCAGCCGGGTGCGCTCGGCCGTAATGTCCGAAAGTTCCCGCTCCAGGTCTCCCTTTCGCGTATCGACCAGATCTTGCTGTTTCTTCTTTTCCAGTTCTTCCTTCTGTTGATCTTCCGCCTGATGTTGCTGACCTTGCTGATGAAATCTATTGAACTGCTCCAAAACTCCGGCTCGGGAAGCGTCGAATGCCTGGTGTGCGTCGCCAGTCAGGTTCTGGTCCAAGGTGGCTTTGAGTTCTTCGAGTTGCACGGCTTTCAAATCGGCCGGACCTTCGAGGAAACCATAGGCCCGCCCCAGGAAGCGGGCCGCGGCCAGCCCCTCGGTTCGCTGCGGCGCCGCAGAGGCTTTCGTCAGCGAGGCCGATGTGGCGGCCGACAATTGCTCCATGGCCACAATCGCCTCGGGAAACTTCTTGTTGTGCAGCCGCAGCCGGGCCTTCCACGTCAGGGCGGTCAGGTTGCCAGGGTTCTGCTTCAAAATACGATCGAGTTGTTCCAATGCCGCGTCATTGCGGCGCTGCTTGATGAGCACCAAGGCCCAGGCATACTCGACGCGCGGGTCGTTGCTCGCCAGCTTCTGCACGGAGCGATAGTGGTCGTCCGCGGCGTTTGCCGCATCGGCTCCATGTCGCCAGCCGGCATCCAACATGTCGGCAAACTCTTTGCTCCAAGGGGGAGCCTCCGCGCCTGCACGGTGCGCACCCACAACGAGAATCGACACGCTGAGAATTGCCCAGGCTGGCCAGCCCGGCGCCCGACGCCGCTTGATCGGCAACATACCACTCCTCCGCGCTGCAACAGCGCCGGAATCGAATCCGTGGAGAGAAACTGCGCCCTTCCAACTATCGTATCCGATCGGCCGGCGCGAGACAACATAAAGCCGCCGCGCAGCCCTACCCGAGCTTTCGCCACAATACAGGCACATAGGCGATCGCCATTCCCACCACCATGCCACCCACATGGGCCGCGTTGGCAATGCTTCCCAGCCAACCTAGCATGCAGACCACCAGGAAAACCAGAAACTGCACCACCAAGTCGGGCGGGGCATAGATTCCGGCTCCCGGGTCAAACCGGCTTTTCATCCATATATATCCAAACAGGCCAAACCCGATTCCCGACATGCCGCCGAATGATGGTCCATCCAACATGAACTGCGCCAGATTCGAGATGACGGCCGTTGCCAGTGCGATTCCCAACATCGCCCAGGAGCCGCGGCGGGTTTCGATCAATGCCCCCGCCATGTAGATCCACCACATATTGAAGATCATATGCGGCCAGCCGCCGACCTGGAGCAAGGCGGGCGTAAACAATCGCCAGATTTGTCCTTCGCGAACCTCGGGCAGATTGCCAAAGTATCGGATCCCACCCTCGGGGGCGCTCACCCAGCGTGTCATATAGAGCCACTGCTCGGCCCAGTCGCTATTACCAAACCGCGTTCCCAGCGACAGTCCCACGCCAATCAAGATCAACAGCCAAGTGATCGGAAAACGCCCCTCAGTCCAAGGCCGCCACCGCTGCCGAAGGTCAACGACTTTACTCTTGGATTGCTTCTGGGCTTTGGCCTTGCGACGCAGCGCGTCGACTTCTTTCTGCGCCTCGCGATACAACTCGGCCGTCGGATCGATCAGGAATTCGCTCAGCTCCAACCGGCTCCGCTGCAGTTGAGCCTCGTCGTGGATCCAAACTGCGAATCCCCCTTCCGCCTGGTCCACCTGACAGGTAATCCCCTGCGAGATGAGAAAGTCGGCAAACAACCGGGCCTGCTTGGCGTCTTGAATGGTGCCCGCTTGTCGCATGAGGCAAAGTCTTGAAGCGCGAGGGTCGGTGGAAAGAAATGGTTATGGAGCATACCAGTCCGCGACGAACCTGTCCAATCTACCTCGTCACATACACCGTCGGATCATCCACGATCCACTCCGTAGACCAGGTCCGTCCGTCGTCTCCGCTGCACACACAGAAGAAAAATGTCTTGAACGTCTCGGTCTTCAGTCCATAGGGATATTCGGAAGCCACGCGGTTCTCCGCCGTCAGATCTTTGATATCGGGTCGGGCAAAATAATGCACTTGGCCGTCCGGCGTAAACGACATGCCCAGGGTCCACCAGCCGGTGCGATTCATGGTCAGCACGGGCACATCCTGGCCCGACTGATCCGCCCGGATGCGCATGATGGCCACATCCTTGGAGTGATCGCCGTTGGGATCGGGTTTGAAGTCAATGAAGAAACCCAGCCAATAGGTTTCCAGCGCGCGCGACGAACCTCCCTTGGAAAAGAAGCCGCCGCTGGAGCGCTTGGTGGTGTAAGCCTCGGTTGAGCCACGGAAGGCGAATGACGGGCCGGTCCGCTTCTCCCAATCTTTGAACGGAGGAAGATAAACTCGGGTGACAACGCTCGGCCCGCGCGACACGGGAATCGATGATCCGAGCTTGTAATTGACGTCGGCGATCAAATCGTCCTGCTGCATCCGGTTGCTGGGACGTCCCTGGATACCGCTGAAGACGCTCCGCATCATCAGCGCTCCCTTGCTCCCCTCCAGACCGCCGGCTGGCGTCGGCACGCGGCGTACGATGTCCGGGTGGCCCCGCTTTCCACCTTCATACCAGCGGGCATTTTTCGATTCGCCGATCGGCTTGTTGTCGACCTTGTTGTTCTCTTCCGTGCTCTTGGGATTGTTCGGCACGTACTCCCACTTCTCGTCCTCGAAGTTATCCCCCACTTCTTTCAGCGCGCGGCCCGTGCCAGGGACAAGAACTTGGGCGGCCGCCGGTTGCACGGCGCAGATTCCCAGCGTCAACGTCAGCAGCAGCCGCGGCAATATCATGTCAGTGCTCTCAAGTAGATAGGATGTACGTGTCTTGGATGCTGGGTGCCATGCCCACGCACGAGTCATCTCAATTTAACTTAATGTATTGAGTCACCAGCAAAGCTCAAGATCACGCTGGCGTGGGCATGGAGTTTCCGGGTGGTTGTGACCCATGAAAACATGCCCACGTGGACTGCAAGTTGAAATTGCCATAACCATTCGCCTTGTGTGAGCCATGAGCCGCTGGCAAACGTGACATGGCACCTCTTTCCATCTGCAACGCCCGGCCAACAGCGCAGGATATGCGCAGAAAAGTGCCGGTATCAAGGTTGATATCGTGCCGTCCGCCACGCCAAATCCACCGAAAAATGCCTCGCCCGCCCCGGCTGGGGGTCTTCCCTCGCTGGCACTGCGAGCTACTGTGAGATTCAGGCAGATTCCCTGTGCCGTCCCACTTTTCCACGCCACCTCATGTCCCAACCAAGGCCACTCAACGAAGTCTACGCCCACCGGCGGCAGGCCATGGTGTTGGAACAACTTGCTCCGCGGGGCATTACGGACACCCGGGTGCTGGCAGCGATGGCCCGCGTCCCTCGCGAGGAGTACGTGTCGTCCCAGGAGCGGGAAATGGCTTACTGCGATGGCGCATTGCCTATCGGGCGGGAGCAAACCATCTCGCAACCCTATACCGTGGCCTTCATGTGCCAGGCCGCTCAGTTGCAACCCGGCGATCGCGTGCTGGAGATTGGCACAGGGAGCGGCTACGGAGCGGCCGTGCTGGCACAACTGGCCGGGGAAGTTCATACGATCGAACGAATCGAGGAACTGGCAAAAAACGCTCAAGAAAATCTCGCGCGATGCGGCTATCACAACGTGACGGTCCACTTGGGGGATGGAACGCTCGGCCTGCCGCCCCAATCCCCTTTTAACGCCATCATGGTGACCGCCGGCGCCACAGGGTTGCCGGAAGCATACCGGCAGCAACTGGCCGACGGCGGACGCATCGTGATCCCCATCGGTGTCGATCGTCGCAGCCAAACTATGTTTTGCTTCACTCGCCGTGGCGACCAATGGGAGTCGCAGTCGCTGGGCGGGTTCGCCTTCGTGCCGCTCATCGGACAGGGGGCGATGAGTTTTCCCGACCGGTAAGTTTTGCCCAGGCGGCGCTTGCCGAACGCCAAGCCCGCGCAGTCCGGTTTTTTCGTCCTTATCGTTGATGCCGGTCGGCACGGGAAAACGATCTCCCCATAGCGAGCGATGCCTGTTGTCCTTCGACGCATCGCCTCCGCCCCCACGGATCGTCCTCGGAGAAGTACTATGAAGCGCCTGACCCTGATGCTCGGCATCGTGCTGCTGGTTTCCGCTGCTAGCACCGCGCAGGCTCATGTACTGACTCCCCTGGAGCGCTGGCTCGGCATCCACTACGGCCAGGGCATCCACGCCAAAAATGGCTGCGGCCCGAACCAGGGTTACGTGGGATACGGCACGGAAGCCTACCCAGAGGAAGTCGCGCCTGGCATCTCGGAAGTTGACGAGCTGAAGAGTTCGCGTCGGCCGACCCAAACCCGGACCACGCGCTCGCCTCAAAGCAACAGCACCCAGCGCCCCTCGACGCGGTAGCGAAGAAGGCAGCAGGGCAAAAGCTGGAGTTTTGGCATTGGTGGACGGCGACGATGGGACGTGCCTTGGGCTATAATGCCTCCGCCCGACCATCCTGGATGCCCCACATTTTCCCCCTATGCCGCTGCACACCAAAATTTTCATCGGACTGGCCCTGGGGGCCGTACTGGGGATCACCGCCAATGTCATCGGCGCACGGCCGGTGGTCGATGGCAAGGCTCATCCAAGCGACCTCAATGCCAATGGGTTGCACGATGCGTTGGATGTGGCGCTGAAGATCGCGGAACCGGTCGGCAAGATCTTTTTGCGGCTGATGTTCATGGTGGTGGTGCCGCTGGTGTTTTCGGCGCTCGCCCTGGCGGTCGTGGAAATCGGCGACGTGCGACACCTGGGTGCCGTCGGCCTACGGACGCTGCTGTTCACGCTGCTGTTCTCCATTACCGCCGTGCTGCTGGGTTTGTTGTTGGTCAATGTGATCCAACCCGGCAATCGGCTCTCCATGGAGAAAAAGAAGCAAATGCAGGCCAGCTACAAGCAAGTCGATGAAGCATCGGCCGATCCGCAGCAGGTCAAAACGCAAAAGATCGTCAGCGACGCCAAGAAGGCCAAGAGCCTCGGCGATACGCTGCTGGATATTATCCCGGAGAATCCGCTGCAGGAAATGGTCGGCTCGCTCGACGGCAGCTCGAAGGGGAACGGCATGTTGGCCGTGATGTTTTTCTCGCTGATGTTCGGCGCGGCGATCATGGCCTCGCCGGAGAAAACGCGCACGCTCGTCGGCTGGCTCGAAGGGCTGTATCACGTTTCGATGACCGTGATCGGCTGGGCGATGGCGCTGGCCCCACTGGGCGCCGGCTGCCTGGTGTTCGTGATCGCCGCCACGCTGGGGCTCGATGTGCTGGTGACGCTGTTCTGGTTCGTATTGACGGTCGTCCTCGGCCTGGCCATTCAATTGCTGGTCACCTATCCGCTGGCGATCCACTTTTTTAGCCGGCTGACGCCCCGGGCGTTCTTCCGTGGTGTCTCGGATGCGATGGTCACGGCTTTTGGAACGTCGTCGTCCAACGCCACGTTGCCGACTGCGCTGCGCGTGGCGGAGGAGAATCTCAAGCTGCCGACCCGGATCAGCAACTTCGTGCTGACCGTGGGGGCCACCGGCAATCAGAACGGAACCGCGCTCTATGAAGGAGTGGTCGTGCTGTTTCTCGCCCAACTATTCGATGTGCCGCTCACGCTCCCCATGCAGATTTCAGTCGTGCTGATGTCGATCCTGGCGGGAGTCGGCACGGCGGGGGTGCCGGGGGGCTCGCTGCCGCTGATTGCCGTCCTGGCCGCCTCGGTAGGCATCCCGCCGGCGGGAATCGGCGTTATTCTCGGGGTCGATCGCCTACTGGACATGTGCCGCACCACGCTCAATGTAACGGGAGATCTGGCCGTAGCGGCGTGTGTGGCGAGAGAAGAAACGCTTGCCGAATCGGTTGCGTAGAGTGTTGTCCCACCCCGAAGTGCGGTGCTACAATGGTACTATTCAGTACTAACACAGGAGGTTTCCTCGATGATCAAAACACTAACCAAACATGGCAATAGCTATGCGATCGTCATCGACAAACCGATTCTCGAAATACTCAGAGTATCCCCGGATACGGAGTTTGAGGTCATCACTGACGGCCAGTGTCTGGTGTTGACTCCGGTGCGAGCCAAAGGGGACGAAAAAAAATTCCAGAATGCGCTCGATATGGTCCACAAGCGATTCGGTCGCGCTATGAAGCGTTTGGCGGAATAGGGTGCCACCATGGAGCCGATTTTTTTGGACTTCGAAGGGGTGCTGCGCATTCACCGCAGTGTGATCCAGCGGTATGGTGGGATAGAAGGAATTCGTGACCTTGGCCTGTTATAATCGGCGCTCGCGATGCCGCAAGCCACCTTTGACGGCGCACTCCTATACAGTGACCTGTTCGAGATGGCCGCGGCCTACCATTTTCACCTTGTGAAGAATCATCCCTTCCTGGATGGGAACAAGCGCGTCGGCGCCGCGGCAGCTATAATATTCCTTGCGATCAACGACGTGGATCTCGAAGCCGACGAAGACAAATTGGTTGAGTTGACACTGGGAGTGGCAACCGGCGAATTCAGCAAGCAAGACATTGCCCTGTTTTTTCGTTCTCACTTCAAGAGCCATCAATAAACATCGTATCCCGCATTTTGCCATGGAACCCCGCTGATGGTTCAGCCTGCTATTGAACTGTCTATGCTTGAAGCCGCCCACCTTTTCAATGGCAAGCCGTCGGAAGAGTGGACTGCGGAAGAGCTGACGGCCAGCAAAAGATCGATCGCCGACTGGCCGAAGTCGAAGCCGCCTTGGCCAAGCTGAAGCAGCAGTCGGCTGTCGTGGTCGTTGATGAGAGTAAGGCCGGACCGTCGCGCAAGCCAATTCGCATTCGCCGCCTGATCGAAGCGGCCGTGTTCCTCGTGCTGCTGGGTACGGCCGGCTATTGGCTCTATCACCAGCTCCGCGACATGTCCGCTGCTCCAGACGCCGAGAAACAAAAGGCAGCCAAGAAGGAAGCCGACGACGCCAAGGCCAACGATCCTAAGACTGCCAAGGCCAAGGTTGAGAAGAAGGAAACGTCCGCCCCCCCCGATGCGCCGGTCGAGGCCGACGTGTGGCGCGGCTGGAAGCTGGAGTCCACGGCCCCCGGCAGGTGGAACCGCAAGATGGATTGGGATCTTACCAACGCCGCCGCGCCGAAGCCGCTCGAATCACTCATCTTTGAAGATGGCACCGTGCGCATGAAGCAGCGCCGCAAGTTGGCGGATTCCGAGCGGTGGCTGGAGATCCGGGCCAAAACGCAGCCGCAGCCGCAGGCGAAGGAGAACAAGGCCGAGCGGATCGTCGTGCGGGTCAATGGCGCTCAGACCGATGAAATCAAGATTGGCGCCGGCCAGGCGCGCTGGCCGGCCTTCGTGTCGCTGGAAAAATTCGCGGGCCAGCAGGTGGACCTGGAAATCGTCTATGAGGCCGGCGCCCCGGGTCAACAGATTGCCTGGAAGAGCATGGAGTTCGTTCCGCAAAAGCGCGAGATCGCCAAACGCATCAACTGTGGTGGGCCGGTCATCGAATCGCCCGACGGCGATTGGGAGCAGGACGACAACAAATCCAGCCAATATCTCAAAAGCGTCGGCACGCGTACTTGGGGGGTAAAGACGCCCGTGTCGGTCCCCGAGGAGTTGAAGGACGTTTTTCTCGACGAACGCTGGGCGAACCAGTTCATCGCCTATTCCATCCCGGTGGAGCCGGGGAGCTACGACGTTGTGTTGCACTTCGCCGAAACCAACCGCGGCTTTCAAGCCCCCGGCAAGCGCCAGTTCGACATTCTCATCAACAACCACATCGTGGCCGAGAAGTTCGACATATTCAAAGCCGCCGGCGGCCCTGGGGCGTTCCCCTGGAAGCACCGCGTGGAAGTGAAGGAGGGTCCGATCGATATTCGACTTCAGGGAAACCCCGTTGGCCCGGCGATCAAGGGGCTGGAGATCCTTAAGGTGGCGGCGCCCAAGCCACCGGCCAAGGTGGCCAAATAGTTTTTCTCCAGCAGGCTCAAGCCTGGACTCCAACGGGAAAAAATCTTTCCCAATCCGCAACACAATGCGCCACAAGGTGTTAGCGATTCTGTAACATGCTTCGCGGCCTGCTCCGGTGTAAGGATTCTTCTCGGCGGCTAAGTTTAAGTATCGTCCGGTCTCTTCTCAGACCCGCTGCCGCTTGTTGAGAGTCATTGCTTGTGAACCCTGGTCTCCCGGAACTCGACGCCTTTACGCTCCGCATGACGGAGGTGCAACTGCCGTTGTTTTCCTATGTCGTCACTTTGGTGGCCAATTTGTCGGACGCCAACGATGTGTTGCAGGAAACGAATCTGGCTCTGTTGGCTAAGCGAGAGCAATACGATCCCGCCCGTCCTTTCTGGCCCTGGGCATGCCAGTTCGCCCGGCTTCAGGCCTTGGCATATTCCAAATCTCGACAGCGCGAGCGACACCTGTTCAGCGGCGAATTGATCGACTTGCTCGCCGACGAGGCGGTGGAAGACGGCGCGGAGCTGCAGCGCGAGCGGCGTGCCCTGGAGGCGTGCCTCAAAACCGTGGGGCAGCGGGGGCGTGAGCTTCTTCACCTGCGGTATCACGATGCTTTGTCGTGCGAAACCATCGCCCAGAAAGTTGGCGGGACCACGGCCTCGGTCTGGACCGCGCTGCATCGCGCACGACGATTTTTGGCCAACTGCGTGCAGCAGCGATTGGCAAACCAGGAGGGAAACTCGTGATCTCGCCGCAGTCTCCCGACGATTTCGAAGAACTCCTGGCGCGGCTGGTCGAAGACCGGCTGACGAACGAAGAGCAATCGCGGCTGGAGCAAATTCTGCTGAGCGACCCTGAGGCCCGAGTTCGATACCGTCAACTCATGCGGATTCATTCGCTGCTCCATGCAGGTCTAGCCAGGTTGCCGCAAGGGCAGGCAGACGAATTGCATGTAGCCGAGGTATCGCAACCTTCAGTCTTTTCTCATCGCGGCACGGTCCGTTCTTTTTTCCGGGGAGCGGCCGCGACGGCGCGCGGGCCGATCTCGCTGGTCGCGGCGGCTATTCTCGTGGCGGCTGGTGTGACAACGGCTTATCTTTGGTCGGGCTCCGGCCCGCTGCCCATCGCGCACCAAGCGGCCGATCCGCCGGCCCTTGTCATCCAGACGGCTATGTCCGAGTGGGAAACGGGTTTTGCACCCACGGGTGAAGTAGTATCCCAGGGGCAGCACCTCAAACTTCGCAGCGGCTTCGCTGAGATCCGCTTCGGAAGTCGGGCCACTGCCCTTCTTCAAGGTCCGGCTGAGTTCGAGGTCGATAACCAAAACGCTTGCCGCCTTCGCGCCGGGCAGCTTACGGCCCGCGTCCCTCAAGCGGCGCGCGGTTTCAAGGTCCACACTCCTGCCGGCACTGTGACCGATCTGGGGACAGAGTTTGGTGTGTTCGTGAGGTCGGAAGTCGGAGGTCGGAAGTCGGAGGGCAAGACCCGAGACGCTGGGCCTTCGACCACGACCGAAGTACACGTTTTTCGCGGAGAGGTGGAAGTCGCTGATGATGCCCAGGTTCGGAAGCCGGAAATCTTCACCGCCGGCGCCAGTGTGGCGCTTGACTCCAAGAGTGGTACGATCCGTCGCTTGGCCGCCGACCCGGATCGCTTTGTCCGCGTAATGCCCGTGGCCATCTCCATCGTGAATCACGATTTTGAAGCGGGAGAGCCGCTGGGGAACGGAAAGCTCGGCGGCCCGTTCGGCGGCTGGAATGGGAAGGGAGACGCGCATTGCTTCGATCCTTGCGAAAATCCCCAGGCCAACGGCAATGGAGAAAGTTACTACCGGGGGAGCGATCAAGGTCCGGGCTCCGGCATCGTGGGGACGATGGCCGGCCCACAAGTCGGCTATTTGTATTGGGGGAGAATCGCCCCTTCGTTCTCTCAAACATTGTCCGAGACGGCGCAACCCCATACGAAGTATGTGCTCACGATCGCCCTGGGCGTTCGCAATCTAGGCCGAAGCATTCAGCCGCGCGACTTTGGCGGATGCTATCTCGAGTTGTTGGCGGGCACGGAGCGCCTCGGCGACGGACAGGTGTGGGACTATGACGCGCTGAACAAAGCTGCCGCTGGGCAAGCCCATGGCACATTTACCGATGTCTCGTACACATTCGTTACTGGCCCCAAGATTGCGCCGGGCCAGCCCCTGGGCATCCGCATCTCGATGCCCAAGAACACTCGGAACAAGTATCTCGATATCGACAATGTGCGGCTGTTGGCGATTCCTCTGGCAGCAGAGGGAGAGCAGCCATGATCGTTCATGTGCGGCAAAGTATCCCTCACGCTCCGCGTGAGGCTACGTCCCAGCGCATCACGCGGAGCGTGATGGATACTATGCGTGAGGCAACTCATCACGCGGAGCGTGACGGATGCTCTCCCTCCGGGATGTCCCTCGATCCCATCGTGTCGGAGGCTGTGCGTCTGATTCACGAGACGATCGGCCAGCCGCCACGCGTGCCGCAGATCGCCCAGCAGCTCGGAGTGTCGCAGCGGAGCCTCAATCGCTGGTTTCGGCAGGAGCTGGGTTGTACGGTGGTTCAAGTCATTCGCGATACCCGTCTGGCATACGCCCGGCAGTGGCTGGCGACTCGGCCCAATTTGCCGGTAACGCAGATTGCGGCCATCGTCGGCTATTCCAGCCCCAATCGCATGGAAAACCATTTTCAAGAAACGCTGGGCGTCTCGCCGCGCGAATATCGGCGGCAAATCGTTCCGGTCCCTCCCACTCTGGAGTCACCCTGCTGAGCTGTCGCCGTTCGCCTTGTGTCTGAGCTATCCCGTATGTTTTCACGCTTTCTCATAGTTCACTTTTGAAGGGAGCCAATGACCATGTTACGCCACTTTATCTGCGCAGTCACGTTGTCGGTGTTTTTTGTCGTTAGTCAGGCCGCAGTTCACGCGGACTTGTTCATATCCAATGAGGGTGACGCCAGCATCAGGCGGTTCACCGCCGCAGGAGTTCCGGTGGGTTCGGGCGAATTCGTGGCTCCCGGCGCCGGCGGCATGATCCAACCCAGGGCGATTGCCTTCGGTCCCGATGGGGATTTATATGTTGGCGATTTCAACAGCGCGGGGGGCATCTATCGCTTCGACGGCTCGACCGGGGCACCCATCTCTGGCGGAGTGTTCGTCGCCCCTGGTAGTGGTGGTTTGGGGTCAACCTACCAGTTCGACTGGGGCCCGGACGGCAATCTGTACGTCGCCGACTTCAACAACAATCGAGTGCTTAGGTATGACGGATCCACGGGCGCATCGCTAGGCGTTTTCGGCCAGGCCAGTTCGGCCGGCCCGGCCTCGCTGACCCCTGTCGAAGGCCTCCAGTGGGGGCCGGACGGCAACCTCTATGTCGGCAGTCGCAATGATCAACGCGTGGTGCAATTTGATGGCGCTGGCAACTACCTTGGCACGTTTGGCGAAGCTAACGCCACAGACTCCGACTTGCACGAAGCCAGCAGCCTACGGTTTTTCGGCAACACTCTGTATGTCGTGGACCAGAACAACACCAGTGACGTCATCAAGCGATACGACCTTGCCGGCAATTACCTGGGCGGCTTCACCAGCGGCGACAACATCACCAACGCCACCGATGGGCTGTTTGGCGAAGACGGAAATTATCTGGTCGCCAAATACGGCTCCATCCGGCGTTTTGATGGAACGACCGGTGTATACCTCGACAATCTGATCGACGCGCCAACGGGCGGACTCGATAGCGGCGTCTGGTTGGCCATCACACCCCAGGAAGAACCGAATGGCGTTCCCGAGCCCTCAGCGTTTGTCCTGGCCGCGTTGGGCCTGGCCGGCCTGGGCGTGCTCGCCTGGCGGAGATCGAAGGGGAATCAGCGCTGTTGAAGTCGAATGACACTTCGCGTGCAAGGCCGTATGGCGAAAAAACGTAAGTTAAAAACTCATTTCGCTGGTTCCTCGGAATTGGCGAAAACCGGCAAGTATCTCGGAAGACTTTTTACTACAACAGGACTGTGACGCTTGGCAAAGCGTACACATATTGGACAACCTGGAGCTAACTCGCTAGCGCGAGTCATACAACGGTGACCCGAAAACGTCGCTAATCTTTCTATTCGTTCCTGCCGCGAGGCAGCAGGCGGATTGAAAGGTTGGCGGCGTTTTTTTGTTCTCACTCTTCACAACCCGATCCCATTTCACTAATCCCATTGCACAAGGAAAACGCTCATGAGACTCCGCTCGATTCTCTCGTCAACATTCGCGCTTGCTTTTGCTCTCTCGGCCACTTCTGCCCCGGCGGCGTTCGTTGCGTTCAATGACTTCAGCGGCACGCCCATGACCAACAATACCCAGATTGTGAGCTACAGCGTCAACGGCTCTGCATCTGGCTTCCTGAAGAACTACGCGACAGGCCTCAACACGAGTGTTACCGTGTCGTTTGCGCATACGGGGAACAGCAACGGGAATTTTCCAGCCCTGGGTGGACCGGCCCCCGTTTCCGGCACTGATGCATATATCTTGTTCAATGGATTTGCAAACACGGTCGGGATCTTTGATGCGGGGAGCACTTCTCCCATCAATCCCAATGTGACGTTGACCTTTACCGGTCTCAGCAGCAGCAAACTCTACGATATTGCGCTCTACAACAAGTATACGGCCGGGACGTCCCGCACGGATCACACGAGAATCTCCGACGTGACGTCGTTTACGAACATCAGTTCGGTGGGCGCAACCGTGACGACCGCATCCTTGACCAACGACAACACAGCGATTCCCAGCAATAACGTCAATGATTTGGTGCATCGATACACGAACATCGTTCCAGGCGTTGATGGCGATTTTGTTGTGACACTCTACATGCCAAACTCGGACTTTACCGTTGACTTCAATGTGTTTCGTTTTGAAGAACTGGCAGACGCTCCCGCAGTTCCCGAACCGTCCACGTTCATTCTGGCTGCGCTCGGCCTGGCCGGGCTGGGATTGTTCGCCTGGCGACGGCGGAGTCGCAATTCAATACAGGCAAAGGCCAGACCGTACCTCAGTTGAGAAATGAGCGCCATCACGACCATTTCGCTGAACACCGTGTTAAAACCCAGGAAATGCAGGGCTCCTCCCAATAGCGCCGGTTTGGCCTCTTGGGCAGAGACCTGAGATATTCGCTATAATCCTTCCCGGCCGGGCAGTTTTTTCGGCCCGGTTTACCAGAACGGGGGGGAAATCATGAACGGGGTGTTGCGTCGAGCTGATTTAGAACAAGCAATGCCACGGCACTGTTGCCGGGGGACGTTTTGGGCCGCTGTGGCCATGGGCCCGATCCTGTGTCTTCCGCCGCAGCCGGTCCTCGGAGCCGAAAGCGAAACGGCTCGCGTTGAAAAGGCCATTCGCCTGCGTTGGGAAGGTCACTTCCAAGAGGCGATCCAAGCTCTGACGCCGCTGGCCGCCCAACTCGAAAAAAAATATGGAAGCGGATGAGCAAAGCGGGCGCCGCCCACCCGGCCTATTGGGCCGCCTTCTGCGTGATGGGTACGGAGTAGGCACGGCGCAATTCCCTGTCGTCAAGTTTCTTCAGGAACCGAGTATGAAAATGCGTTTTGTTAGTAGCAGCATTATGCTTCTATTGCACTTTGTCCTGGTCACTGAAGCCAGCGCACAACGCCCCGCCCCGCCAGTCGATGCGCCCCACGAGGCCACGCCGCTGGCCGAAGTGCGTCGCAAGGCGATCGACGCCCGCTCGTTCCAGCGGCCGCTGACCGAAGACCGAATCCGCAAATGGCTCCAGCTCAGCTCCCGCACGACGATGGCGGAGTTCGATCTCTTCCTGGCTCCGCTGACGCCGCAAGAGTCCAAGCTGCTGGCAAAGATGCAACCCCTTCAACCCCCCATCGTCAACCGACTTTCGCTGGCCAATCTGCGTGGCGTGCTGAAAAACGGCGGTTTGCTCTCGCTGGCTGCCGAACAAAAGCTACAGCAAAAAACCGTCCGCCACACCACGCCGGGCGTGGAGGAATTGCTTTACGACGCCTACGAGTGCGTGTTCGCGAGCGTCGGCCCTCCGCACGGCACGGCGCGCTACGGCGAAGTGATCATTCGGCTCAAAGACACCGTCCGCGAACACGGCTGGGCTACCCCCTTCAGCGGAATGCACTTCGTGGGGGCAATTCGGCACAAAAACGCCCAGGGTATGCTCGACCTGCTCAAAGCGGGCCAAAAGCTGCCCACCACACCCGGCAGCCCACTGAGCCTCAACTTCGACGACCGGCTCCACTTCTCGCACTATATCGTCAGCGAGAAGGAATGGAGTACCGCGCTGGCCTATCAAGCGATCCTCGTCCTGCGCAATCTCGATACCTCACCGGCCGACCAGCAGGCCCGAGCCCGCTTCGAGCAAATGCTCGACAAGAACGGCACGGCATTTTGGGAGTTGTTCATCCCGCCGTACATCGCCGGCCTCCCCCGAGCCGAAGAAGCCGCTCGCGTCCCCTTTGGCTATCTGGAAGGAAAATTTCCCGACCAGGTGTTGATCGAAAACTTCACCTCGATCGAAGTCCCCGCCGAACGACTGGAAGAAATTCGCGCCTGGCCGGAGGCAAAACCGTATCTGCAACTCATCAAACCCAAGCCGCCGGGAATACCGTAGCCACGCATTTCACAGCGCAGCAACGCCCCCAAAAAGAACGATTGAACCACAGAGGCACAGAGATCACAGAGAAGAAATAGGGAGAGAAGAGGATTGGGAACACTAATAATCGCCCAACTGCGCAAATCAAATTAGCGTTTATTAGCGGTTATTAGTGTTCCTGAAAATTCCTCCTGCTTCTCTGTGTCCTCGGTGTCTCTGTGGTGAAAAAAATTCAGGCGTTATCCTACCCCACAATCTCTTTGACCACGCGAGCCAGCTTGACGCCAGTCAGCTTCGCGTCGAGTACTCGAATAAGTAACGGCTTGAATCTCCGGGACTTCGCCTTGATATTCTGGGCTTTGCCACAGTGGAGGCTCGGCTCCGGTCCTGTCCACCCGTCTCTGTCTTCTGACACCCGTCTCCTGCCCCCCTGACCCCTCGCCTACCTCCCCTGTGCCGGCAGGCTGGCCGGCACGGGTTGGCTTCCCGCCGGCGTCCACTCCACATGTTCGTGCTCCAGTTGTTCGTCCAGCCGTTTCAGGTATGGGCTGAGCACCTCGTGCATTTCCCGCGGCATGATTGTGGGCGCCCGATCAACCACGTAGCCGACGTAATGCCCCGACTTGGAAGATAGGATTTGCTGCTTCCAGGGCTCGACAACTACGGTGGCGGCCACAAAAGTGACCACGACGCACAAGATCACACCCTGGGCGGCCCCGATGACCCCACCCATCTGGCGATCAAACTCCTGTAACTTCAGCCGATCGATGAACCCGGACACCAATCGGAATATCAACCAGATCACCAGCGATGACATGGTGAACACAATGGCCATCGCAGCCAGCCGATTCAGCGGCGGCTCCAGATTGATCTTGGGAGCAATCATGGCGCTGAATCGCAGCGACAGAAAATAGCTCACCACCAACGACGCCAGCGATGCTAGCTGCCGTGCCAGTCCTTTCCACGCTCCCCAAATGGTGGCTGTCAGCACCAGCAAGATCATCAACCAATCGTAGGTTTGCATAATTCGAGGTTGCCTGGGTTGGATGGCGGACTTCAAGCGGCGGGAGTATATCGCCACGCTCGTGGTGCCAGAAGGTCGATTTGCATTGCTCTTGGCGAAGGAGTCGGCATCACGATACTCTTGGCCCACCATTCTCAAGCGCAACCTCTCGGTGGTCCCAAGTCATGGCAGGATTTCGTACTCACATCGCCGTCAGCACCACGCTGGGTGTCGGCTACGGGGCCGCCGGCGTTTTCCTGTTGCCGGCGCATGCTGGCGGCGAGTTGCCGTTGGCCACATGCGCGTTGGCCGCTGGGTTGTGCAGCGTCTCCGGGATGCTGCCCGATCTGGACAGCGATTCCGGAGTGCCGATACGCGAGACGATGACTCTGGCTGCCGCCGTGGTGCCGATGCTCTTGATGCGTCGCTTCGCGCACATG
>JAIOPX010000315.1 GCA_021413705.1 Planctomycetota bacterium | reverse complement strand
GTAAACACCTCTCCTTCCGGATCGATCGCGATGTCGTAGGCGTTGCGGAAACCCATGCTTCGCAGTTCCCAGGTTTTTCCTTCAGGATCGGTGCGGCCGATCCAGCCGCCCGGCGCCAACACTCCTTTGGCAAAACCGTTGGCATCCCACATCCGGCCCAAGAGATGGTCTTCGCTCCAGTTGCGCGGCACGCGCGAGGCATTGAGATTGGGAACCTTGGTGAAGTTTCCTCCGACGACCAACAGACCTTTGCCGTCGGGCGTCAGCACCACCGCGTGCGGTCCATGCTCACCGCCATTGTTGAAGGCGTGCAAGCGTTTGACTTCGTCGTACTTGTCGTCGCCGTTGGTGTCGCGCACCCGATACAAGCCCGAGCCCTGTGCGGCCCGTCCATTGACCATCACATACAAACTGTCGAACGCACAGAGCAAGCCCTGGGCATCACCGATATTGATCTCCAGCCGCTCTACTGCAGTCGGCGTTTTGCTATCGCCCACTGGCGGCGGCGTGACGCGATACAGCTTGCCGTTTTGATCCGACACGATCAGCCGTCCTTTGGGATCGACGGTCATCGACACCCAAGAGCCTTGCTGTTGCTTGGGCACGGAATAGAGCCGCTCTGCTGTAAAGCCCGGCAGAAGGCGAAACCCTTTGGCCGGCGTGGCGGTTTGAGGCTGCGCCGCGGCAGGCGTTCCCGTGAAGCCCAAGGAAAATAGAGCGCAATAGATCGGCAGGCAGGCCCAACGTGGCATGAGGATCTCTCCGAAGGGGAAATAGTCGGCGGGATGAAAACGAGGCGGGGGGTAGGAGTGGCGACAATCGTCGAGCGAACGCTTATTATAGCGTCCCGCCGAGAGAGTTGTGCGCCCCAGGGACTGGAGCATTTTTCGGACGCCAAGCCTCGACCTTGCTGCAAAGCGCATGTCCGAAAAATGGGCCTGTCCCCCTTGGGGTACCGACTCGCTGGAGGCTGGGTGCGCTCGTGAGCCCTCAGGGGACCGTGAGCCCTAAGGGGACAGTCCCATTTTTGGTTCGCAAAAATTGGGACAGTCCCCGTCAGGCGATGGGGGGAATGGCCGTCTCACCGGCCACGAAGTTGCAGGAGCGGTGGGAGCCGTCGCAAAACGGCCGCTTGGCTGAATGGCCGCAGCGGCACAGCGCCACGGCCGGCTTATCGGCCGGAATAGGGAAGACATTGCCCAGGTGGTCTACGACGGTCACAGGCCCTTCAACCAGGAAAGGTCCGTTTTGGCGGCAGCGGATCGTGACTTGGGACATGGGTGCGTTCCTTCACTAGAGAAAAAGTCAAGAGCTTCAGAGGCGTACTGGTGGGCTGACATTCCTGTCTGCCGTGCGGCTATTGGGGTTCACGTTCAGTGTAACGAAACGGGGAGTAGGAGAGTAGCCAAGGGGGCCGATCGGTCCTAAACCACCGATTAGGCGATCGCCACCGGCTACGCTAGAATGCCGTCATGATTTACGCCGGGAAACCGCTAGATATTGAAGGAGTAGCGCCATGGCGATGCTTGAACGACTGCGGAAACTGTACTCACTCCAAGATCCCACGGGAGAGTGGCAGCGGGGAGCCGTATTGCGACTGGAGGCAGAGCTTGGCCAGCCTTCGCTCAATGGCGTGGAACTTGGCCGGCCGTTGTCGGAACTGAGCGACCTTGGGCCCGTCGAATTGCGAGATCCGAATTGCCGCGAAGAGTTCGGCTATCCATCGCTCGGCTTGGTGGTCGAATCCCTTGACGACGCGACGTTCACTGGTTTTCAATTGGTCCATGTGGATCAGGCTGGCCGTCCTGCGTTCGCTCCCTTCGAAGGCGAGTGCCGCCTTGGCGAGCAGCGGATATCGCTGGCCGGAATGACCGAAGCACGATGGATTGCGGAGCTGGGTGAGTGCTATTGGCGGGACGAGGATGAGGACGAAGTGATTCTGTTCTACGAGTTCCCCTACCATGAATGGCAAGTGGAGTTTACCCGGGCGGGCGTGCTAAAGTGCATCCTCGTCACCGGTTCTCCCTTGATGGCCGACGAAGCACAACGACAGGCCTATCAAGTGACGCGACCCTGGCCGCCGACAAGCTTTGCCACGCGATGAGGCAGTGTCGTTGGCTGATGCTTTCAAGTAATTCCTTGCCGTAACCCCCAATTCTCCAGCCTCCTTGGATATGAATACCGAGCGCAATCTCCTGTTTGGCAGTTTGGCTCAGGAGGCCGGTTTCCTCGACGGAAATACCTTGCTTGAGGCATGCCGTTTGTGGAGCGCCAGGAAGGATACTCCGCTTGCCGAGGTGCTGGTTGAGCAGGGTTGGATTGAACCCGCCCAGCGCGCCCAAGTCGAAGCGCGGATGGCGGAGATACTTCAAGCCTCGGCCGGGGATGAGCGAGCCGGTCTCTGGGCCACGCTCGCTGGCTCCCGACGCCAAGAGCTGGCCGAGTTAGAGGACGACGAAATCCGTCGGCTGATGCATGGATTGCCGGTCACTGCCAGCCCGCACGCCCAAGTCACGATGGACTTTGCCGCCGCTGGTGGAGCCATACCCACGCCCGACATCCGGGCGCTTTCCGGCCCCACCTATGTGCTCAAAGACGTGCTCCCTGCCGGCCCGCGCTATACGCGCACCTCGCTGCACGCCTCTGGAGGGATGGGCACAGTCTGGCTGGCGCGCGATACACACATCGGCCGCGACGTAGCCTTAAAAGAACTGCGGACGGAAGGCCCCCCCAGCGGCCCTGTACCTTTGAGATTTTTGCGCGAAGCACGCATCACCGGTCAGTTGGAGCATCCCGGCGTGGTGCCCGTCTATGAACTGGGTTGCGATGCGGGAACCGGCCAGCCGTTCTACGCCATGCGTTTCGTCAAAGGGCGCACGCTGACGGAAGTGTCGCGCATCTTTCAGCGGAGCCGGCGCACCGGTCGGCACGAGCCTCTCGAACTGGTCAATCTGTTGACCGCCTTCGTCTCGATCTGCAATACGATTGCGTATGCCCACTCGCATGGCATCCTGCATCGCGACCTGAAGGGTGAGAACATTGTGCTGGGTGATTTTGGCGAAGTCATTGTGCTCGATTGGGGTCTGGCCAAACGGTTGGGAGACCCGGACGAGGATTTGGAGGCTGCGCTCCCTGGACTCGAATTGCGGTTGCCCACGCGCGCGGGTCAAACCGTGATGGGACAAGTGATGGGTACGCCTGCCTATCTGGCGCCAGAGCAAGCGGAAGGTCGCTTGGATCTGGTGGGCCCATGCAGCGACATTTTCGGCCTGGGAGCGATCCTGTATGAAATCCTGACGGGACAGCCCCCCTACACGGGTACCGATACGAACGAAATTCTCAAAAAAGCATGGGAAGGAGAGATCGAGCCGCCCCATGTGCATTGGCCCGAGGCGCCTCCGGCGCTTGAGGCTGCCTGCCTCAAGGCGCTGGCCAAGTCGCCAGCGGATCGCTTTGCTACGGCTGCCGAGCTGGCTCAGGAAATCCAGGGTTGGCAGGACAAGCAGCGGCGAAAGGCCGAGGACGAATTGCGGCAAGCCGGGGACCGGCTGATGCGGCAACAGGCTGCGCTGGTGGCGCTCACGCGGAGCGAGGTCTTTGCCGGACTTGATCGGGACGCCACATTCAGGCAGATGATCGAAGTCGCGGCGCGGACGATCGGAGTCGAACGGGTCAGCATCTGGCGCTACACTGAGGATCGCCAGGCGATTCGCTGTCACCTACTGTATGAACTCAGCACCGGGCGATATTCGTCAGGGATCGAACTGAAAGCCGAAACTTTCCCCAGCTACTTTCAGGCCCTGCTGACCAGCGAGGTCATCGCCGCCCACGATGCGCGACAAGACCCGAGAACATGTGAGTTTACGGAGAGTTATCTCGTTCCGTTGAATATCGGCGCCATCATGGACGCTCCCATTCATATCGAAGGTGGCATGGAGGGGGTCGTCTGTCACGAACACATCGGCCCGCCGCGCAAATGGCTCCCGGACGAACAGTTGTTCGCCATCGCCATCGCCAACCTGGTTTCACAAACCATTAGCCAATGGGAACACCGGCAAATGCTGGGACGATTGCAGGCCGCGGGAAATGCTTAGGGAGGCAAACTTCTGATGGTCGGAAAAAATCTGTCTGTTGAGCAATTCGAAAACAATCTAAGTGAATCGACTCCTTCTTCCCCAGTCTGCCCGGCTTGTGGAGGCGCATTGATCGAGATCCGAGCGAAACTGCAATGCGCTCTCTGTCACACGATCTGTGAGACATGTTGCGAAGGCGGGCCGGGGTAGATTGCTCTACGACGCGCGGTCGATCGCAACAACGCATGTCGATGCGTGTGTGGTGATCGCGAAGCGCAAGTCCTTAGTCTGATTGACATATCGGACATTCATGTTATCTTCACAACCTAGGGTCGGACGGATTTGACCAAGGCGGATACGATTGTGGCGGTGCTGCACGAGGCGGCGCTGCCACTTTTTATCGCGCC
>JAIOPX010000048.1 GCA_021413705.1 Planctomycetota bacterium | reverse complement strand
AAGCTCAAATTAGACCCCCTTCGGTTTTGGCCCCATGCAATAAACCTTCGCGGCTGGATGCCGCGACCATTTTGGCAGGATGCCCTTCACCACTCGATAACGCCAAACGATCAGAATTCCAATTCACGCTGAACCAGGACAGCGATTCGGCCTCCGCGACCGCTCCAGGCGAGCGAAGCATGCAACTCCCGGTGTCCCAGAAAGCATTGCCGAAGTTCGTCGCTCTCTCGCAATAACTTAATAACTTACTCAGCCGTGCCGACTCTTCGGGGGGCAACGCGCCGTCGCAGAGCCGATCGGCCGGTTCGAGCAGTTCTGCGATTTGCTCAGGTGAGGGAGGCATGGTTCAGTTCCGGGCCAGTTTGCGGGTGATGCAATCCAGCAAGGTGCGGCGGATTCGTCCGAGAGATTGATAGATGGAGTTGACCGGCCGTTTCAGTCTCTTGGCCAACTCGAGGCCGGACAAACCCTCGCTATAGCGTTGGTGGATGAGTTCGGCATCGGTCTGTGGGAGTCTTTGCATGCAGTCTTGCATCGCAGCCTGACGCTTGTCGATGGATGCCGCCCGGGCTTCCGCCTCCGAGGCAAGTTACTCCAGCGCGTCTTCGTCCAATGAGGAGCCGGCAGACGCTGCTCGCCTGCGCCATTCCAGCACTTTGTTTCGAGCGATAGCCCGTGCCCAGGCTAAGAAGTCCGTACCGGGGCGAAATTCGTCCCGCTTTCTTCAGAGGACGACCGCCGTTTCTTGGAGCACGTCCTCAGCGTCCTGGTCGGTGGGAACCAGGGCTAGGATAAAATGCCAGAGTCGCCGCTCATGCTGGAGAATCAGCGTGATGAAAGCCTCGGACGAATCGTGGCCAACTTCGTTCATGGCGCAGTCGCTTCCTGGCTAGCGCGAATGATCCCCTCACACATACAATGGCGGTCAAAGCCTTGAACCTTCGTTGAATAATTTTCCGTGGCGAGCGCTTCGTGTCGTAAAGGCTTGCCAGACAATGACTAAGGAGAGGAGAAATTATTCCGGCGGTAGCCGAATTTAAGAGGGCTCGGAGGGGGACGAGAGGCCGAAATTATGAAGGATCTTGGGCCAGCGACGAGCCACGAACCCGTTGGGGGGTGCAGATTTGGTTTTTGCTTGAGCGTTATTGCAAGCTGCTGCGCCTCCAGGCGAAGGCGCTCCCCCTCGCCCATTGCGAGCCGCGTCTCACTCGCAGCGCGCAGGAATGCCGTAGTCTCACGACGTTTGCCTACGGGGTGTTTCGGCTGTCAGTCCAAGGCTTTGGCCCCAGCAATAAGCTGGATGAACTCTTGGTTCGACTTAAACCGGCCGAGTTGCTTAATCAACTGCTCCATGGCGTCCACATGGTGCATGGATGTCAGCGTTCTTCGCAGCATGGTCACGGCATGGAGCGTATCCGCATCCAATAGCTTCTCTTCGCGCCGGGTGCCGCTTTGGCTGATGTCGATGGCCGGCCACACGCGGCGGTCGGACAACTTGCGGTCGAGCACCAACTCCATGTTGCCCGTTCCTTTGAACTCCTGGAAGATCAGTTCGTCCATCCGGCTGCCGGTGTCGATCAGCGCCGTGGCGACGATCGTCAGCGAGCCGCCTTCCTCGAACACCCGGGCTGTAGCAAACAGCTTTTTGGGAATGTCCAAGGCTTTGATGTCCACGCCGCCGCTCATCGTGCGGCCGGTGTTGCCGACCCACTTATTGAATGCCCGGGCCATACGAGTGATCGAGTCCATCAGCAGGAACACGTCCTTGCCTTCCTCGGCCAGCCGCTTGCAGCGTTCGACGACAAGCTGCGAGAGTCGCACATGGCTTTCCACGTCTCGATCCAGGCTGCTAGCGACGACTTCTCCCTTGACGGCCCGTTTCATGTCCGTGACTTCTTCGGGCCGTTCGTCAACCAACAACACGACCAGTTTCAACCCTGGATGATTGGCCGTAATAGCCTGGCTGATGTGCTGCAGCATGATCGTTTTGCCGGTTCGCGGCGGAGCTACGATCAAGGCGCGTTGTCCCTTGCCCAAGGGCGTGAGCAGATCCATGACCCGCGTGGTCATGGGATTTTGGCCCGTTTCCAACCTCAGCCAGGTTTCCGGATTGATCGGAGTCAATTCGTCAAAAGACTTGACGTTGACATACTCCTCCGGCTTCATGTCGTCCACGGTCTCGATCTCGCGCAACCGGGGGCCTTGCTGGCGACGCCCTTGTTGCACCATCCCGTGAATGTAGACGCCCTCACGGAGACGGAATTTGTCGATCATCGTGCCGGGTACGAACGGATCCGTTCGTTCCCGCGAGTAATTATTGTTGGGGTCTCGGAGAAACCCGTAGCCGTTGGGGTGCAGTTCCAAGACACCGCCGCCCGGCTCAATGGGGCCTGGCTCGCCATTGTCTTGACCAACATCCATGTCTCGCGGTTCATTGGAGCCCGGTCGTGGGCCATGCGAGTGGGGCCTTCCGCCTCCCCCGCCGCCTCCACGGCGTCTTCCGCCTCCCCCTCCTCCTCCTCCGCCGCCACCACCCCCGCCGCCGCGCATGCGATCGTTACGCATACGACCCTTTTTCCGATTGTTCATCACTCACCTTAAGAATGGGAGTCGTCCCGGCGCGCCGAAATCCATTTTGTTGAGGCGCGCGAAAATTGCGGGAAAACCCCGGATCGATAGAATGGACCTGTGGCGACAGTGCCTAGGGGCCTAAAACAGAGGTCGAATGAACCGCGAATGCCGCGGAAATCCGCTTGAATTTACCCAGTCCAAATGCAGGCTGGCGGGCTTTGCGTTCCCGGTCTTCGCAACTGCCGAATGCATTGATTCCGGCGACCTCAGAGACAACCATGCGTCCCAATGAGGGGCCTGCGCAAATTGCGGGGCAACCTGAGAACTGCTCCCGGGTTGACCAGTCGGAAAGCGCCCACTCACCAGTTCTTCTGCTCGCTTTATTACGTTGCGAGTGGCTTACTACTGGTGAGAACGGCCCAAAGACTTATTCGCGGGCCGATAACCCACTGCCTGCAAGGCGGGGTTCAAAGCTACTGGTATCTTAGTGATATCATCGGCCGTGTCAAGGTTCGTGTTGTACTGGTTTCGGAGAATTTGGGAAGAATTTTATAGTTTTAGCGATGCCCCGGCCTTCGTTACAGCCACATCAACCCGATCGACGTCGTAAACCATTGTCACAGATGGAGTTATCGAAAAACGTGAACTTGCTCGCTCTTGGGTGCTCCCGAAGGACCCGGTGGAAAAATCCGCACATTCGATTCTTTTGCACCACTGTGCATGATCGTTCAGTCGATAAATGAGAGCGCTGGACTATCAATTCGCCTTGCCAGCACAGCCTCTTTCACGGCAGCGGAACTGAAATGTTGCGACTTACAGCCTGTTTTACGGTACTGGCACTGTGTCTCATCCCGGTTTCGACAAGGGCTGATGGACAAGAGATCCAGTGGCTGCAAAGCATCGATCAGGCTCGGCAAATTGCCGGGCAAACCAATCGGCTGGTGCTCGTCCATTTTTGGTCGAACGATTGCCAGCCCTGCATGCGGATGGAGCAATCGGTGTATAGCCGGCCCGGTACGGCGCAACGCATCCAAGCGAAGTTTGTTCCGGTCAAAGTTAATGCGCAACAGTTTCCCGCCGTGGCTCGGCAGTATGAAGTAACATCCTGGCCAAGCGATGTGATTCTGGCTCCTAACGGGCAAGTTGTGGCCTTATTGCGATGCTCGTTGGATCAGGCAGCCTATCTGGCAGGGCTAGAGCAAGTGGCCGTGACAGCGGATCCTCGCCTGAATAATCCGTATGCTAATCTCAACGCCGTGGCGGGTTCAGCGCCATCGGCGGCCCCGTCGGTGGCCGCTCAGCAGCCCACGGTGACGCCAGGACAGGCTCCGACCGGCAATGTGGAAGATCGTTATGCGGAATATTTCCGCGACAGGTCACAAGGGGCGAGTCCCAACGCGATTCCCCAGTCGCCGATCGCGCAACAACCTCCCACGGTGCAGGTTCCCGCGACGCCACAACTTCCGCAGTCGAAAATGCAGCCACCCGTGGCCTCCATGCCCGTGCCGACAGGGCAGAATCCGTACGCCGCTCTGCTGACAGGACAACCGGCCGCGCCTGTTGCACCCGCTCCGATGGCAAACAATGCCGCAGTGACGCCGCCAGCAGTCAATCTGCCAACCGCTGCGCCGCAAGCCCCACTGGCCTTGGAGGGGCATTGTGCGGTGGAGTTAGTGGAACACGAGCGCTGGGTCCGCGGAGACCGGCGGTTTGGAGCCGTGCATCGAGGACAGACCTATCTCTTCACCGGCGCGGAACAGCAAAAGCGATTCCTGGCCAATCCAGACTACTATGGCCCGGCCATGTCCGGCGTAGATCCCGTTCTGGCTCTTGAAGCCCGCCAGATGACACCTGGCTTACGCAAGCATGGGTTGTTTTACAACAACCGTGTCTATCTGTTCTCCAGCGAGGCGACCTTGGCACAGTTCTGCCGCACTCCGGCCCGCTATGCCGACGGGGTTCGCTTCGCGGAAACAGCCAGCGGAGCTGCGTTGCGGTAGGACTGGCGAGCACTCAGAACTCTGTCTCCTCACGGGCGCTGCGAATTAGTGCGGTCGGTCCCAGTTGAGGGATCGCCGTACTGCCTCTTGCCATTGTTCGTATCGCTTCTGACGGTCGGCTTGGCTGAGCGTCGGAAAGAACTCGCGGTCGATGGCCCAGTGGGCTGATAGGTCGCTCGTATCTTTCCAGTATCCAACCGCCAGACCGGCCAAATAGGCCGCACCCAAAGCGGTCGTTTCACATACTACCGGCCGTTGGACGGAAGTCCCGAGAATATCGGCTTGGAATTGGAGCAAACCATCGTCAACCGCAGCTCCGCCGTCAACTTTAAGGGCCGCGAGCGAAACCCCCGCGTCCTGCTGCATCGCCTCCAAAAGGTCGCGAGTCTGAAAGGCCATCGACTCAATCGCTGCCCGGGCAAGGTGGCCAGCCGTCGTGCCGCGTGTAATGCCATAGATAGCGCCCCGTGCATATGGATCCCAGTACGGTGCGCCCAGGCCCACGAAGGCTGGCACGAGCACGACGCCTCCCGAGTCTGGCACCGTGGCCGCTAAGCGTTGCACCTCGGCCGATGAGTCGATCAGTCCTAGCCCATCGCGAAGCCACTGCACGACAGCGCCCCCGATGAATACCGATCCTTCGAGGCAATAGGTTACTTCATCACCAATTTGCCAGCCGATCGTTGTCAAGAGCTTGTGGTCCGACATTTTGGACTTCTTGCCGGTGTTCATTAAGAGAAAACAACCGGTGCCATAGGTGTTCTTGGCGCTCCCTGGCGTAAAGCACGTTTGGCCAAAGGTAGCGGCCTGTTGATCGCCGGCATCCCCCGCGATGGGAATCGGCGCGCCGAACCATTTTGCATCGGTCTGGCCGTAAACTTCACTGGAGGAACGGATTTCAGGCAGCATGGCGCGCGGGATCGTAAGCAGCTTGAGCAGTTCGTCATCCCACTGGCGCGTGTGGATGTTCATCAACAGCGTGCGGCTGGCATTGCTGACGTCGGTCACATGACACTGACCGCCGGTGAGCCGCCAGATGAGAAAGGAATCGACGGTGCCGAATAGAATTTCTCCCTGGGCGGCCCGTGCGCGCAAGCCGTCATGCGTATCGAGCAAATACTTGATCTTGGTTCCACTAAAGTAGGCGTCCAGCAGCAGGCCAGTTTTGGCGCGAAACACCGGCTCGCACCCAGCGGCCTTAAGCTCCTCGCAAATAGGCGCGCTGACACGGCTCTGCCAGACGATGGCATTGGCCACAGGTTTCCCCGTTGTTTTATCCCAGAGAATCGTTGTCTCTCGCTGATTGGTGACGCCGATGGCGGCCACATCGGCCGCGGTTAACTTGGCACTCGCCAGTGCCTCGCGAGCGACGGCGAGTTGCGAATCCCAGATGGCCTCGGGGTCATGTTCGACCTGCCCAGGAGCTGGCAGGATCTGTGGGAATTCCCGCTGAGCGGTCGCCACGATGTGTCCGCGGTGGTCGAACACGATAGCTCGACTCGATGTAGTTCCCTGATCCAGGGCAAGAATGTATTGATTCATGGCGAGACCTGCTTGCCAAAGTGTTTGTGTAACCTCTGTACCGTGGCTGCCAATTGCGATTCGGCTTGTTCGACGGTGACGACTCCAGTCGCGCCGAGCGTGTCGGCCAATTCCCGAAGACAGGCCATCGTCAGCGGGTGATGATAGAGCAACATCAGGCGCCGCTCAATGAGATCGTCGAGTGTGTGGGGAGATTCATTTAAGACGATCCAACGCACAAGTCTGCGGAGCAGGGGAGTGTTTGCCAAATTAGCGTTAGGGGCTTCACCTTCTTGGAGCAGGCGGCTCGATTCTGCCAGGACGGCACGCAAGCGAGTGCCGAACAGCGGCCAGGCAGCCTCCACCTGAACAAGCCCGAGTCCAAATTCCGCTGCCAGTTGCTGCTGCATTGCGGCCAGGACACATGGCGTGGCGGGATATTCTTCGCCACCAGGGACAGCGCGATCGCGGGAATTTCTTGATGCCGTTTTGCCCAGGCTCGTCAGGATGGTTGCGGTTGCTTCTTCGGCCAACTGTCGAGAAGTGGTCAGTTTTCCCCCAACCACCGAGAACAACGGGACCGGTTCGCTTGCATGTTCGACCATCTGATGCCGACGTGTCACCGACGCCGGTGTTGCAGCGTCGGAGGCTGGCAACGGGCGTACGCCACAGTAGTGCAATTCCAGATCTGCTCGGGTTAGCCCCACCTGGGGCATGATCTCGTTGACTGCGGCGATTAGATATTCCAACTCCTCACCACTGGCCAGTGCGTCTTCCGGTCGGCCAGTGAAGGGAATGTCCGTGGTGCCTACCAGCACACTATCTCCAAACGGCAGGATGAACACGGGCCGGCCGTCGTCGGCCTCGGCATAAAGTGCCTGGTCACCAAGCGCCTCGCGGAGCCTTTGGTGGAAAGTGATGAAATGGCTTCCCTTGGTCCCTCCCATCAAGGGCCGGTTTTCGATCCCGAGTTCGCGGAGTGTCAAATCCACCCAGGCACCTGTGGCATTGACGATGGCGGCGACTTCCAAGGACTCGGGTGCAGGCGAATCGCCGGGTGCCTGGGGCAAGTTCACGGGTGCCCGGGGCAAGTGGAGCGCCGCCCCAGACTGTCGGGGGCCGCACTCCATTTGCCCCAGGCACCCTTCCGGCAACAGTTCCACAAATCGTCCTTGCTGCCGGACGCGATGATAAGTCACCACACGAAATTCCACGCCTGCTTCCTGGGCCAATTGTCGCGCATCCGCCAGCAGAGCTTGAACATAGCGCTCGGGAAAGCGGATCTGAGCATCCCAATAGCCACAGAGCCAGCGATAGCGAGTCGGATCGACCTGCGGGCCGGCATCGTGGCCCACGCGGCGCACCGTGCGGCGGGGCAGGGTGGGGTCGTGGGCAAAGAGGTCGTAGAGCCAAAGTCCCGTGCGAACCAGCCACAACCCGCGCTGCGACGGTTTGCCGCCGGCTCTCCCGCCGAGAAAATTGCGAGCCCCGCTGAACCAACCGCCTGATCGCTTTGAAACGGGTATGTGGATATGCAAAGGGTGGACGAACTGCGGCGCTAATCGCAGCAGTCGCGCCCGCTCGGCGAGCGATTCGCGCACCAATGCAAAATCGCCGTATTCCAGATAGCGCAATCCGCCGTGGATCAAACGCGACGAGTAGGCGGTTGCACCGTAACAAACGTCGGCCGAATCGACCAACACGACTGGCGAGCCATTGAGAACAAGTTCTCGGGCCAGTGAAGCGCCGTTGATGCCGGCGCCGAGGATCAAGATGGGGGGCGTTGAATTGGCCATGCAACCATAGTTATACCAATTGTTTCCTCAGCTATCTGGGGCGAATCGTAGTGTTTTACGAGTCTCTGCGTCCCACAGCCGCTGTGCCGCAGGCCCGCATTGCACGGCCTTGCAGAACTTCGATCAGTAGGGCTGCCATCCAGTTCGAAGGAGCCCTGATGAAACGCGGGCTAAAGCCTGTACTCCCACAGGTCCGCAGTTCACCGGTCGCGGAGCGTTCGCTGCAACTGAACTACCTGAGCTCGCACCGCTTCCATGTTGGGGTTGAGTCGCAAGGCTCGGCGAAAGCATTCCAACGCGGCCAGCGGATTGTTCATTCGCATGTGGCATTGCCCCATGCCCGCGGCGGCGGCGAAATGGTAAGGGTTGATTTCCAGCGCCTGGCGGCAATCGCGCACAGAATCTTCGTACGCACTGATGGCGAAATGGGCGATTGCCCGTTGATTCCAGACTTCCGCAAACCAGGGCGCCTGCTCGATCAATTCTGTGGCGCGGCGGATCGATTCGCTGTAGTTCTTTGAAGATACAAGACGAATGATGATCTGCAACTGGGCCCGCTGGTAGACATTGCCCGCTCTTTCCCAAACGGAGCGAATACCGTTCTCGGCCAGCGAACGAACACCGCGATCTCGATCGGTGAGTGCTCGTCCCAGCACATGGTTGGCGTCGTAATCGCCCATCACGCTCAGGGCCAGCACGGCGGCCCGCCGCGTCATGCGATCGTTGCTCTGCGCCAACCGTTCGAGTGTCGAGAGCGTGTAGCTCTTGGACACGTTCCGCATGAACCGCGCCGAATCTTGTTGGGCCAAGTATTCGTCATAGTGAGCCACCAGTAGCGGTACGCGATAAAAGTCGTTGGCCATGGCTGGTCGGCTTCGAGGCGGGTAAATCTGGCATGGCGGCAACGCCGCCGCATAGCTCCTTATCTCAGTGTAATTGGAGGCCGACAAAAGAGGCAAGCATTACGATGGATCTCGGCGGACATGTAAAGAAAATGGAACACGACAAGATGAGAAAGTCCAGGCGTCGCCATAGTAGGCTCCTTCTGCCGGAAGGTGCCTGGGTAGCAGTTGCCGCACAGAGGCTGCAATCGGAGCTATTGAGTAAGTTCGGCCGTATAGCGCGATCCAGCCCACGCCCGGCAGGCGAGGGCTACCCACAAAAGCGGAAGTCGGCCGTTGGCACAAGGCTGGCGTGATATTACGACCACAACCAGTGCGGGAAGAAACAGAGGCCTTACGCCCCCCGATCGCCTTCGACGCTCGCGGCTAGCTTGGTCCGAACTCTGGGCGCCGGGCTCTTCGGCTTGTCGCTATATCTGCCGAGCAGATCCCGAACCGTTTCGGGAGTAAACGGCTTGATCAGGCGATCCGTTACCCCCGCTGCCGTAGCCTCGGCCACAGGGTACTGCTCCAGTTCGGTTGCCATCAGGATGATGGGGACATTCGTGTCCAACCGCCGGATCTCGCGCGCCACTTCGATGCCAGTTCGGCCGGGCATTCGCCAGTCGGTCAGGACCAGATCGAACTCGCCCGTTTTGAATAACCGCAGTGCCTCGTCCCCGTCTTCAGCCTCTACAATAGCGGTCACACCCGCTGCCCCAAGCGCCCTTAGGACAATCTTGCGCATCGTCGTCGAGTCGTCGGCAACCAGGATTCGAGCCGTCATGAGAGCGGTTCCACGAAGCGATTTGGGTTGAACATGATCCCGGCGATAGCCTGGAAACCAACCCTGTTTTCGCTCCGCCAAACGATAGTTCGGCTCTTCAGACTGTCAAAACGGCCGCCACATGTCCGCCCACAATATACGACCTTGAACCGGTAGCAACGCCTGTGCGGATTGTGCAGGCGCGACACTTATCAGGTGCCACTGCTTTTAGGACGCCTCGATCCGCCCGGAGTCCTTTGTCTCACGATGCGTCCGCCAAGCAGTGCGTTCCAAGCCGCTTGATCCGCACTGCTTGATAGTCGCGACTGGGCCGGTTTGGATTGTCTCAATACATCTCGCCCGACTATCAAGCAGTGGCACCACTTCCCCATTTTCGTTCGAGGCTTTATCCCAATACTCTTTCCAACGTGCCGCGAATCTCCTGCTCGATCTTTCCCTTGAACATCATGGCGGCGAATGGCAAATCCGCATGGAGCGAAACATGTTGCTCCTGGACTTCGACGGCGCCGCGCACCGTCATGCCGAAGGTCCGAAACGAATAGTTCAACCGGTTCTCCTCCCAGGTTTCCTGTAAGTCGCTCACTTGATCCTTATATTGGTGCTTCATCTGGGTCATAAAACCCAGTAGGCGCTCTGATGCTTGCTGTTGGCCATGGGCGTGCGGAACATTGATTTTAATACTCGGCATAAAATGATCCTCATACGTATAGGTGAAATGAGTGGAGTCAATGGGTGACCGTTGGCTGGGCCAAGCCCGCCGTTGGAGTCCAGGCTTTAGCCTGCTTTTCACAAAGCAGCCCGAAGGCTGTACTCCAACGGGCGAGCCTTAGTTCAAACTCCTTTCGCGGGCCAACTCTCTTGGCCCGCCCCTCATCATAGACGCTAAGCTACGCACTCGAGCAAGCTCGATCGCACCAGCTCGTCCACCGTGGCAGACAGCTCCCCGAACCGCAATGAAATCTGGCTCCAGGGGAAGCAATTGCCGGATGCTGTCCAGGTCGAGCGATCCCGCCAGTGCGATCTTCAGTCCTTCGTCTTGCACTTGTGTCACGAATTGCGCCACTGCGTCTAATGTCCAATGCGTCAATAAATTGCCTCGTTGCTTATCGAAGGTGTCAACGAGCACGACCGGCGCACCGGCTGACGCGGCCACGGCCAGAATCTCCCGCGGGGGTGGAGCTGCCGCGGCAGGGTCGGCATACACCACAGCCACGGGCGACACACCCAAGGGAAACAGAGCGGTCTTGGCGAGCCATAAATCGGCCCAGTCCGGTTGGGATGCGCAGTCAGCAAGCCCGAATTTCGCATACGACAATCCACCCAGGCTCTCGGGGGAGAGCCGTTGCCGCGGATCGAGCAATTCTCCCAGTGCCGCACTGATCGGTGCGCTGCGGCTCATCTCCTCAACGACGGGGCGTAGTTCAGCCGCATCGACAGCCCCCAGGGGACCGCGCGCAGGCTGCTTGACGTCGATCACGTCGGCGCCCCCTGCCAGCGCGAGCCTGGCTTCATCGAGATTGCGAACACTTATCAATAAACTTGATGACACGGCTGCTACGCCTCCATTTTCTCGCCTTGAAGTCGCTGGGCGTCTCGGAGTTTGGCATTGAGTCGTTGGGCCAGTTCCAGCGTCAGCGGTTCGCACCACGCGCCGTGGATGGTAATGTAGCCATCTTCCCAGCGACCCAGCGATGGCTTGACTTCGCGAGCTTTATATTCCGTGGCCGCCTCCGCCAGTCGAATGACCAGGCTCACCATGCGATTGCGCTGGCCCAGGGCTGCTTGCGTTTCCGGTCGCCCCAGGAATACACATTCCACGATCGACAGAGGGATTGCCAGGGGAGCTCCGAGTTTCAGGAAAACCAATAGATTCGCATCTTGTACCGCCATTCGCGGCCGAACGCATTGAACAGCCAAGGCGATTATCGCCGCACCACCCGCCAACAACAGCGAAAGACCAACCCAGCGCAGCCAGCCTTCCGTCCTCCACCCAACCCCTCCGCCGAGTGCAGCGGCAATGAGCGGAATTGACATCGCCATGATCAATGCCCTGCGGTTGGGCTTCAGCCAAACTTCTCGGCTCATGGGGCGGTGCGAATAGTCTGGCTGACACTTCGGGTTCGTGGGAGCGCATCGGCTGCATTTTTGCAGTTCTGCACGGGTAAAGCCAGATGGGACGATCCTCCACCCCGTTCGCCTTGACCATCACCTTGACTATCACTGACTGGATCTAGTCGGTTGCGCACATCGAGTTGGCGGGGATCTTTACATCGTGGAATGCGACTTCTCAACGGACGCTGTCCCCTTGACGAAGCCACACTTTTGGGTGATGGTGTTACCGGCGCGGCCCCCCATTTCATGACGGATCTGTAATTCTTCACCCCGCCTTTGATCAGGACGCACCGTGAGTCATGCAGGATATAGCCCCGCGGCCGGAAAAAGTGTCGCACTCGTCATCGCGCTAATCGTTGTTGGATATGCCGTATCCCTGGGGCTTGGTTGGCCTCAGCACGGCACCGAGTTGGTGGTTCACCCACACGAAGTGGCGGCCGCCGCGGCCCCGGGCAAAGCGCCCCATGTCATCTGGGTATTACCGTTCGTGATACTCCTGGGTTGCATCGCCATTCTTCCGCTGTTGCCCGCCACGCAGCATTGGTGGGAAAGCAATTTGCACCGGCTCTACGTGGCGGCAGGGCTGGGGCTGATTACGCTATTGTATTACCTGCTTGCCCATGGAGCGGCGGTCGATGGTCATTGGCCGGCCCACCATGTGGTCGAGCCCTCCGACAGTGGCTGGCATTGGCCACTGGCTTGGACCATCTTTTCCAACGCGATCTTTCAAGAGTATGTGCCGTTTATTGTGCTGCTGTTCAGTTTGTATACGATCAGCGGCGGGATTCGCATCGAAGGCGATCTGGCGGCTCGCCCGCTGACCAACACCGCCTTCCTCGCCGTCGGCGGGCTGCTTGCCAGCCTGATTGGCACCACCGGCGCGGCCATGCTCTTGATTAGGCCGTTATTGGAAACGAATCGGGAGCGGAAGCACGTCGCTCATACCGTGGTGATTTTTATTTTCATTGTGTGCAACTGCGGCGGCTGCTTACTGCCGATAGGTGACCCTCCTCTATTTCTGGGCTATCTTAAAGGCGTTCCCTTCTTGTGGACGCTCAGCCTGTGGAAGGAGTGGCTGTTCGTCAACGGAATGTTGTTGGTGATCTATTTCCTCTGGGACCATCTCTATCACTATCCGCGCGAAAAGCAGAAGGACATCGTCAAAGACGAGAAGCGAGTGCGCGGGCTGGTGATTACCGGCTGGCAACTCAATGGCACGTTGCTGTTGGCCATCGTGGCCTGCGTGGCGCTATTGGACCCCAGCAAAGCTTTTCCTGGGACCAACTGGCATCCCTGGCTCTACCTGCGCGAGATTTGCCAACTGCTGCTGGTGGGCATCTCCATTGTGGCAGGCTCCCATATGGTTCGGCAGAAGAATCAATTCACGTATGCGGCGATTGTCGAAGTGGCGGCATTGTTCCTGGGCATTTTCCTGTGCATGCAACCGGCCCTGCAAATTCTTCATGTCCATGGCCCGCAGCTGGGGCTGACGACTCCGGCCCGGTTTTATTGGGCCACCGGATCGCTCTCCTCCGTGCTGGATAACGCGCCCACCTACATCGTGTTTTTTGAGACCGCCAAAACACTCCCCGGGGGCGATCTGGCTGTGGAGGGGGGCAAAATCGATTCTCTTATCCTGACTGCCATCAGCCTGGGCGCAGTCTTTATGGGAGCCATGACCTATATTGGCAATGGGCCGAATTTCATGGTCAAGGCGCTGGCCGAAGGGGCGGGCGTGAAAATGCCCAGCTTTTTTGGCTATCTTAAATACAGCTTCACCATATTGTTGCCCTTGTTGGCGCTTACCTGTTTGATATTCCTGCTCTAGAAGGCATTTGCGCCGCGTGAAATACGATCTTGTCACCACCGAGGCACAACTGGCGGAACTTTGCGAGCGGATCGCGTCCGAGCCGACGATCGCCTTCGATACGGAGTTTGTTTCCGAGCATTCCTATCGCCCGCAGCTTTGCCTGGTGCAAGTGGCCGCCGGAGGTAGGATGGCCGTCATCGACACCATGGTTCTGAGCGACCTGACGCCATTTTGGAACCTGTTGAGTTCCGGCAAGCATCAGTCGCTGGTTCATGCGGGTCGCGAGGAAGTGGGATTCAGCCTCACGTCGATTGGCGTCCCGCCGGCCAACCTGTTCGATTTGCAAATTGCCGCCGGACTCGTCGGTTTAGAGTATCCGGCGGGTTACAGTTCTCTCGTGCAAAAACTCCTCGGTCAGTCGCCACAAAAAGGTGAAACCCGCACCGACTGGCGGCGCCGACCCCTGACGGATCGGCAGATGCAATATGCTCTGACGGACGTGATTTTTCTGGAGCCGATGCGCGATCGGCTCTGTGAGCGGCTTGAGCGACTGGGTCGCATGGAGTGGCTGCAGACTGAAATGGCCGCCTGGCTCGACGATGTGGTGGCAGGGTATCGCCGCGATCGCTGGCGGAGGACCTCGGGCATCTCGGGTCTCAGCGCCCGCTGCAAAGCGATCGTCCGCGAACTGTGGCAATGGCGCGAATCGGAGGCCGAGCGGCGCGATATTCCCGTCCGCCGTGTGCTGCGCGATGATCTCATCGTCGAATTGGCAAAGCGCCAATCCGACGACCTGGCCTCGATCCGCAACATCCGCGGGATGGAGCGAGGAGATCTCAAGCACGCGATGCCCGCCCTGGCGGAAAGCATCCGTCGCGGCCTCGATGTGAATGAATCGGACTTGCCCCGCGGCCGCGCCCCACGCGAATTGCCCCCGCAACTCAATCTACTGGGTCAGTTTCTTTCGTCCGCGCTGGGAAGCATCTGCCGCGAGGCGGATCTGGCAGCCAGCTTGGTGGGCGGCCCGAACGACGTGCGCGAACTGGTTGCCTACCGCCTGGACATGGCCCACCCCGACGATCCGCCCCCGGCATTGGCGCAAGGCTGGCGGGCCGAAGTAGTCGGCAGCCTGATTGACGATCTCTTGGCTGGGAAGACGGCGATCAGAATCTCGAATCCCAAGAGCGAGCAGCCTCTGAAGTTTGAGACGCGCGGGTAAAACAACTTGTCGCTTGGATTCGAAATGCTCACTTGGTGCCCGGCGCAGGAGGCGTCTGCCGGACGAGATACAATTGCGGCAGTCTACTGATCTCGTCGAAAATAACGGTCGGCGGACGAGCGCCGGGCGAGAGATCGTGGCCTGCGGCGCGAGCCGCCTTTAATTGCTCGCGCGACCACCTCAGTTCGTCCTCAAGCCTGGCCAACCGAGGCTGCACCTCGGGCAATACGTATGGCTTGGTATTTTGATTGCTTCCACAAACAGGGCAATTCGGAGGCCCCCATACAATTTTCGTCTCGGCGGCTTCCAGATCGGCGAGACTCGGTTGCATCACGCGTCCTGACCCTACGTAGTATTCTTGAGGATCCCGAGTGAAAAGCACCGGTCTGCCTGCCTTTCCTTGGCTGGCACAACCTGGCTTCGAGCATGTGAAAGCCATCATGCAGACCTCTCGATTCTCCGCGTTTTTCACGAATGGACTACGCGTCTTGGCGACACAAAGGATCTCATCTTCGCCATAGACTCGGATCCCGAAATCATTCGGTACGTCGGACCCGGTTGTGGCTTCACTGTCGGCATGCCACTGACGCGTGATGATCGTCGGCGGCACACGGACACCTGCCGGAAGTGGCGGAACTTGGCCGGCCGATGAAGTTGTGGAATCGGGCGGAAGCAGCGTGCCGGCGGGCTGAGTGCTGCAACTGCAACCACCGGTGCAGAGCGCGGGAGCATTTTAAGGCGCGGCAATGGTCATATTCTTATTCGCTCAATAGCCTTGCGTGATTCGAAAAAGGGTGTCAGGTACCTTTTGTGCGAAGCACCCTCCGGGCCGTTCCGGCAAAAGGTACCTGACACCGTTTTTCCTCCCAACATGATGCAAGGCTATTTCGAGGCCAGCGCAGAAACTCAGTCTGAAAATTCCCTCGGCCAGCGGCAATAAGCGTTCATTCCGGAGGACTTCCGGCCAGCCCGGCAAGTTCGGCCACGCTCAAGGCCCGCTTGTAGATCCGCATATCATCGCACCAGCCATGCAAAGGGGGCGTACCAATTGCATAGTTGCAGAAGGTTGTCGAACCGTCCCAACATGTAGTGATCGTATAGCTGGCGTTGTTCCACATTTTCGCAACACCGTTGACGTAAAGCGTCTGTTGGCCCGTGCCAGCATCCCTGACCCACGCCCAATGAGACCAGTTTTCGTAAGCGGACTTGGTCGGTATATATCCAGCCCTCGTGCCATCCCAACCGGAGGCACCCGGCATTTTCATAAAGGAACACCACGTCGTGCAGCAGGAGTCTTCCGAACAGCCACCGCAATTGTAGAGCGGGTTCAGTTTGAAGCCTTTGCCGTCCGTGTTTCTCAGGAAATTGATGAAGTGTGTCCCCTTGCCGACGCACCAGGTATTATCGCTGGCGAACCAGTAATGATACCACCGATTCCCCGGAACCCACCATTGATCCGATTTTATCCAGGCACACATGGTCGTCGAATTGGTAGTGAAGCAATTCATGATCTGCGGGCTGAACGACACGGTACCGTCCGGAAACATATCGGCGACCTTGTTGCCATTGCCCAACGTAACAACATGGGCGCCGCCGTTAGGGGTTGAATCGTATTGAGCGCTCGGGCCGCTATCGGCCCACGGGTCGAGCGGGTCGTCAAAGGTATATTTGACGAGCAGGCCGTTGGCCGCGTCTGCCGCCGCACAAGCAAGCGTCGGTACATCGCAGGGAGCAGGAGGGGACCCGCCTGTGGTCGTTCCACCCGTTGTTGTGCCGGCAACCGAAATGGTTGTCGTCTGGGTAGCAGTGTTATTGGTAGACACAGGATCCGTCACTCCGGTAGACACCACGGCCGTGGAAGTCAATTGCCCCGTAGCGCCGGCGTTTACGCTGACCACCACAGTGATCGTGGCATTGGCGCCGCTGGCCAGGGTTCCCAGTGTGCCTGTAACGGTCGTCCCACCAGCCACATTCACCGCCCCGACCGTGGTGGTCGGTGCACCAACGATCGTGGTGTTGTTGGGAATTGAATAGGTCATGGTCACACCGGTCGCCGAACTGGGGCCAATGTTGGTGACCACTATCGTATACGTCACTTGTTGGCCGGCTGTCACCGGATCGGCTGAATCGGCCAGGGTCACACCCACATCGGCGCTGGCAGGCGCACCTGTCGTGCTGCCCCCGGTCGTTGTGGTTGTGGTGGTGGTGGTTGCGGCGGCTGTGGTGGATCCTGTGCTCCCGGTCGTTCCCCCGGAAGTCGTGGCACCCGGAATGGTCGGCGCGGGATCGCCCGAGTTGGTGCAGCCGATGAGATTGACGCTGGAGTTGGCCACGGGCCGCCAATAACGGACATAATAATCGCAAAATTTCGGATCGATCTTGCGAGGCTCAAAACTGTCCACATGGCCGTCATAGAACGTCACGTTCTCTTTGCTGAAGTGCCGCGGAGCTTGTTGCGCCGGCCACTCCGTGGTGAGTTGCGCAACCGTCTTGCCGACAACACTGGCTTCAACCTGCTTATAGTCCAGCAGGACGATGCGTCCGGCATCGGGCGCTGTGAACTTGTAGGCGTGGTCGTTCAGCGCATAGCTGGATGCCGCCGCATGTTCAATGTCGTCAGGACAGTACAAAACGCCTGCGCCCCCTTCGATGTACTGGCTGATCCGTTGCGTCCACTGCGCTCCGCGCACGGGTTCACGAGTGGTCGCTCTCGACCAGGCCGCAAAGATTTGCCGTTGGTTACTCGCACATTGCTTCTGCCTGGAGTTTGCCCGCGCCATGCCGATGGCAGGCAACAAGAGCGCGACCAGAATCACGATCACCGCAATAACCACCAACAATTCGACCAGCGTAAAGCCCACCGGGCCGGTTTCAGAGCGATCTTGTTGGCCGGGCAGCGCCGGATCCTGCTGGGTTTCGTCGTGAGGATCAGGAAGAGGCGGATTCTGCGGAAGAGAGGTGTCGTCCATGGATCCACCATTTTTTCGAGTAAGGCGACAATTTATTTTTTTGAGAAACAAATTGGCTGTCGCGCAAGAACGGATGGGCGGAAATCCATCGCCATCCGCAGGACGCTCCGCCCCTACGGAGTGCCTTCGTATGGGGATTGATTTTACCCGCAGACATCGTCGCATGCAACCTGATGCGTAGTGTATTGACGGGGGGCGGAGTGGCCGCTCAGTAAGGTCATCCACCCTGGCGATTCCGTTCAACAATAAATCGCCAAATCCCTGGACGGCGGACGAGTCCTACGGCACGCAAAAACCGTTCTTGCTGTTTAGCGATGGGGCTCGCTGGCCGATCGAACGGTTTTAGAAAATACACAGGGAGAACCGCGAACAGCAACAACGAGGATGGCAAAAGTCATCGGTGAAAAACGGTTCAGTTCCTCGGCGGACGTCCGGCCTTGGGCCGGTAGAGACGCTCGTTCGCGCGGGGAGCCAGCAGCTTGATCAACTGCATCCCTCCTGCCTGACTTACTTTAGTTCCATCCAGATCCACCACCCACAGGTTCTTCATCGCTCTGAAATGCTCGATGGAAGCGTCCGTAATGGGCGCCGAGACAATGGTCAGCTTCTCCAACTGAGGATACTTCTTGAGGTGCTCGATACCCTTGTCGGTGATGTTGGTGTAGGACAAATCCATGCTGGTAACCATCGCTAGCGCTTCCAGGTTCGCCAAGTCATCGTCCGTCAACTTCGATCCCGAGAAGTCCAAGTGCAGCCTGGGACGCCCCCCCAGGGCGATGATTTTCTTCTCGTAATCGGTCATTTTCTCCACGGATCGAGGATCGAGGGCAATGGCGGGCGGGGGGTTATTCGCCACGACCGTGGGAGCGTTCCCGCTACCGGCCCCAGCGGTGGCGCCGGTATGGGTCTCGGACTGGCATCCCATCATCGCAATGGTGGCTGCCACGAGGCATGTAAGCGTAAAACGTGACTTGAACCGGGCCTTCATGGGTTGCCTTTCGCTGTGGCTGTCCAGGGTGCATCGCAAGCAATTTCAACATTGGGCATCGCCTGCTTCAACTTGGCTACGCCATCCTCAGATACCTCGCAACCCAGCAACACCAAATCGTGCAGTTGCGAAAGTGATGTGAGGGATTGAAGTCCGGCATCGGTGATTTGCGTATTGGAGAGATCGAGCGTCGCCAGACGGCGGGCAGACTTCAAATACACAAGGCCCTGATTCGTTACGGCAGTTTTTCGGAGTACCATCGCATGGACACCGCCGAGATCGCCCAAGGTCGCCAAATCGGCATCCGTAAACTTGGACTTCGCCAAGTCAATCAGCAATCCCTCGTCAGAGTCGGTGACGGTGCCGCCATGGCCGACTACCCGATCCTTGAGCGACCCCGAGGTGAACGTACACCCGCAGCAGCACCCTGCAATACAAATTGCAAGCCAGCAGCAATTCAATTGCCAATGCCGCGGTCGGTAAAGCATGGTCTTCCGACCACAGGGCTGACGATGGACTCGCATGTCGTGCGGGCAACAGAACCTATTGCGGAACTTGATAAGTCATGGTGGTTCCGGGCGCCGTTTGACTAATGGTGGTCGAATAAAGCGGCGTAGCGGTGGGATTTGCAATCGGATCTTCGGCGAATGTCTCAAGCGTGGCATTCTCGATCCAATCGTGGCAGCAATCCGAACGGTTCAAGATCACGATGGAACTAATTTGCTTTTTCGCGCCCAGGTTGACCATCCACCAGGGAGTAGCGGAAATGGCCGTTTGCGAAATGCTATTGCTGGCGGCGGTCAATCCTGGTAAGCCATCGACAGCCCTCTGGGCCACACGCCCGGAAGCTGTGGATACTTGAGTGGCCGTTCCTGCAACGGCAAGATTGGCGTTCGTTCCTGTTTCAATAACCTGCACTTCAGCGAGAGTAACATATCCGCTGATCGGTTTTCGGATGCGGACATACTGAGCCTTGCTATCAACCACATAATGCACATTGATGTCGGATGTCGAGGTGGCCGTACCGTCGCTGGCAGTTAGTCGCAGCACGTAGTCTCCCACGGCACTAAACGCAGCCGTAGTTTGCAAGTTCGTGGGCGAACCAAACGTCACGTTCCCTGGCCCGGTCAGCTTGCTCCAGGTGTGCGTGATGTTGCCCACCCCTCCCCAGGCGGTGCCGTTGAGATTCGCGGGATTGGGCTGGCTGACCGTTTGGTCAATGCCGGCATAAACTTGAATGTTTCCGCTGCCGCCGCCGAAAGCACCTCCTAACTTCAGCCGAGAAAAATTCTGCTCCATACTCAACAGAGAAAGGGTCGTGCAATAATGACGGCCGCCATATCCGTTCCACGGAGCATCGCCCCAGCCCCCTTGTCCGCCGCCGACCGGATTCAACGTGCTACCGCTCCAATACCAACTACCATCCACATGCCCACCTACCGCCTGACTCCCTTGCAGAAGCTGGTCCATCAGCGGCTTCCATTCGGACCATCTCTGCCCGCCGACGGCATAAAGCAACTGGGTCATATAAAAGTTGTAGTACACCGCCCCGGCCACCGGCACCCGTCCACTGGTCCAGTTGTTAATCACCAAATGCTTGGGAGGAGCGCCAAGGTAGACTCGGCTTAACAATCCAATCGCAGTGGTGTTCGGAGCTATGGCGCCGTAGGGCGCAATCCCTCCCGTGTAGTATTTGTATTGTCCCAAATACGAGCCGAACTGGGGGTCAAAGACTTTGGTCGAAGGTTCCTCTACCAAGTCCAGGAACTGGCTGGCTTTCGTGAAAGCGCTTGCGGGCGGAGCGACGCCAGCCAGTTGCCCGGCTTTTAGCGCCTTAATACCCCAGCCGTGGTGCGAGGTATCGCTTTGCTCAGGAGAGGTTCCCGTATTGACGTTGTATTTCCACCCCCCCTGCACGGGATCTTGAGAACTGACGCAGTAATTGATGGCCAATTGACAGGCCTGACGAAGCGCCTGAGCCGTAAGCGCGCACGACGGGCCTCCTCCTCCCGTAGTGGTTCCACCCGAAGTTCCTCCGGTCGTTGAGGCGCTTGGCGGACACCCACCACTGTTTTGAACATCCTCGGCAAGCACTGTGGCCTCACATAATGCCAATGTGGCAATCAAGTGACTGTACAAATAGCCCTTCCCGCCGTCCCCTTCTGGGCCAATGATTCCCGTTCCTGGATCCTGCCTGGCGATCAAATACTGCAGCGCTCGACAGACATTGTCGCTGAATTGGGAACCGCTGCCGGGAGTGTGTCCGGCAGCCATCAGAGGGAGCACGGCTAAACCTGTGGCTGCTATATCGAACCCCGTCGCTCCGTCGTTGGGACAAGCACCGCCACACCCAGCAGCCAACGAATGCTGCAACGACCAATTGCCGCCAGCCAATTGGTGCCGAATCAACCACTCCATCGACTTCTGCGTTTCGGGGGGTACAGTCGGGGGATTACAGGGGTTGACCGTCACCCAAGTCGTTTCCGTCGAAGTGTCATTCGATGGAACCGGATCGGTCGTGCTGGAAGCCGATAGCGTGGCGGTGTTGCTCAGTTGCGAGCCCCCGGTGCCCGCGTTGACCGTGGCCACAATCGTGACCGTGGCCGACGATCCGTTGGCTATAGTTCCCAGCGCGGCCGTCACCGTGGTGCCATTGGCGTTCGTATTCCCCTGGCTGGCAGTGGACGAAACGTAGGTCAGGCCAGCCGGCAAAGGGTCGGTCACGATGACGTTGGTCGCAGGACTGGGACCGTTATTGGTCACCGTCATCGTGTAGGTGAGCTGTGCGCCTTCTGCTATGGGATCGACGGAATCGTTCTTGTCGATGGCCAGGTCGGCCGTGCTTCCGCCAGTCGTGGAGCCCCCTGTGGTCGTGCCGCCCGTGGTGGTTCCCCCGGTCGTCGTGCCGCCGGTGGTCGTGCTGACTGCCGTGGTGCCTCCGGTCGTCGTACTCGAACTGGGGGGCGTTACCAGCGGATCTCCGGAGTTGACGCAACCGAGCAGGTTGATGTTGGAATCCGCAAAGGGACGCCAATAGCGCACAAAGTAATCGCAGTAGCGCGGATCGATTTTGCGCGGCTCAAAGGCGTCGGCATGACCATCGAAAAAAGTGACGTTTTGTTTCTGAAAATGCCGCGGAGCCTGTTGCACGGTCCAGACATCAAGCTGGGCCAAAGTTCGACCCACGATCAGAGCCTCGGTTTCCTTGTAGTCCAGCAGCACAATCCGCCCTGAATCCTGGGCGGCAAAACGCCAGGCATGCGCGTTAAAAGCATAGCTGGAAGACAGGGTGTGCCCGGTATCATCCGGGCAAAAAAAGACTTCGGTTCCACCTTCGAGATACGTCGAGACGCGCTGCGTCCACTGGTTGCCACGAATGGGGTGCCGCGTGTCACGACTGTTGGCCCGTGTCCAACCATTCCAAATCTGGACTTGATTACTGGCGCATTGCTTGGCCCGCGCATTGCCCCGCGCCATGCCGATGGCCGGCAACAATAATGCGATAAGAATGACGATGACCGCAATGACCACCAGCAGTTCGACGAGGCTAAAGGCACTGCGCGTGCGGAAGGAATAGCGACCTCGCAACATACCCATCCCGGATGCTACGGTACTCACGCCTTTTCTCCTTACTGCCCGACTCCTGGGAATGGGGCTCAAGAACGTCGCTTCATTGCCAAAGCGACTGCCTCATGCACCGCAGAGCAGGTCTTTTCGTTCCCCTGACGGCCAGCCTCACTTTTGTTTGTTTTATGGTATGCCCCACCGAAATGCAACTGAAAGTTGGAAAAATTCCGTTAAAATTGATCGTCGGGCAACGATTGCGAGTTCGCTCTGGCAAACCCGACAAGCAGCTATTGCCTCCCCCGCAATGCAGCCATGGCCGTCTTGCGGCGAAAACGCTCCCGGTTCTCCGCGTCGTAGTATTCCACTGGATTGAAATCATCGGACAACACGATGCCGCGCGAAGGATCCGGCACAATCACATTGGCCAGTGCCCCTTGAACCAGCCGTTTAATCCTGGCAGTGGTGTCCGGCTCGACAGGCTGATGCACAAACTCTAACTCCTGGCGATCCGAAGCGACAAAGAAAATGTTCCCGGTTGCCTGCGCGGCATGCACCTTTACGCTCTTGAATACCGTTCGCAGCGTTTTTTCCAGAGACGCGGGATAGAAATCGTGCCCTTCCGTCAGGTCGCCAAAACTGTTGATGACCAGCGTGCCCCCAGGCGCTAGCGCATCGCGCATGGCCGCAAAAGCTTCGCGGGTCATCAGGTGGGTTGGCGTGGAGTCCCCCAGAAAGGCGTCCAATAGGATCGTGTCGTATTTGCGCTGATTGACGTTAAGAAAGTGGCGGCCATCATCCACGGCCACCTTCATCCGCGACGGTTCGAAGTCAAAATAGTCCTCTGCCACTCTCACCATGTCGGGATTGATCTCCACTACGTCCATGGCCACCCCTTCGCGCGCCAGCCGCATCGGCACAATGCCCACGCCCAGGCCGATGCACAGCGCGTTGTCAATTTTGCCGGTGTAGGCCCTGGCCAGGCAATACAGCGTGTAACTGAACATGTGGATGCATTGCTTGCGCTGGGTGTCGTAGCCGTTTTGCAGCAGAAAATCGTTCACGCAGAAGCGGCGCGAACTCTGTTGGTCCTCCAGGACTTGCAACAATCCAAAATGGGAATTGCCCCGATACAATTCGGTCAAACCTGGAGGCGTCTGGTGGGCCTCCACGCGGGTTCCCCAGACCGCGGCGGCGCCGCCGGCGACGGCGAGGATGACCGAGGCAATCAGGCCTGCTTTCGATCGGCCCCAGACAACAAAATGCCCGATGGCCAGCACCATCAACAAGCCGGCAGTGCCGAGCATAGTGGCTGAATTGGGAAGCAGTGGCAGCAACACATAGCCCACCAGCACCGCACCCAGCACGCTTCCCGCCGTACTCAGTGCCGAGAGTCCACCTACCTGGCGTCCGACTTCAGTGACGGACAAGGTCATCGCCCGCATAAGAAACGGACCGACGGCGGCCAGCAGCGCCAGCGGCACCAAAAAAAGAAATGTGGATGCCAAGAGCGACCCCACGGCCAACTTGAAATTCAGGCACTTGACCGCCACGAGGGGGCACAGGGGCACCGTAAGAAACAAGTAGGCCGCCGCCGCTGCGATACAGGCGTACAAGCGATTGAAGTTTTGCGAGCGGTCAACCAGCCGGCCGCCGAAATAGTAACCCACGGCCAACGACACCAGCGTAACGGAGATCTGCGCCGTCCAGACGAAATGCGACGTGCCAAAGTACGGCGAGAGCATTTTGGCGCCAAGGATTTCGACGATCAGAATGGCGGCGCCGCACACCACGGCAGTGAAATAGAGATAGGTCCGCGATGTCTGAAACAAAGCCGGTTTTTCCACGGACTGCCCGCGCTTCGGTGGCGAAGACTTCGTGTGTGCCATTGCCTGCGTTCCCAATCCACGGCACCGATCGCATCCATCGCGCTACGGCGAGCAGACTTCCGCTCGCCGCGGCTGAGAGATATTTTGAATCTATCCGACAAAGCATCTGCTGCCCTTCATCGTAGCATAGCTGAGTACCGCGCAGCTTGCCCAGCGCCGTCAATAAAAAACGGGCGGCCGCACCTGTGTCCAGGTACGGCCGCCCGGCGTAAGCCGATCAGGCGTTTGAAACTGCTTAACTCCTTCTACGAACTCGGCGACATGCCAACCATCCCAGCCCCATTAGCCCGAACGCCGCCAGCGCCAGGGTCGAAGGTTCCGGCACTGTTTCCGCCTCGCCTGCTGTGATGACCTCCAAGTAGATACCCGGTTGATCTCCACCAAGATTCGGGTTGTCGTTATGTAGTTGCCAGGTTGCGCCTCCCAAGAGGAAGTTGGTGTCCCACCCCAGATCGAATGCCCCGGTGCCAGAGATAGGATTGGCGGAGGTCACGATGGAGAACAAGTCGCCCGCCACCGGGGTATAGCCGGAAAGGCTCAGCACAAACTCGGGCAAGTTAGTGTAGTTCACGTTGGTGGAAATATTGGGCATTGTCAGATTGGTAACGGCGACAGGATTGAACAATCCGCCAGCATTCTGCGAGGTCAACTCCACGCGTAGCTGGGCCGTCTTGGAGTCGTACAGCAGATATGCATTGGGATCTCCGTTGAAGATACTGATCAGATACTGGTTGCCATCGTAGCTACCACCCGCAGCGTAGAAAGCGGGGTTTGGGGCCAGCGGCGTGCCGGGATAGGCACCCGAAACAACATTGGGCGGCCCCGTGGCTGAACCATCCGAAATGCCAAAGATGCCGTAGCTCCCCGTCATGCCGGTTGAAAAATCCGCATAGGGACTGACATCGTTAGCGTTTCTACCAGGGTTGATAGTCAAGGTGCCCATAGTAATGGCGGTGCTGGCATTGTAGCCCCGAAGTTGTAGCCATCCGCCTCCGGTTCCATTGCCGGATTGGCCGCCCATGGTGTAAGTGCCCGTTACGTTGGCGGTAATCGGCCCTGTCTTACTGTCGAGGTCATAACCTAAATGTCCAATCGGACCAATCCCGGAGTTAACTCCGGTACTGGTGCCCCCTGAATTGTTAAGCGTTCCGCCTGAAACAACATGCAGCGTTGTCTCCAAGCTATTGCCAAACCAGTTTTTATTGCCGCTGGGCAATCCTGCAGCGCCGTTGGGGCGGTAGTAGCGAACCGTATTGCCCCAGCCATCGCCTCCCAACCCCGTAGGCATGTCACGCACGACGTTCAATCCCAGGCCGTTGGCGCTGAACCCTGTGGCCGAAGTAACGACTCCGGTACCGGTTACAGTGAGGGTGAATCCGGCGTCTAATTGGGCGTCGGTCAAAGCAAATGTTGAGCCGGATCCGATCGTGGCGGCCGTGTAAACATTTCCCTGAGCTGCGGAAAAACCACTTCCGGCAGCCGAAACGAACTTTCGCGAATCATGGAGCTGAGCCAACGTCGTAGGATTGCCCCAAGCAACGGGATCGGCTTCCGCCGTCGGGTTGGCCGCTGAACTCATACCGGAATCATGCGACCAACGCCAGTTTAACAAGTTATTAAGATCGTTGTCCCCCGTCTCATTGGTGTAGGAGAACCAGTCACCCGGACCGGCTAAAGCGGTTTGCTGCCAGGCGCAGAATGCGCCAAGGGCCAGCAGAGCCGACGCAAGCCAAATACGCAGAGACCGCGCTTTTCCTCGATGAGTTTTAGAAATCATTGGACTCACTTCCTTTCCTTCACTCAGACAAGAATGGGTTAATAAGGACCGACCAAAACTAATTTAGGGATCAAACCGTCAACAACCTCAACAAAAAAATCCTGATCATCGCCCAGGGGCCGCAGGGAATGCGGCCGCCGGGCAATGCCCAGGACTTTTGGCTGAACGAACAAATTTCTGAAGTACACGATCACAGGCAGTCCCATCCAATAGCGCAAAACAAAAACACAGAAAGATCAACCTGCCTGACAACCTCATTGGTTGCTCCGGCCTATGGCATCTCGCTGTGCTTACTACACTACTCCCGCGCGTTGAAGCGCTGCTTGCATTTTCATCTTTAGGTAGTCAGTAGCAACTTCTCCCAAGTTCTCTGTTCCGAATTCGGTAAAACCCGATCCAACCCTCACTCTTGCCCTTGCCCGGTCTGTGGCCGTGCAGGGCTGCCTCGACCCTCATTTGCTCGAACTTAGTCAGAAACGAGCTGCGCGTCAAGGAAACTGCGCTTTTTCACAAAAATTAATATTTGGTACTTTCAGCCATAGGAGCTGGGCTGACGGCGGCACAAAAGGCCCTTTCTTAAGGCCCAGAGGGGACAGGCAAATTTGTCGGAATGGTAGCGAAATCGGACGGCCGGGACTCTGCGTCCGAAAAATGAGCCGCTCGCCATGGGCGCAAAAAAACCGCTCGAACTTGCCGGGCGATGTTATCGCCGGGGCGAGTTGAGCGGTTCTTGGGGCAGGGGCACGGCACACGGAGTGTGCCTGCTACTGTCTTACAACATGCCCTTCAGGTTCTTCAACGCCCGAACCTTCACCTTGACCGAGGCCGGCTTGGCCGGGTAGTCGCGGAACTGGCCGGGATTGAACGGATCGGGAGCATTCTTGCGGGCCGGCTTGGCCGGTACCTTCTTGCGCTCGATCTTCACGAGGCCGGGAATCGTGAATACGCCAGCGCCGCGGCTGCCGATTCCCTTCTTGATTTCCTCGCCCAATGCATCGAACACCGCCGAGACCTGCTTCTTGCTCAGTTCGGTGGCCTCCGCAATGCTCGTGATAATCTCAGTCTTCGTCGGCGCCTTCTTGCCTGCTGTCGCTTTCGCCATGGTGCATGACCCTCCTTGTTAAGTGAACAGGGTAGTAAGGATGTGTCCGTCCGAAAGTTCGTCGAGTGACGGGCAAGGAAGCCCGTCCTACACGCGATTTCGTCCGTCCTGAACTCCAGGACGCGGATGATTAAACCCGTATTACCGCAAAATTCCAAGGGATAAAACGGGAAATTTCCAAAAAACCAGCAAAAAAATAGGGTTCCACCCCGCCAATGGCCAAGTTTAGCCCAGAAAACGCCCCGGCGAAGGCGAATGCGTTCGGTTTTTCGAGTTTCCCATTGTGTTGTTGGGAACATGTAGGCTCCTTCTGCCGGAAGGTGCCTGGGTAGCAGTTCACGCACGGAGACTGCTATTAGGGCTGTTCAGCGGCTCAGCACGAACCGCGCAACCCAGCCCACGCCCGGCAGGCGAGGGCTACTAAGTAACTGCCTGGGCAGCAGGGGTCGCACCGAATCTACGAATCAGCCTGAGTAGCAAATCCGCACGGCATGTTCGCTCCAGCCCAACGCCCGGCAGGCGAGGCCTACGTCGCACATCCCACACAATCGTTGCGGTCACTCGCAAGGATTTGGTCCGTTGCTTGTCCCATGACGTATTATCCTGTAAGATATGTAGTTGTAACCGTTTAGGTTAAGTTTGACGGGTCGCCGACGCTCACCGTGAACAGAGCTCTTCCCAATAGGCGGGGCCGGCGAAACGCTTCAGACCGCGGTAGCGCAAACGAAAAGGATTTTCCGTCCCCAGCGGCGGTTTTACGACGATGGATCGCTACAAACTCTCGTTCGTGGCACTGCTCACGCTGCTACTGGTTTGTAGCGTTGACACCTACAGTTCCCTCATCGGCCAAGAACCGCAACCCGCGCCCCAGCTTGCTCCCAACGCCCCGCAGGAAGCAGAGGCTGAGACGCAGCAACTGACGGAACGAGTTTTCCTCCCCCCCGACCGCTCCATTCGGCAGTTGCTGGACCGTGCGGAGCAACTGCTTACCCAGCAGCGATTTAGCGAGGCCGTGCAAGCCCTTAACTCTGTTCTCAACGCCCCCGAGGACTATTTCTATCGACCCCAGGGTGCGGCCCCCAAGAGTGGCGGACAAACCTATCGCAGCCTCAAAAGCGAGGCCCGCCGGCTGATTGGTCAACTGCCTGAAGGGGGACGTAGATCGTATGACCTCCAATTCGGCGCAACCGCTCGGCGGAAACTGGACCAGGCAGTGGCTGACGGCGACATGGAAGCCGTGGCAGAGGTCACTCGGCGATTTTGCCATACGGAGGCTGCAAATGAAGCCTTGATCCTCTTGGGCCGATATCATCTCGACCAAGGGCGTCCCTTGGCCGCAGCTCTCTGTATTGATCAGGTTCAACGAACCTCCGCCGCGGCCGTTTACGAACCGGGTTTGTCCCTGCTGCTGGCGGTCTGTTGGGCTCGGGCTGGTCAGCCGGAGAAAGCCACGGTCGTGTTGACACAGGTCCGCAAGAGCTGGCCCGATGCTCGCACGCCTACGCCCGATCATCCCGACGATGGCGTGCTGCTGAGCACTCGCCCCGTCGATCGCTGGATCGCAGAGTGGTCCGGCGATTTGCGCGCCACTCGCCAGCCCGAAGAAAAAGAGTGGACGCTATTTCTAGGCAATGCCACCCGGACAGCCAGCGCGGCTGGAGGTCGCCCTCTATTGCTTCGACCCTGCTGGCGACAGCGAGTAGCGATGGAAGCCGGGGCGGAACAGGCCATTGCCACTCGGGCTCGGCAAATGTTCGATCAATCGGTCCCCGCCGTTCCGGCCCTGTATCCGTTAGCGGTGGGAGACGTGGTGTTGATGCGAGCCGCGGGACGGCTGGCGGCGGTCAACATTGAGACGGGAAAAGTTGTTTGGCAGACCGATCCGGTGGACGAAATGAGTTCTGGCGGTCCCACGGATTCAGAGCAGGAACCCAGTGATCCGCAGGAGGCCGTGCTACGTCATAGCAACACTCCGCAGCGGCTGTGGAGCGATAAGACGACCGGCACCATCAGCAGTGACGGTGAGTTGGTCTTTGCAATTGAAGAGCCTGGAACGCCAGTGCCAGGACGGGGACGATTCGTGGTGGATCCGTTCGGTCGGCGGCGCAGCGCGATTTCCGCCGACGCCTCGTCAAACGTGCTGGCCGCCTATGAAGTGCGGCGGAGCCAGGGCAAGCGACGTTGGAGCGTGGGGGGAATCAACGGCGTGGAACCCAAGTTGGAACAGGCTCTGTTTCTAGGACCGCCCTTGCCCCTTCAAGGGCGGTTGTATGCCATTGCCGAGTTGGCCGGTGAAGTGCGGCTGTTGGTGCTGTCCGCCGAGACCGGCCGCCTGCAATGGTCGCAACAATTGGCTGTGGCCGATGACGAAATTGCTCGCGATACGTCACGTTACAGCGGTGGTGTCAGCCCTTCCTTTGCCGACGGCGTCCTAGTTTGTCCCACGACCGCTGGAGCGATTGTGGCTCTCGACCTGACCACCCGCAGCTTGTTGTGGGGATATCAGTATCCGCGCGACGCGGCGGCGGAGACGTCCCGCGATCCGTTTGCCCCCTTCATCCGGCGAACGGTCATCGGTACGACGGAGATCGGCCCCCTCGGCTGGCGCGATAGTTGCCCGATGATCGACAGCGGCAGGGTGATCATTACCCCATCCGAGTCAAACCAGTTGCATTGTCTCCGTTTAGACAACGGCCAGTTGGAATGGAAGGTAGAGCGGCAGAACAATGTCTATGTCGCAGGAGTGTACGAAGGCCGGGTCATGGTGGTCGGCCAAGAGGCTGTTACCGGATTTGCCTTGACCGGCGCGCGACGGGGCCAGGCGGTGGCGACCATTCCGCTGCCCGATGGCACGCTTCCCAATGGACGCGGCTGCTATACAGGCCAGGATTACTATCTGCCGCTGCTGACCGGCACGGGAGCCGAGATCGCTCGAATTGACTTGAAACTGTGGAAGGTTGCTGACCGCATTGCCTGTCGGGACGGATCGGCGGCCGGCAACCTTATCACCTATCGTGGTCGTGTCTTCTCCCAAGGTTCCGACTGGCTGCAATGTTACCATCAATTGGACGGACTGAAGCGACGCGTCGATGCCGCGCTGTCGGAAAAAACCGACGATGCCGGCGCGTTGGCGCTGCGAGCCCAGATCCTCATCGAACAGCACAAGCCCACCGAGGCGCTCCCTTTGTTGCGCCGCGCCTATCAGACCTATACGACGCTGGCCGAAAAGCCTGAGATTCAAGGCTCGCCGGAAGCGCAATCGCAACGCCGCGAGGCGATTGCGGAGCGCGTAGCGGTTCGCGAGCTATTGGTCGATGGACTGCTGGAGCATCTCAAATCGCATTTTGAAAGTCGCCAGGAAGTGTCCCAGGAACTGGCGCGGTTGATCGATCAACCGGACGAGAAAATTCGCTATCTACGCATCGTGGCCGAAGGACTGGGAAAAGCCGGCGATTCCGCTGGTGCGATGGACAACTATTTTCAGTTGGTCGATCAGGCAGGCGACGGTTCGTTGCTGGTTTCGGCCGATGCTGCCCATCAGGTGCGACTGGACCGTTGGTTGGCTGCCCGGCTGGGAGCGATGGCGCCCAAGTTGCCTGCTCCACTGCGGGCTGAATATGACCGTCGGGTTGCGGAACATTTCAAGCGAATTGGAGGGACTCAAGCCGAGGGTTTGTTGCGCTCTCATGTGACGATGTTCGGCGACCACCCCACCGCGAACGTCGCGAGGCTGAGATTGGCCACCCTGCGGGAAACACCAGAATCCCTTTTAGACCGCGTTGGTTGGTTGCAGACTGTGGCTGAAACGGGGGCCGATGATGCTCGCCGTGAAGCGACGGCGCGACTGGCGCTGCTGATGGTCGAAGCGGATCGCGCCGATGAAGCCGTGGTCTATTATCGACGACTCGTGCAGCACTGGCCCAACACGGTTTGCCTGGCTGGCCGCACGGGCCGGCAGCTCTTCGATGCGTTGCCCCCCGGCAGTCCCGTACGCAAGCGAGAGACGGTTTCTACGGCCTGGCCTTACGGTGCCGTCAAGGCAACGCAGGCAACCGGAGAGTCGCGCTATCCGCTCGGATATCAGCCAGCTTCCGAATTGGTTGTGGCCGGGCGATCGTCGAACGAGTCGTTGCGTGTTTTTCTCGACGTGCAGCAGCAAATCATTAGCGGGCTCGATTCGCTCGGCCGCGCACGCTGGCGGATTCCCTTGGCGCGAGACATGGAGGGGAATCCGTTCCTTGTCAACCGTGGATTGGCCACCGGCAGGTTTGAAGGGCATGTGCTGATACTCTCTCTAGGCACGCATGTGATGGGAATCAACACGCTCAAACCAGGAGGTCCGCGTGGGCAAGGCGTGTTGTGGATGGACGAATGTGGAGTTGGCGGCGCGGCGGCGAGCAGCAGCGAACGAGAGCGTCCGCGGCCCTGGGAAGATGACGACCCGTCGGAGCGGGACTTTGGCGATACCTTGGCTCAATTGGGGCCGGTGGTGGCTGGGGGAGCCACCTATCTACGAAGCCGTGAATTGGTGTCTGTCAATCCGTTGACTGGTAAACGGCTCTGGAGTCGGCGCGATGTGCCCGCGGGTTCCGAGATTTTTGGGGACGACGAATTGTTGTTGGTGACGCCTCCGCAGGGAGGGGATGCCTTCGTACTGCAATCGGTGGATGGCGCCTTGCTGGGGCGGCGCAAGGTGCCGCAAGTCAGCGATCGCTGGACCACGCTCGGTCGCAGAATTGTCTGCATCGACTCGGGAGCGGGCAAAGAACCGCGCCTGCGATTGTTCGATCCCTGGACGCAGCAGGAAGTGTGGCAAATCCCTTTGGCTCCCGGCGTAAAGACAACACTCGTTGACGAAACGATGGCTGCGCTCCTCGATCGACAAGGTAAATTTATCTTGCTGGATCTGTCGACAGGTAAACCAGTCTTCGAGCAACAGCTCGATGAAGAGAATCGGTTGTCGGCGATTCATGTGATGGCTTCTCGGGATACGCTGATCGTGATTGCCAATCGACCCCGTCAGGGAGAGCAGGAGGCATCGTTGGTGGAGTCGGCCCACGAAAACGGCGGGCCAGTGATCAACGGCCGGATTTATGCTTTGGATCGACGCACGGGGAAGAAATTATGGCCGTCGGCCGCGACGGTGGAAAACTTCGCCCTCGTGCTGGAGCAACCCACCGAATTGCCACTGGTCGTATTTGCGCGGCGGATGACCGATCGCAAGAACGGGGGCCAAAAGACGTCATTCATGTTTATCGACAAGCGAACGGGCGCGCTGGCCACTGCAACGCGGGAGTTCACGCGGCGGATCAGCAATTTTGAAATTGTCGGCGATGACGAAAAGAAAACGGTCACGCTCCATTTGCGGAGCATGGCCAACATGCTGACGCTGACGTACACCAGCGACCCTGCTCCGCCCGAGCCCCCCGTTCAGATTTACGCGAAACGAAAAGACAAGGACGAACCCGGTGGCGATGTGTTCGGGAAAACACTGCGCGAGTTGGGCAAAGCCGTCAAGCAGCTTGAAAAACCCCCGGCCGACCGGGGGCAGCAGGAGAAGGATCTCTTTGGAGAATAAATCATGAAAAAGTTCCCAGCCTACATACCGCCGATCGTAGCTGAAGTCGTCAGACTTCTGTGCCGAAACCCGAAGTCTCACGACTTCGGCTACGTTCTCTCCGCGGTCGTATTAGCCCTGGCGGTGCTGACAGCGGCGCCGGCTCGGGCCGCTGACGAAAAAGTTGATGCCGTCGTATCGCGCGGGCTCGATTGGTTGGCCAAGCGGCAGTCGCGCGTTGGCCATTGGGTGGCCAATGAAGCGCACTATCCCACGGCTATGACCGCGCTTTGTGGCATCGCCCTGTTGGCCGAGGGCTCGACGACGACGCAAGGACGGTATGCGCCCAACATCGATCGCGCGGTCACTTACCTGATTGAGCGCAGTAACAAGAACGGTCTGATCGGCGATCCCAAGAACGACGATCGCTACACCTACGGCCACGGCTTCGCCATGCTCTTCCTCTCTCAGGTGTTGGGCGAAGAAGAAGACGTCAATCGCCGGAAGGAATTGATCGACGTCCTGACTCGGGCCGTGGAGTTCACGGGACGCGCCCAGACGAAGGCCGGCGGTTGGGGCTATGTGAGCGCCACCGACGGGGACGGCTTTGACGAAGGTTCGACCACGATCACGCAAGTGCAGGGTCTACGAGGTTGCCGCGACGCCGGAATTGTCGTTCCGCGCGAGATTGTTGACAGAGCGGTGAAATATATTCGCGACTGCACCGGAGCCGATGGAGGCGTACAGTACAGCAGTAAAGGGGGAGGGGGGCGGCCGGCCATTACCGCCGCGGCGATCGCCTGCTTGTTCAATGCCGGAGACTATGACGACAAGTACGTGCCGAAATTGCTGGCCTACTGCAATCAGCACATCGGCAGCATTTCGAACCAGAGTTTTGGCCACTGGCATTATGCCCATCTGTATTACGCTCAGGTCATGTATCGCGAAGGGGGCAAGGAGTGGGCTGCATACCGGAGCAAAATGTACCCCAAGTTGATCTCCGAGGCCACTGATGACAAAAAGCAATTTGCCTATTGGAACCAGGGTTATATCGGGACCGTGTTCACGACATCCATCAATCTCACCATCTTGCAGTTGGACAAGGGAAATCTACCGATCTATCAGCGCTAGTTACTATCGAAACAATAGCGCATCGTCACAGGAATAACGCCCATGATTGAAGCATCATCTGACACCGACGACGCCATCCGCAGGCTCAGCGAAGCCCGGCAGAAGATTGTCAACCAGCTCTCGCAGGTCATCGTCGGACAAGAACAGGTCATCGAAGAATTGCTGATCTCGTTGTTCAGCCGCTCTCATTGCCTCCTGGAAGGGGTGCCGGGTTTGGCCAAGACCTTGATGATCAGCACGCTGGCTCGGTCGCTGAATCTCAGCTTCAGCCGCATCCAATTCACACCCGACCTGATGCCGGCCGACATCACCGGGACGGAAATCATCGAGGAGAACCGCAGCACCGGTTCGCGCGAATTCCGCTTCCTGGAAGGGCCACTGTTTAGCAGCGTGGTGCTGGCCGACGAAATCAATCGCACGCCGCCGAAAACACAGGCCGCGTTGCTGGAAGCGATGCAGGAACGGCAAGTCACCGTGGGACGGGTGCGTCACCGCCTGTCCGATCCGTTTTTCGTGCTGGCCACGCAAAATCCGATCGAACAGGAAGGCACCTATCCGCTCCCCGAGGCGCAACAAGACCGCTTTATGTTCAAAGTATTCGTGAGCTATCCCAACTTCCAGGAGGAGTTCGAGATTGCGCGGCGGACCACGGCCCAGCAGGAAGATCACATTGAGCCCGTGCTTTCCGCCGCGGAGATCGTGTCGTTGCAGCGGCTGGTGCGCGACGTCCCCATTTCCGACCACGTCGTGCGGTATGCGTTGTCGCTGGTTCGCCAGACTCGCGTAGGTGAGCCGGGTGTGCCGGAGTTTGTCACTGAACAAATCCGCTGGGGCGCCGGCCCACGGGCCGTGCAATTCCTGATTCTCGGCGGCAAAGCCAGGGCACTCCTGCAGGGCCGAACGCACGTTTCGACCTCCGATATTCAGACGCTGGCCAAACCCGTGCTAAGGCACCGGCTGCTGGTCAATTTTGCCGCGGAAAGCGAAGGCGTGACCGCGGACGACATTGTTGACCGGTTGGTGAAAGAGACACCCGAGAAAGAAGACGAACTGACTCGCCATGAAAGATTCCAAACGATTTTTGCATCCTGAAGCGGTTCAGCGGATCTCCCGGCTGGAGCTGCGGGCCCGCTATATCGTGGAAGGCTTTTTGTCCGGCATGCACCGCAGTCCCTACTTCGGTCAGTCGATCGAATTTCGTCAGCACCGGCAATACACGCCCGGCGACGATCTTCGTCACGTCGATTGGAAGGTCTGGGCCAAGCAGGATCGTTATTATGTGAAGCAGTTTGAAGAAGACACGAACCTCCGTTGCACGCTGCTGGTCGATGTTTCGGAAAGCATGCAATACGGTGAGGGACCGCTTTCGAAATACGAATATGCCGCCACCGTCGCTGTGAGCATGGCTTATCTCATCCTCCGTCAGCAGGACGCGGTAGGGTGCATGTCGTTCGATGAAGCCATCCGGGTTAGCGTCCCGCTGCGCACCAAGCACACGCACATCAGTTCAATCGCCGAATCCCTGGCCGTGTCCGAACCACGGTCCAAGACCGATTTGTTTCAGATCCTGCGCGGCGTGGCCGACGCACATCCACGCCGCGGGTTGATCGTGCTCATTTCCGACCTTCTTTCCGATCCAGATCTGCTGATCAAGGGACTGCGCATGCTCCGGCAGCAGGGGCACGATGTCATGGTCTTTCATGTGATGGACGACGACGAACTCGATTTTCCCTTCAGCGGACCGACGCGGTTCGAGGGCTTGGAGTCGATCGACACGCTGAATTGCAATCCCAGGGCGTTGCGGGCCGGTTATTTGGCTTCCCTGGGTAAGTTTCTGGATTCGGTTCGCAGGGGATGCGCCCAGAACACTGTGGACTACGCCTTGATTCGCACGCGAGATGACCGTCTGGCTGCCCGTGCTGATCGGGGTGCCGGTGTTGATCCACTTGATCAACCTGATGCGCCACCGCAAAGTCCGCTGGGCGGCGATGAGCTTTTTGTTGGAAAGCCAGAAGAAGAACCAGAATTGGGTTCGGTTCAAGGAGATTCTGTTGCTGTTGACCCGGATGGCCGTGATGGCGGCGATCGTGGTGATGCTGGCAGGGCCATTGGCGAGCCTGAACTGGAGCCGGCTCTTTTCCGGCGGGCTGGTTCATCATGTGTTGCTGGTCGATGACAGTCTTTCGATGTCCGATCAATGGAGCAATACCACCGCCATCAAGAATGCGCGTGGCGTGGTGGACCATCTGCTAGACCGTACGGCACATCACCAGGGGACGCACCTGGTCACCTTGCTCCGCTTCTCCGATGCCGCCGCGGGACGTGGGCCGGATATCGTCCGTCAGCGCATGCGGGCCGATCTCCCTCAGCAGAAGCAAGCGATCCTCGACCTCGTTCGCCCTTCGCAACTAGCCGCTGGGCCGCTGGAGGCAATCAAGGCCGTCAAGGAAAAAATCGGTCAGCAGAAAGAAGAGAATCTAGTCGTCTATCTGATTTCGGACTTTCGCTCGGATCAATGGCGCGACGCCAAGCCGCTGCAGGAAGCTATCCGAACGCTGACCGACGACAAGGCCAAAGTCGAATTGGTGCGTTGCGTCGATCACACGCGGCCTAATCTGGCCATCACGGCGCTCGCGCCTGCCGCCGGCGTCCTGGCGGCCGATGTTCCGCTGAAGTTCGACGTTGAAGTGACCAATTACGATGCCGTGCCCGCGCGCAATGTCCAGGTATTGCTGGAGTCGCAAACCAATCTCAGCGATGCACCTTCGACAGGCCGGCAAGCTCTGCCCGCTGTCACCATCGAGCGGATCGAGCCAGGGCAAACGGCCCGCCAGTCGTTCAGTGCGCGGTTTCCCACGGCCGGCGACCATGAGGTCTACGCCCGGCTGGGGGCCGACGCACTGACGGCGGATAACCAGCGTTTTTGCGTGGTTCGGCTGCCGGCGGAAATTCCGCTGCTGATTGTCGATGGCAAGCCGGGCTCCGTCGATGCACAATTGCTCACGCTCCCTCGCCAGAAAGTGCGGACGGGGCTGAAGTCCCAGATCGTCGGAGTCAATTATCTGCGCGAGCAGCCCTTGGATAAGTTTGCGGCGATCTTTCTGGTGAACATCGCGTCTCTCGATGCCGGCGAAGTGGCGGCGCTGAAGACTTACGTGGCCAGCGGTGGCAGCGTCGTGTTCTTCGCGGGTGAATCGACCCGTCCAGATTTCGTCACGCAGTCACTCTACGACCATGGCAAGGGTTTCTTCCCGCTGCCGCTCACTTCGCAGGCCTCGCTGATTGTGGACCGCCTGGAAAAAACTCCCGACCTGGAAGTCGATCTGACGCACCCGATCTTTCAGCGGACGTTTGCCGGCAGCCGCAATAGTTTCCTCAATTCGATCCTCATTGATCGCTATTTTGCGGCACCCAAGGATTGGGCGCCGGCCAAGGGAGATGGCGTTCGAGTGCTAGCCAGCTTGCGTAGCCATGCGCCCTTGATCGTTGAAAAGCGTTTCGGGCAAGGGATCTGCCTGGCGGTGCTGACAACCGCCACTCCTGTCTGGAACAACTGGGCACCCAATCCCAGTTTTGTAATTGCCCTGATGGAAATGAAGGTCTATCTGACGAGCCGTCGTGCCGAGCAACCCGCATCTCAAGTCGGACAGCCCTTGAGCGTCCCATTGTCCAAGGAACAATACGCGCCCGAAGTGGAGTTCGTCCGGCCTGTCGGCAAGGCGACCGTCCGGGAGACGATCCAGGCCAAGGCCACTGGCCAGAGCGATCGGATGCAGGCCGCGTTCGATAAGACGGGCGAGAGCGGAATCTACGAGGCTCGATTGAAGCGGACGGATGGAGCGACGGAGATTCGACGCTTTGCGGCCAACGTGCCCCCGGGCGAAGGAAATCTGACCGTACTGACTGGTGGCGAACTAAAGATTGCCCTGGCCGACCTGCCGGCAGTCGTTCACGAGGCCGCGGACTTTTCCGGTCCCATCACGCAACAAGCGGAACTCAATCTGGGATCACAGTGGTGGTTCCTGGCGATTGTCCTTGGGTTTCTTACTGGAGAGCAGTTGTTGGCCTACTCGGCCAGCTATCACCCTGTCGCAGTGCGGGGGCGCTCCTAATGCACACCTATTTCACCATCCTAGGATTTGCCACGGCGGCATCGGCGGATGTTCCCACGGAAACATTTGAGTTGGGGCGCATTCAATCGCCAGTCGATTGGATCTTGCCGGTGTGCGTATTCGTTGCCTTGGCGACCTTCGCGATCGTTATGTACCGCCGCGATTGCAGGGAGTTGGGGGGCCGGCCGGCCATTTTGCTCAGTTCTCTCCGGCTGTTCGCACTGCTGGGCTTGCTGGCGATTTGGCTTCAACCCCAGTGGCGAGCACGCCGCGATGTGGTGGATCGGTCGCGCGTGATTCTCCTGGTCGATACTAGCCAAAGCATGGACCGCCGGGATGTCACAAGCGATTCCGCTCCTAAGACCAAAACCAGCGCGGGACGAAGCCGCTCGGAAGCTGTGGTGGACGAATTGACTTCCGGTTCGCTTTTACCCCAGTTGCGCCGCTTACACGACGTAGTAGTCTATGGCTTCGACGAGGGTGAAAAACCATCGCTCTTAGCCACGCTTCCCTATGTTGGCGCGTCGGATGCTAAGCCGACTGCCACGGAAGACGCAAGCACTTCGCTGGCGGCTCAGGCCTTGGTAGTTCGTTACCAACGTACTCTCTTGCTGACCGGCGCCATCCTGTTGACTGGCTTGGTGCTCGTCGGAGTGTATCTGTTCCGCCCAGTCGCGCGCGGGACGCCTCCGCTTTGGCTAGTGCTGGCAGGAACGGCTTGTGTGATGGGCGCGGTCGGCCTGGCGACATGGACCCTCCGCTCGCCGACACGTCCCAGTATGTTGGCACTCTTAGGTTTGCGAAACTCCCAGCCCACCTTGGCTTCCTCCAGCAAGGACACCGCCAACGAGAAGCAGGACCGACAACCCGATTGGCGCGAATTACTTGCGCCGCGCGGAACTGAAACCCGGTTGGGACAAGCCGTCTACCATCTTGCCCTGGGGGAGCGATCGGCGCCAGTGGCGGGCCTCATTGTGCTAAGCGATGGCGGCCAGAATGCGGGCATGTCGCTGGAAAACGCTGTGGCCGCTGCACTGGAATCGCGTATAACCGTTCATTCCATCGGACTTGGCAGCCGCCTGGAAACGAGTGCCGCGCGCTGGGTGAGCTTCGACGCTCACGATCGGGCTCTCCCCGGCGACCCCTTCGAAGTCAAAGCCCGGCTCCGCGCGGTGGGCCTTGCAGGGCGCAGCGTGACTGCTCGCTTGCGGCAGGTTCCCGTGCCCGACACTGCCGGGCAGCCGCCGGCTCCCGACATCGCCTACGACCAGCAACAGGAAGTTCTCATTGGCGGCCCGGCGGAAGACTTGGCAATCAAGTTTGAAGTCCCCGGCATCAAAGTGGCCGGGCGCTATGGGTTTGAGTTGAGCCTCGAAGGGCGCGGCGCCTCGGTCGAGCCTGCCGATTCGCGCCGCCGGTTCCAAATCGAAATCGTCGATCGCAAAACGAAGGTGCTATTGATCGCCGGCGGGCCGGGGCGAGAGTTCCGGTTCCTTCGCAGTATGCTCCGCCGCGACAAGCGGGTCGATCTCGACACCTGGCTTCAATCGTCCGCCGTGGAAAAATCGAAGGACGATTACCCACGCATCCTCAGCGGCTTCCCGGAATCCAAGGACAAGCTCTACGATTACGACTGCGTCGTGGCGCTCGATCCCGATTGGACGGCGCTGAGTGAAAGTCAGGCCGGGCTGCTGGCCGATTGGGTTGCCGACCAGGCTGGCGGACTGATCGTCGTCCCCGGCCGTGTGTTTGCCGGCAGCGCCGTGCAGAACTGGCTGGGCGACCCCAAGTTTGCCAAGATTCGCGCGCTCTATCCGGTCGAGTTTCCGCCCGTATTGTTCCAAGCAGAAGACGTGGGGAGGAAGTGGACTCAGGTTCGCCCGATCGACCTCACCCGGGAGGGGATCGAGGCCGACTTCTTGCGGCTGGCCGATAACCCTGTTGATAGCCAGCGCGTGTGGACTAGCCAATTCGACGGGGTGTATGCCACGCTGCCGGTGCGAGGAGCCAAGACGGGAGCCGCGGTGTTTGCTCGGCATGTCGATCCCCAGGCCGAAGCAGCCGGAGTCGATCCGGTGTTTCTCGTCGAGCAGTTTTTCGGCGCGGGCAGGGTATTCTATGTCGGCAGTGGCGAACTTTGGCGGCTGCGGCAAGTGGACGAAGGGCATTTCGGCCGTTGGCGGCCGACTTGAAAAATGTTCGCGACGAACCGCTCGACGCTCCGCAAGTCTTGCTTTATATCCACAGTCCCGAAGCTAAAGAGCCTGTTGCCGTAAAACTGCTCCGCGACAATACCCGTAAGGGTATGTTCGTAGGTCAGTTTGTGGCCAAGCGTGAGGGGGACTATCGGCTTGAACTTCCCCTGCCGGAAGGAAACGATGCGCCGCTGGTGAAAGTACTCAAGGTGACCACTTCGGCGCGGGAGAGTGACAATCCCCAGCGCAACGACGTGTTGCTTGGGCAACTGGCCCGAGAGACCGGCGGCCGATACTTCGTCGGACTCGACGCGGCGTTGGGTCGTGAATCGGAAGCCCCGGTCGTCAGCTTGCTGAAGGACCGTACCCATACGACTCCAGTGTTAGGGGACAAAGATCTGGGTTGGGACGCGTTCTGGACGCGAATCGCGATGTTTGGGGTGTGTGGCGCCTTGGCGCTGGAGTGGTTGCTGAGACGCTTGTTGCGGCTTGCTTGAAACCCGGGGACTGTCCCAATTTGTGGGAACCAAAAATGGGACTGTCCCCTTACTGTAAACTCGAAATGTCTGACAGAAATACCCAAGAACCATTGCCGCCAGAAATCGCATCGCCCCTGGCGCGATTGCGGTTCTATGTTCGCGCCTATGTCTGCGCGCGCGGGCTGGCAGTTGCGGTCGCCGCATTGGCCATCGCGTTCTGGGTGACACTGGCCATCGACTGGCTGCTGGAACCTTCGGCGGCGGTTCGCGTCGCCATCATGGTTGCCACGGCACTCGCCATCGGCTGGGTGATTGTCCGTCACTGGGGTCTCCATTTGCTGGTTCCGTTGACCGATCGCAATATGGCGATGCTTTTTGAACGGAGCGACCAGCGCCTTGGGTTCTAGCCAGTTTGTCGATCGTACTGCTCAGCGCGGTTCGCCCCGCCACCGTCAACACTTGGATTCAGAGAAGCGTCCTGTTGGGCCCGCAGCGCTGGGAGCGCGACACGCGTATCACCGTCGATGGATTCCCGGCAGACGACCGCGGCCGCCGTTCGGTCAAAGTGGCCATCGGCGGAGATTTGGAAATCCGTGCCCGGGCAGACACTTCACATCGCATCCCAAGCCTGCTCGAACTGAACTACCTCACATCGGAGGGCGTGTCGCTGAAGCAGAGCATGACCATGCAGGGCACGGCCGTTCCGGGACGCGATCCGTTTCAGGAGTATTTCTTCAATTTCAAAAACGTGCAGAACTCTATTCGTTTCGATGTGCGGGCCCGCCGGCAGCAACTCTTTGGGAAAGATGATGCCATCGAAGATCTGTGGATCGACGCGGTCGAGAGCCCTGACTTGAGCGACCTGTCGCTGCGCTGCACGTATCCCTCGTACCTGAAACGCGATGTTGAAACGCTGCCGGTGACCGGAATCATGTCGATTCCCGAGGGAACCGCCGTAACGGTCCACGCTCGCGCTTCCAAACCGCTGGTGTCGGCGGTCTGCCAGATATCTGGCAAGGATACGCAAACTCGCAAAATCGAAGTCTCTGATCGCTCGCGGCAGTTTGTGCTCGACCTGGGTACCGTTCGCAGAGACACCACGGTCTTGTTTACCTTGAACGATACTGATGGGGTGAGCAATCGTCAGCCGGCGCGACTGCAAATACGAGCGATAGCCGACCAGGCGCCGCAGCTTGATGTTCGATTTGCCAGCATCGGCAAGGCGATTACTCCCCAGGCCATGCTGCCGCTGCGGGGCACCGTCGGCGACGACCACAAAGTAGCGAAAGCTTGGTTTGAGTTTCAGACATCCCAGGAAAAGACGCCGCGCCAACAGGTGTTTTCGATCCCCAAGGATGGCCAGTTGACTCAAGCCGCCGGCATAGGACTCGATGTGAGTAGTTTGGGCCTCAAGCCGGGCACACGGTTCTACGTCTGGGTTAAGGCCGAAGACGATTTTCCTTTGGAAGCCGTTGCGCATGTCGGTAGTACGCCGCGGTTTGAGTTAGAGGTGGTCACTGAGCAGCAACTGCGCGGCATTTTGGAAGGGACCGAATTGGTCCTGCGCCGCCGTTTCGAGGGAATCATCGCCGATTTGCGACGCACGCGTGATTCGTTGCGCCGTGTCGAAACGGAAGGAAGCGAAACCGCGGCTCCGGCCAATTCATCGACGCTAGACGGCCCTGCGGCGGCAAAACCAGCGCCTCAGTTGCGGACTCAGAACCGCACCGCCATCCGTGTGGAAGACGCCTTGCAGCGGTGTCAATGGTCGTCGCATGAAACTTTGGAGGTTGCCGATCAGTTCGAGCGGATCTTGCAGGAGTTGGAAAACAATCGCGTCGAGCATCTCGACGATCTTCGCAGCCGGCTGGGTGATCGGATTGTAACGCCGCTACGGGCGACGGCCAGCACGGAGTTCCCAAAACTGAAAACTCGCCTGTTGGCCTTGCGAACCAGCCTGGCCCAGAACGATCAACGTCCGCGTGCCGCCGCCGAAGCCGAAAAGCAACTCGATACGATTCTGCGGCAAATGGATCAGATTCTCGCCGAAATGTTAGAATCGGAAGGGTTCAACGAATTGTTGGCCCAATTGCGTAACATCATTCAAGGGCACGACAACGTATCGCGAATGACGCGCGAGCGGCAACAACTACTGAAAAAACAACTCCGCGAAGGGCTGGAATAGTCTGGAAGGATCCAGGGAGTGATCGCCATGAACAAAATCTATCGCAATATCCTGTCGGCACTGGTCGTGGCCTTGGCCCTGCCTGTTCACATAACGTGGGGAGCAGAAGCTGACAAACCGACCGCTGAACCTGCTACTGCCGCAAGCCCCGCCGCCGCTGATTTGTTGGTCGTCGAGCAGGCCCGGATCGCGGACAGTTACGCCCGCTTCAAGACGGAACTGCTCAAAATGGCCGAGCAGTTGCGAGGGGCGGATCCTGCCCGGGCAGAATTGCTGGAGAAGGCCGCGCAGCAAATGTCGTCCAGCGGAACTGAAGATCAATTGCGGAGCATCCTCAAGCTCTTGGACAGCGAACTGGTGCGCGATGTAGATCAGGCGCTCGACAAGCAGGACAAAGTGCAGACCGACCTGACGGCCCTGTTGACGTTGCTGCTCAGCGCGAATCGCGATCACAAGAACTCCTCGGAAAAGCAGCGGCTCCGCGAATACATCAAGCAGATCGAACAGGCGATTCGCGTCCAGCGCGGCATCCAAGGCCAATCGGAGCGCAACGGTGAATTGCCAGACCTCTCCAAACGCCAGGGGGAGTTGGCCGACCGGACCGAGGGAATCGCCAAGAAGATCAAGGACAATGAAGAAGCCGCTAAACCAACGGCAGAGCCCAAGGATTCTGAATCGAAGGAAAATCCCGATGGCAAGCCAGGAAAGCCGGGTGACGACAAAAAGAGTCCTTCGAATCCAGACGGCATGAATCCAATGTCGCCTGGGGGTGAATCGCCCAAAACGCCTGGCCAAGGTCCCGCCAAACCCGGCGGCAAATCCAAACCAAAAGATTCCGAACCAGGAGAAGGACAGCCCGAAATGGGTGAGGCCGCGCCGCCCGACGCTCCACCCCATGAAGAGCAGCCCAACGGCCGCAAGCAGGTGGAACAAGCCGTGGAGAAGATGCGGCAGGCGCAGAAACGGCTCGATGAAGCCAAACGCAATGACGCCACAGAGCAGCAGGAAGAAGCGATTGCCGCGCTGGAGAAAGCCAGAGCCGAGTTGGAAGAGATTCTTCGCCAATTGCGTGAAGAAGAGATCGAGAAAACTCTGGTGAAGTTGGAAGCCCGCTTCCGCATCATGCTGAAAATGCAGCAAGCGGTGCTCGACAGCACGGTGCTTCTGGACCGCAAACCGGCGGCGCAGCGTGACCGAGCCGACGAGATTGAAGCTGGCCGCTTGGCCCGCAAAGAGCAACAGATTGTGGCCGAAGTGGACAAAGCCTCCCTGCTGTTGCGGGAAGACGGTTCTGCCGTGGCTTTCCCCGAAGCAGTTGGGCAACTTCGGGAGGATATGGAACTGATTACCGAGCGGCTCATCCAGGCCAAGATTGGCACCGCCACGCAACGGATGGAGCAGGATGTGGTCGATGCCCTGAAAGAGATGATTGCCGCGCTGGAGAAAGCTCAAAAGGATCTCAAGCAGAAGAAGCAGCAGGGCATGTCGCAGCCTGGAGCCCCGGCCGATCCGCCGCTGGTTGATTCGATTTCGGAACTGAAGATGATTCGCGCCTTGCAGGTACGCGTTAATCGTCGCACCGCGCAATACGACGAGTTGGTCAAGTCCGGCGAGACCCCTGCTGCCGAGATGTTGCCCCGGCTGAAAAAACTGGCCGAGCATGAAGAGAGAATCCATCGCATTTCGCGCGATCTCCACACGGGCAAGAACGAGTAGCCATCCGATGAAAACCACGCACTCAATCACGAAGCAGACCATCTCCGTTGGGTTGCTCTGTCTGGCAGTGTGCTTGCTGGTCGCGAACCGTGCCACGGCGGAGGATGCCCTGCGCGGCGCAAGCTGGAAGCAACCCGCGCCTGCCGACGTCCGCAACGGCGCCATACAGTGGATTCAAAAACGCACTGCTAATGAGGCGATTCGCAAGCAGGTCGGCGATCTTTGGCCGGCGGACGCGGCAGCCAACCTCGACGTGCTGGATACATTGGCGGCCACCTTCGCCCTCGTCGAACCGAAGGCCGATCCCCTGTTGCAATACAGCCGCACAGGGAGCGTGGAATCTCAACGGCCCGATGTAGCATGGCTCGCCAAGGCTGACTTGCCTCCTCTGGTGCGCGATAATTTGCGACTGCTGTTGGGCCGCCGCCTGGTTCAGCTTCACTACTTCGATGAGGCTCTGGAGCAGCTTGGCGGACTATCGCCTCAAGAGGTTGCCGATCCGGCCGCACTGTTGTTCTACAGCGGCGTGGCTCATCATCGCTTGTTGCACCGTGAAGAAGGTTTGGCCGCGATCGGGCAACTGCTGGAACGTCGCAGCGATTTGCCTGCCCGATACACGGCTCTGGCCACGTTGATTGAGTCCGACCTCAGGCAACTCAAAGACGAAACGCTCGATCACATTTCGCGTCGCATGGAGGATGTCGAGCGACGGCTGGACCAGGGACGCTCAGGTGAAAAGGTCCGGGATATCGAAGATGGCGTCGTCAAGTCGTTGGACAAGTTGATTAAAGACCTCGAAGACCAGCAGTCGGCCTCACAAGGGGCCGCCAGTCTGCAGCCTTCGGCGCCTGCCCAGGAAAGCCGGATCGCGGAAGGGAAGGGTGCCGGCAAAGTCACTAAAAAAGACATTGGCCGCAACACGGCCTGGGGCGATTTGCCACCCAAACAGCGGCAAGAAGCCCTCCAGGAGATTGGCCGTGATTTTCCGGCCAACTATCGGGACGTTATTGAGCAATACTTTCGAGAGTTGGCTGAACTGAAGTCTGGCGGAGACGAATAGTCGGCCGCCACGAAGCAATCACTGGAATCATCGTCATGAGCTTGTTGTTCGTCTGCTTGCTGATAGCCGCCCCCGAGGCGTCTGCTGAGGTGCAAACGCTTCGCGGCGATGTCGTGCGCGGCGCACTGCTCGAACTGAATGAGCGACAGGTGATTGTCTCGACTCCAGAAAAAAAGGTGACAATTCCCACTTCCGATCTGCAACAGATTCGCCTCGGCGCCATCAAGTCGGCCGCAAAGGCTCCCGCCGCCTGGGTGGAGCTTGTTGATGGCTGCGAACTGCTGGCCTCCGATTTCGGGGTCAAGGCCGGCGAGTGCCAGCTCATCCTCGTTGGGGGTGGTGAAGTGAAGTTGCCGGCACGCGCACTGCGCTCTGTGCGTTTTCAAGAACAAACACCGGCGCTGGCTGCCGAATGGTCCAAGATTCGCCAGCGACCGGCTACTTCCGATCTGGCCGTGCTGCGCAAGAAGGAACGGCTGGACTTTCTGGAAGGAGTGCTGCAAGAGATCGACGGCGTCGCGGCCCAGTTTCGCATGGATGACGAAGTGGTCCGCATCTCACGCGCCAAGCTCGAAGGGTTGGTCTTTTTCCCTCCGCAGGACAAGCCTGCGGCGCCCGTGGCCCTGGTTGTTGGGAACGACGGCATGCGGTTTCAAGTGCAAGCGTTCTCGCTGACGGACCAAGGTTTGAAATTGTCCACCCCCTCCGGGCTTCAACTCGTGCGGCCTTTGGCATCGTTGGCCAGCCTCGACTTCGCGGCCGGCAAGCTCGTGTACCTCAGCGATTTGGAACCGCAGTTGGCCCAGTGGACGCCCTATTTCTCCGGGGGCAAATTGTCCGAGCCGCTGAGCAAGCTGTTTCGCCCCCGGCGCAATCAAGCGCTACTGTACGGCGAAACAGCGGGCGACGATGGCGCCTTGCAGCTTCGATTCATCGGCGAGAACGGCGTGCCCAACATTCGTTCGTTTGCCAAAGGGTTGGCGCTACACAGTCGGTCGCGGGTGGTCTTCGAGTTGCCAGAAGATTTTCGCTATCTCAAGGCTCTCGCCGGGATTGACGCACGGCTGGGCCAGCAAGGAAACGTGCGACTGCGGATCGAAGGGGACGGCCGGGAACTGTATTCCGCAAGCATCAGCGGCAACGATCCCCCGCACCCGATCGACATCGAACTGAAAGGCGTCAAGCAACTTGTGCTAATCGTGGATTTTGGCGAGCAACTCGACGTGGGCGATTATCTGAACCTCTGCGATGGGAGGCTCGTGCGATGATGCGTATTCACGCTTCGATATTACTGCTGCTCGCCCTGACGCAAACGGCGTATTCCGAGCAGCCAGCGCTCGTGGTCGATCCCCAGGTGCTGTCCGCCCAGGCCGATCGTGTCGCCGTCGTTAAGAAAGCATCCGCCAGCACTGTGGCTGTCTTTGCCGGAGAAGCGGGTGGTGGTTCCGGCGTGATTATTTCCGCTGACGGATTTGCGCTGACCAATTTTCACGTCGCCCAGCCGGCTGGTGTGGCGATGAAATGCGGGCTCGACGACGGTGTGCTCTACGACGCAGTGTTGGTAGGGCTCGATCCCACCGGCGACGTGGCCCTCATTAAGCTTCTGGGCCGCAACGATTTTCCGGCCGCCGAATTGGCCGACAGCGATCAGGTGCGCGTGGGCGATCTGGCATTCACGATCGGCAATCCGTTCCTGCTGGCTACCAACTACCGTCCTACGGTGGCCTTTGGCATGATCTCCGGCGTTCACCGCTATCAGGGACCGGCGGGCACGTTGTTGGAATACGCGGATTGCCTTCAGACCGACGCGGCCATTAACCCTGGCAATTCCGGGGGACCGCTGTTCGACGCCGCCGGGCGCTTGATCGGCATCAACGGCCGCGGCTCGTTTGAAAAGCGAGGGCGTGTCAATGTCGGCGTTGGCTACGCAATATCGATCAATCAAATCAAGAACTTTTTGGGACACTTGCATAGCGGTAAGATTGTCGATCACGCCACACTGGGAGCCAGGGTGAGCACCGATGCCGAAGGCCGGGTCGTCGTCAGCGACATTCTGGAAAGTTCCGATGCCTATCGGCGTGGCTTGCGTTACGACGATGAGATCATTCGTTTCGCCGGTCGTTCCATTCGGACCGTCAACGGCTTTAAGAATGTGCTGGGCACGTTGCCGAAGGGCTGGCGCGTGCCGCTATCTTACCGTCGTCAGGGGCGGACTTATGAAACCATGGTTCGTCTTTCTGGCGTGCATCGTCGCGGTGAACTGGAAGAACTCATGGCCGAGTCGCAAACGCCCCCTGCTCCCGATGCGCCGGACAAGAAGCGAAAACCATCTGAGAAGGAGCCGCCGGCGCCCGACAAGAACCAACGTAAGCCTAAAGCGGTCGAGTTGCCGGCGGTCGTTAGCAAGCTGTATCAAGCCCGTGCCGGATATGCGAACTACCACTTCAATGTCCAGCACCAACAGCGGCTCTGGCAATCGCTGCGTGGCATGGGGGATTACTCAGACAAAAGCATTTGGAAAATCCAGGGGAAGGCCGCAGGCGGTGGTGAGTTCCTCTTCCGCTGCTCCGAGACTGAGGCTGAGTTGGTCCTGCCCAAGTTTCAAACGCGCGCCGTGCTGAAGGATGACCTCTCGGAAATCACCGATCCTCCCGAGACGGGTGGATTATTGGTGACACTCTGCCAGTGGCGGCGGCTGCTGACGCGTGGCATTGACGATTTTGGCCAGGTGTATTACCAGGGAACGGCGCCGCTTCGGGGTCGCACAGGTTTGTTCGATGTCCTCGTCGGTCTTCACGGTGGCGTGGAATGCCATTTCTATCTAGAACCCAGCAGCGGACGTCTGGAAGCGATGGAGCTATTCAGCGGCGACGGACGCGATCCCTGCGAAGTATTCTTCGAGGATTACAGAGAAGATAACGGCCGCTGGTGGCCCGGCAGACTCCTCGTCCGCCATGGCGATCAAGAGTACGGTCGCTATGTCATTGGCCCCTTGGCTCTCGAGAAAGAGGGGCAGCCATGAAATTGTTCCACTCTCAGCATCTGTGCTTACTCTGTGTCTCTGTGTCTCTGTGGTTCAACTTCGTCGAGCGCATCGCGGCGGCAGCGCCCGCGCCGTCTCCGTGGCACGCAGGCATTGCAAACGCACAGCCTAAAATCGTCAAAATCTTCGGCGCTGGCGGTTTGCGCGGTTTGGAAGCCTATCAAAGTGGGATGCTGATTTCGGCAACCGGACATGTGCTGACGGTCTACAGCTATGTATTGGATTCCGAAACCGTCAGTGTGGTGTTAGACGATGGCCGCCGCTTTGAAGCGAAACTGCTGGGTGCCGATCCACGGCTGGAGATTGCCGTGCTGAAGTTCGAGGCCGCCGATCTGCCGCATTTCAATCTGACGGAAGCCGTGGAAGGTGTGGTAGGGAGCCGCGTGTTGGCGCTGAGTAACCTCTATGGCGTGGCCAATGGAGATGAGCAAGCTAGCGTGCAGCATGGTGTGATTGCCGCCCGAACGCAATTATCAGGGCGACTGGGTGTCTTCGCCTCTCCGTATCGCGGCCCAATCTATGTGTTGGACGCCATGACCAATAATCCTGGCGCCGCCGGAGGAGCCGTTACGGATATTCGCGGCCGGCTACTGGGGATGATCGGCAAAGAATTGCGCGATTCGCGCAGCAATTTGTGGCTGAACTATGCATTGCCGATCGAACCACTTCGCGCGGCCGTTGACGACATCCAGGCCGGTCGCTCCCGACCAGCCAGCCCCGACGAAGGGCGTCAGGCCAGACATCCGCTCGATTTTGCCGCTCTCGGGCTGCTGTTAGTGCCCAACGTGGTTGACAGCACGCCGCCGTTCGTCGAGTCGGTTCGACCCGGCTCGCCTGCCGCCAAGGGCAGCATCATGGTCGATGACCTGATACTGTTCGTGAACGATCGCCTGGTACAGTCGCGGCGCGATGTTCGAGATGTATGCCGGGGGACTGAAGCTGGCAGTCCCGTCCATCTGACGGTTCGACGTGGTCAGGAGTTGAAGGTGCTGGCCATTGAGCCCTCAATGGGTGAGGTGACAAAGCCATGAACCCAAACAGCCCCAACGATACCTGTCAGCATCAATCTTGCCTTGCACCTACCCGTGTGCCACTGGCTTTGCCAGTGATTGCATGTTCGGAAAATGCCGGAATAGATCCGTCACGAACAACACTGGCGGAGCCAGTGGCACACGGAAGAGCAAGGATTTCCTTGTGGTTGTTAATAGCTTCGGGCTTGGCCTTGCTGCTGTGCAATACAGCGATCGCCTCCGAAACTGAACCGAATCAGAAAGAGGAAGACGCCATTCGCGCTGCCGTGGCCCGCGTTGCCCCGTCGGTGGTTCGCATTCAGACCGTTGGCGGCCTGAAAGCCGTCGAAGGAGTCCCTCAGTCCGGCGGTGCCGCCACGGGGTTGATCGTATCGCCCGAGGGGCTGATCGTATCCAGCGCCTACAATTTCGCGAACCGGCCCACTGCTATTTTGGTGCAAATCGGCGACCGCAAGAATGTGCCGGCTCGTCTGGTGGCCACCGACCAAAGCCGTGCCATTGTGTTACTCAAGGTCGATGTCGAACCCGACACAAAACTTATCATCCCCGAAGCTGCACCCACGCAAACCGTCTCCCCTGGCGACTGGGCGATCGCCGTAGGCTGGACCATCGATCCTCAGCAAGTCAACGTCTCGGTGGGGATTGTCAGTGCCGTGAACCGGATCTGGGGAAAGGCGATTCAGACCGACGCCAAGGTTTCGCCTGCCAACTATGGCGGCCCGTTGATCGATATCCACGGTCGCGTGCTGGGTGTGCTGGTTCCCATGTCTCCGATGGATGCGGCCGAAACGGCGGGTGCGGAATGGTACGATTCCGGCATTGGTTTCGCCATTCCGCTGGCGGATATTTTCAAGATGCTGCCTGAGCTGGCCAAAGGGCGCGACCTGCACATTGGGCTGATGGGCCTGGCGCTGAAAGGAAAAGACCTGTTCGCGCAACCTCCCGTGATTGCTGCCTGCCGCCCTGGCACTCCGGCGTATGAAGCGGGGCTGCGCAGTGGAGATCGGATTGTCGCGGTAGGAGGAAAGGTCGTGTCAAACCAAGCTCAAATGCGTCACATTGTCGGACCGCTCTATAACGGCAATCGCGTTCGGCTGACGGTCCAGCGTGGCGAAAAGCAGATCGATGCGGAGTTTGCGCTCGTCGACAAGTTGCCCCCCTTCAAGCAGGCCATGCTTGGTGTGCTGCCGATGCGTGCGGCAGGCGAAAAGCCGGGAGTGCCTGTTCGCTTCGTTCTCCCGAACGGCGCCGCGGCCCAAGCGGGCCTGCTCGCGGGTGATCGGATCGAGAAAATCGACGGCCGCGAGGTCAAAGATTCGTCAGCGGCGAGGGAAATCCTCGATACGTTGGCTCCCGAGCAAAAAGTGGACGTTATCGTTCGCCGCAAGGACAAGCAAGTTACCCTCTCAGTGCAATTGACGGGTATGACTGAGACAATCCCGGCAGAATTGCCCCCCTCGAGTTCGATTGCAGCCGCCAAGGAAAAGCCCGCCGCTGGCGCTGTCATCAACGTAAAGATACCCGAGCTTGCCAATGCCTGCTTCGCCTATGTGCCGCCGCATGGAGAGCCTGCCGCTGCGCTGGGGCTGTTGGTGGAACTGTCTCCCCCCGGCAAGTTTGACCAAGATCGCACGGTCGCTCAGTGGAAGCAGTATTGTGATACGACGGGAACGATTCTGCTGATGCCCCGTTCGCGCGACGCTGAAAAGTGGCAGGCGGACGAACTGGAATTGATCGTTCGGGCAGCCGGACAACTTGCCGAGAAGTACGACATTGACGCAACTCGCATTGCCGCCGTCGGTCGCCAAGGTGGTGGAGCCATGGCGCTGCTGGCAGCTTTCGGCCGGCTGGGCATGTTTCAAGGCGTGGCGGCTATCGACGCCGCTTTGCCCGCCAGCATTCAGCCCCCTGCCGTCGAGCCGCCGAACCGACTGGCGGTGCTCGTCGCCCATGCTGCCCAGGGGCCAGCCGCGGCCTCGCTGGGTCGCCAAGTTCCACGGTTGCGGGAGTTGGGCTACCCTGTCACGGAACTGACTCTGGAGCGAGTCGGGGGCACGCTGGACGGAAGTCAGCAGCAGGCCCTGTCGCGCTGGCTCGATAGCTTGGATCGGTTCTGAGTATAATTAGTAGCATTGAAATCACTTTTGGGAGATGATTCTGATGCAAACGTCACTGTGGGCCGTGGTTCACTCCGGCAAGATCGAGTTGACCGAACCTGTTGACTTGCCCGAGGGAGTACGCGTTCTCGTCACACTCATGCCGAAAAATGCAACATTGGCTGAGATCCCACGAGGACGGACCCGAGTTTTAGGAACACTTCGCGGCACCGTTGAGTATTTGTCGCCGGATTTTGATGCCCCCCTGGATGACTTCCGGGAATATATGGCGTGAACTTGCTATTGGACACCCATGCTTTGATTTGGGCCGTTGAAAATCCGGCAAAACTAGGATCTGTTGCACGACCGCAAATTGAGGATCCAAGCAATACATTGTTGTTGAGGAGCGCCTCGATTTGGGAATTAGCAATCAAAGTTAGCCTCGGCAAATTAACGCTTACCCTGCCATTTGAGCAGTGGATCACAGTTGCGATGCGCGATCTGGATATCGTTCTCTTGCCAATTACGGTGGAACACACCGTGATGTTGGCATCTCTTCCCTGGCATCATCGCGACCCGTTCGATCGAATGTTGGCGGCGCAGTCTCAGATTGAGAATATTCCAATCATCAGCAATGATCGAGATCTGGAAGCGTACGGCATTTCCAAACTTTGGTAGAGGCAAATACGTGCAATTAACGGTTCGATTGTCCTGCGTGCTCTCAATCTCCTTGCTGACGGCAACCGCGTTACGTGCCGCCGAGCCGGTGACTGTCCGTGGCCGCGTCATTCTGGATGCCAACGCCAATGGCCAACTGGACGCGGGAGAAGAGGGTTTTGCCGGAGTAGCAGTGGAAGATGGCGTAAACATCGTCACGACGGACGCCCAAGGTAAGTTTGAGATCAAAGTGGCCGACGACGCCACGATGCCGTTCGTTCCGGCCCGCGTGGTGGCCATGTCCTGGCCGAGCAATTATTGGCCCTCTTCGCTCTGGTATCGGCGGCTGGCCGATATCAAGCCCGGCGAAGAACTTCTGTTCAGCCTCCGGCCCGACGAGCAAAAGCTGCCGCTGGTGTTCGTTCACGGCACCGACCCGCACAACAGTTTTGGCGACGCAATTTCCCAGCGCTGGCGTACAGAAGTTGCGCAGTTGGGGCCAGCCCCCAAGTTCGCCATCGTTACCGGCGACTTAGGCTATGCGGGACCAGAGAATGCGGACGCCATGTTTAGCAGCGTGCAGAACTATAGCCGCACCTTTCCCATTCCCATGTTCATCACGCTGGGAAACCACGATATCGTCGGCATCATGACTTCAGAATGGAATAAGCCTACGGACATCCAGGGGAGCAACGCATTTACAAAATACCTGGGTCCGCTACGGTGGTCGTTCACCTACGCCGGTGTCCATATGATCGGACTCGACTGGGCTGAACTCGACGAGAAGGGACATCTTTCCGGCGGCACCTGCCGGGCAGCCATCAAATGGTTAACGCAGGAACAGGCCCGGCTCAAACCCGGGACGCGTGTGTTTCTGTTCGCCCATTCGCACTGGTCGCCGCACGAAAAGGAGATTTTCGACCTATTGCGCAAGTACAACACCGAACTGTACCTGACCGGCCATTCGCACAAGAATCTCGACATGAGCTTTGGCGGCTTGAAGCTCCTGACCACGGTCAATCTTACGGCAAAGGAAGGACCGTATCGCATGGTCCACATCAACGCCAACGGACACGATCTCGTCGATCGCTGCCCCTCTGGCATCGGTCGTCACACGCGCTCCTGTGGCGTTCATCAGCCGGGGGCGTTGGACGGCCTGCGCCGCAAGAAGGTGGATGTGACCGACATTACGCTGGGTACAGGCACGCGTCGCGTAGAGGGGCTCGAGGCGCACTGGCTGGAAGTGGCCGCGGACATCGTGCCGCCTGCTTCGGGCCGCTGCGGCATGAGAATCACTTCTGCGGACGCCACCGTGCTGCCCATGGAACTTAGCTTTCAGGCCAACGAGATGACCTCGGGGCCGCTGGTCGTACCGGCAGTGAAGGGGGCAGGGGACTCGGCGTTTCAGGTTCGCGTTCATGTGGTGAATGGCCAAGCCCAGGTGCGCTGCAACAGCCGAGTCTGCTGGGAACGGCCGCTGGCGACCGATGCGCCTCTGCGTGTGGAGTTTTTCAGCGAAGGTGACGGGGCCAAATTCAGCAAGATCGAGGCCTGGCAGTTGGCCCACGACGATGTGGCGGCCATCCAGGCTCTGTCGAGCTTCTATGCTCATCAAACCCAGGATCACCGGGTGCGAGAGTTTCAGAAGACGATTGACGCACTGAAAAAGTAGGTCCGACTTGCCGAGACGGACATTTTGTTAACGCGCGAAGATCCCACAACGCGCCAACTCGTGTTCCATCGCCGCCATCTGAACTTATCGCTAACCCCGAAGGTCCAGTCCGGCAGAATGGACCTACTGGACTATAGCCTCCTGTTGTTGAGTCCGTACTGTCCAGCTACAGTGAAGTGGCTCACCTTACTCACCCGCTTACGGGCAACCATTTCACCATTCTTCGCCCCCTTTGTGGAGCCATTCCAATCATGACGACGGCGCTACGCATCTGCTTCCTCATCCTGGTCATTCTTCCAATGACATCAACCGCACTGGCCGCCGATCCGGTCACCGTCCGCGGCCGTGTGATTCTTGATAAGAACGCCAACGGTCAGCTCGATGCGGACGAAAAGGGTTTGGCCGGCGTGGCCATCACCGACGGAATGCAGTTTGTCACCACGGGCGACGACGGCTCCTTTGAAATCAAGACCTTGAATGATCCTGTACTTCCCTATAAACCGGCTCAAGTCGTGTCGGTAAGCTGGGGCACGGGCTACTGGCCCACCGGGCTGTGGTATCGCCGGCTGGCGGATATCAAGCCAGGCGAAGTGCTGATGTTTGGCCTGCGGCCCGACGAGCAAAAGATTCCCTTTGCCATGGTCCAAACGACAGATCCGCACAACAACTTCACCGGCGAACTGTCGCAGTGGTTTCGCGACGAAGTCAAGCGTCTGGGTAGTTCGGTAAAGTTCGCGATAGTCACGGGCGATCTCGGCTATGCGGGTGTGGACAGCGCCGACGCCATGTTCACCTCTATTCAGGGCTTCACTCGCTCATTTCCCATCACCATGTTCCACACCCCGGGGAATCACGATATCGTGGCTATCCATACCGTGGACTGGAAGAAGCAAACCGAACTCCACGGCAGCGGTGCTTACACCAAATATCTCGGACCCATCCGCTGGTCGTTCGACTATGCCGGCTGCCACTTCGTGGGGCTGGACTGGGTGTTTGAAGAAAAAGACGGCAAGCTCGAAGGGGGAATGCCGAACTCCTGCATTGACTGGATGGAGAAAGATTTTTCCAGGCTGAAGCCTGGCACACGGATTTTTCCGTTTTGCCACTCGCAATGGTGTCCGAATGAAAAGTTCTACGACCTGCTTCGAAAGCACAAGATGGAGTTGTTTCTGGCGGGACATTCGCATCAGAACCTGGATGTGAGTTCTGATGGACTAAAGATGCTCACCACGGTTAACCTACTGGGCAAGGAAGCGCCGTTCCGCGTGCTGCATGTCTACGAAGGGGGCCATGACGTAGTGGATCGTTGCGCAGGTACTCTTCCCAATCACCGTCGCGATTGTGATCTACATGTGCCAGGGCCAATCGCGAGTCTGAAACGTGAGACCGTTGAGTTGGCCAATCAGACGGTGGCCGACAAGCAGGCGATTAAAGTCGGCAATATCCGTGCGCCGTGGATCGAACTCGAAGCCGAGTTTGCTCCCCCGACAACGGGAACTTGCGGGGTACGACTAACTTCTGACGATCCAGCCGTCAAACCGGTTGAAGTGCGATTCGAAAAGAACTCGCTCATCTGCGGCGGCCTGACGGTGCCGGAGGTTCGGTTGCAGGACGGCGACAAATACCGGCTTCGTATTCACGCTCTCAATGGTTACCTCCAGGTAAGAGTCAACGATCGAGTCCATTTTGAGCGTCCCTTGTCCACGGACAAGCCATGGGGAATGGAGCTTATCTCCGATGGAGGCAGCGCTAACTTCTCGAAGGTTCAGCTCTGGAAGCTGATCGACAACGATCCCAAGCTGTTGGAAGACATGGCCCAGTGGCACGGCTACGGCCGACAACAGCGGCAAGTGAAGGAATACAAAGACGCGATTCAGCGAGTGAAGGGAAAGTAGATGGTACTCAGTGCTGTTCCCGCTCACTGCCCCCCTGCAACTTCGCGTTGTATGCCGCCACGGCTGCCTTGGCTTTGGGATCACCCTGCGGGCCGAGTGCCGCCAGGGCTACCTGACGCACACTGTCGCTGGGATCGCTCAGGCCCGCTATGAGCGGGTCGATAGCCTCCGCTGGGGTCTTTTGCAGTCCCTGCACCGCCACCAGCCGCAGTTGATCGTCCACGTTCTTCATCGCCTCGGCCAGGGCCGGCACCGCCTTCGGTGTGGGAATGTGATGAAATCGTGAGGCGGCTAACCGGCGCACTTCGACATCGCCATGCGAATTGAGCGCCGTGATCATGGCCGCCTCCGAAGCGTCATCACGGCGAGTAACAAGCACCGTCGCCGCCGTCAGTCGAACTTCCGGCACAGGATCGCTCAGCGCCTCGACGATTGCGGCCGTAGCCGCGGGCTCCGCGAGTTTCCCCAGGGCACGCAATGCCACGCTGCGCAGGGCATCGTCCTCATGCTTGGCTGCCGCCGTCAGTGGACCGAGCGCAGCAGGGCTGGGCTGGACCTCATATTTCGCAGCCGCGTGCTGGCGGATGCTGGCAGAGGGATGCGATGCCAGCGCATTGAGCATGGTCGCTATGCTGGCAGGGTCGCCTCGTCCACGGAGCAGTTCCACGGCGACCATCCGAACCTGTTCATCAGGATCGTCCAGCGCACGACCCAAGATGGGTATCACCGCCGGGTCGTTGATTTGCGCCAGCGCCCTGAGAGCTTCGACACGAATCTCTCGCTCGGGAGCAGCCACAGCCTGCCCCAATCCATTGATCGCTCGCGGGGATGGCGCCCGCGTGAATCGTTGCACTGCCTGTTGCCGAATTTGCCAATCGGGATGATTCAAGAGTGGAATCACCGCGTCTTCGGCCATAGGAGGCGGAATGGCACAGAGTAGGGTGGCGGCCGTCAGACTCACTTTGGGAACGGGGTCACTGAGCAGCGTCGCCATGAGCGAGATTGTCTGCGGCGTGGGCGCTCGCGATAGTACGCTCAGCGCCGTCTCACGCGTCTCCGGATCGGGACTGCGAAGGAGTTCTCCCGCCAATTCAATCACAGCGGGAGTCGGCGGCTTCCGAAGCAAGTTCTGCGCTGCGACGCGACGCACGAAGATATCGGAATGCGATTTGATCGCCTGATTGAGCGCCTGATCGGCGGCGTCCGAGGGATTTTGCCGGAGACGCTGGGCCGCCGCCTGCCGAATACTCGGCTTGGGGTCGTTGAGCAAGTTGACCAGGATAGGCACCTCTTGCGGCCCGCCCACTTTGGCCGCGGCCGGCAGCAGGGCATCGTCTTGCACATCCGCCGGATTGCGCAGCCGCGCAGTCTGCACGATCTGCCGAACAGTGACGGCCGGGTCATCAAACGATTTTGCTAACAGCGCTGCGGCCTCCCGAGTCCGAATACGAGTTAGCGCTGTCACCGCGTGCGCTCGCACCTGCGCGTCTGGATCCTTCAAACACAACTCCACGACGTCGGCCGTCGGCATCGCGAACTGCGGAAATCGCCCCGCCCCCATCTGTCGTATCTGAGCGTCCGGGCTGGCCAGCAGCCGCAACATGATCGCATTTGCGGCTGGATGCTGGTCTGCGCTCAATACGCCGGCAGCTCCCAAGCGAACTCGCGGCACGGGATCGTCGAGCAATTGAACCGCGAGGGCAAATGTGTCGGACCAGGGGGCGGTCCCTAGCACTTCGATCGCTTGCGAGCGAGTTTTGCCATGTTGCATCGAATATTGGAGTTGAGCAAAACGAATGGCCCGGATTGCCTCGACGATTTCCAGTCGTGTCGTGGCGCTGGGAGATTTCGCCGCCTCGAGCAGAGCGGGTATCACACGGGGCGTCACCAATGCCGGGGTGCTGAAACGTCGCAAGGCCACCTGGCGCAACGCCGGTTCTTGCCCCGACGCGAGAATCTTGAGCATCAAATCTTCGGCCGCGGTACCTGGGCGATTCCAGAGGGCTTCCGCAATCTGGGCACGCACTGCGGGATCGGCCGAGTTAATGAGATCGACCAACATGGCATCAACTTCCGGCACGGGCAGCTTGGTCAGGGCCTGGGGCGCCAAGCGTCGCAGTTGGTCGTCGGGGCTCTCCATGGCGGAGCGAATCGCCGGTAATGCTTTTACCGAGGGCACTTGCTGAAAGCGGGTCAGCGCCGTTCTGCGCACCTGCATGTCAGGGTGTGATGTCAGCGCCGTGATCAACGCAGCCTCAGCAGCAGAGTCTCTGCGACCAACCAATGCCGCAGCGGCGGCACGGCGCACTCCAGGTTCGGGATCGCCGATGGCCTTCACCAGCAAAGCCGTGGCCCCCGGATCGGGAATCCCCGCCAGACTGTTTACAGCCGCCACCCGCAGCGGATCGTCCACTCCGTCCAACAGCTTCTCAAACGCCGGCCGCACGACAGGATGCGTTCGACCCGTGAGCTGCTGGGCAATTTGCAGCCGCAATTGCGTGTCGGGATGCGTCGTCATCGTCTGGGTCAATGCCACCCAGGTGCTGTCGGTGTCAAACGACATCAGCGTTTGAGCTGCAAGCCGGCGGACCTCCGGATCGGCATCGCGGAGCTTGAGAACCAGGGCGTCGACCACGAACGATTGCGGCGGAATGTTGTATTTCGCCAGAGTGACTACAGCAGCCTTGCGAACTTCGCGATTGGAATCCCCCAACACGCGAATTAGCGCCCCAAGGACCAGCGGATCGACAACTTGCCCGGCCGCCGTGGCTCCTTGAGCCCGAACCGCAGAATCCTGCGAGCGCAACGCCACGATCAACGGACTCTCGGGGAGCGGCTTTTTCGTTTGGCTCCCTACCAGCTTGGCGTTCCAAAAAACGATTTTCTGTTGGGGCGTGCCCGGAGTGAACACGATCTCCAGTTGCCGCTTGGCCTGCTGGGAGTCGGTCAGCGGGACATAGAGAGGCCAATCCGACTCGCCGGCCCCGATGCTTGCCTTGGCAACTTCCTTGCCGTCTATGTTGACTGCGATTTGCCCGCCGGGATAACCCGCAGTCAGCGGTAGCGCGAAGACCAACAACCATTTGTCTTCCGCCCCGATGGCCACTGAGCGCGTCAGCCGCAGCGGAGCGCCGTAAACCCGCAGTGCTTTAGCCGGTACGGGATTGCTGGGATCGCTGTGATCCCAATCGTCCTGCTGCTCCGCGGTTCCATCCTTGCTGCGGACGATTTTCCAACCCAGCCATCCATTGGGATCGGGCGGTTCCACCACGGGTGGCTTTTCGTCTGCCGGCGGCGGTTGGATTTTTTTCCCCGCTGTTGCCCCAGTCGGCTGCACTGCGGGAAGCGTTTTTTTCCCGCCCGGTCCCTGCTCAGTTTTCTTCGCCGTTTGCGCCGGTGGCTCCTCGCCGCCACGGAGAAAGAAATACAACCCACCTGCAGCGGCAACGACTACGACTGCGTAAAGCACCAGTTCGATTTTCCGGCGTGTGCTGCGTCGGTCAGCCGGGGTGCCGGCTGCAGCCGCCTTGGCCGCTTCCTGCCGATCGCTTACGGCTTGAGAGGCCGAAGCCACCAGCGCCTCCTCGGCCTCCGCCAGGTAGCGTTCCACCGCTACAGTGCCACCGACCGACGCAAACAGGGCAGGGGGGCTGGCCTGCAACCGAGCCCGCAAGCCGGCCACCTCTTCGGCGGTCAATTCGGCCGGCTTCTTATTGCGCAGCAAATCGAAGGCTGCCAGCAGCGTCAGGCTTGGAGGGGTGGGGGCAGTCATGCGGTGGGCCGTTGGAGTACAGGCTTCGGCCTGCTCTTTTGGAAGCAGCCTAGAGGCTGGACTCCAACTACAGGTCTGGAGAGGGGATCGCTCATGGGGTGGGGCAAGGGGCGGGCAGACCTCTATTATCGACAAAGGGGGTGGAGAACACAACAACGGCCGGCCAGGGCGAAATGTAGGGGGTGCGCAGCGTACCAATGCGTGGTGGGCTGTTAGTCTGGCGTCCTGTCCAGATCTCTAGCTCCGAAGGAGCGGCCCTAGGCCAGCCAAGGGCAAGTTGTTTGCGGCGCCGTCGCCGCCAACAACGTCGCCCTGGGTACGATATCGGGGAAAATGTTTTTCCAAGCCCCAACGGGGCGGCCCTAAACAAGTAGGGGGTGAATCGTGTTGCAGGCATTGGCCAAAGTGATCGTCCACATCGTTTATAGCACCAATAGGATCGCCACGTTTTTAGGGCCGCCTCTTCAAGGCTGTGTATTTGTTTTTGCTCGATTCGTGACCCAGTCCGACGCCCATCGCGGCGACGGCGCCGCATTGGGCTTGGCCTGGGCTGACATAGCGCCGCCTCTTCGAGGCTGTGGATTGGCGCAACAACCGTGGAACCGCTATCGGCTCACTTCATTCCACAATCCACATTCCGCATTCCACATTTCCTCTCACTTCCTGCGCCGCCAGGCGACCAGCCCCAGCCCAGCCAGGCCCAGCGCGGCCAATACGAACGTGCTCGGCTCGGGAACTGCGGCTTCCACCGCGTCCAGCTGAACGGCGTCAACCCATGAAAAGCCACCCCCTGCTGCTTCAATTCGGATTTCGATGCTTTGGCCGTTGGCGGTAGCGGCATAGGGAGTCGTCGTGAGAGTGTCGAAGACGTAGCCGCCAGACGAGAATGTATTGTCTGTCGGAGTTCCCGCCGCCGACGCGACCTGAGAACCATTGACGAATAGAAGTACGCTGATGGCTGAGGGGGTAGCACCGAGGGCAGGCGAACTATCGCCTACGCGGGCGCTCAACGTATAGGTCGTGCCGACAGCCGTCAGGGCGGTAAGAGTGTTGCGAACGGATGCACCCGCCGGAGTGTACATCACCTGACCACCGTTGGGCAGATCTCCCTGGTTATTGTCAACGGGAGGGCCGCCAGTGGTGTTTGCCATCTGGATATTAAATGTATCAAAATCAAGCGCATTCGCGGTACCAGCATTGACCCAACCATTGATCCCGGTCATGTTCCCACCATTGCCGTCTGCTAGATCTGGGTACGCTACAGGAGAGCCTGTTCCTCCCTCGAAGGAATCGAAAAACAGAACCGCCGCGTTGGCGTGCGTTGTTCCGAGAAAGAGGGCCAGCGTGGCACAAACAATCATGAACGACTGCGAAAAAGCACGAACGCCCGAGAAACGGTTGAACTTCTCATAGGAAAACATTGTCTCACCTTATTGTGTTTGAGCGTGTGTTCTTTGCTTCATGGCCGGGAACACCCCAGCAGAAGCGGCGAACGGAAGATGTGGAATTTCAGATCTACAAGACGAGGGTTGCGATAAGCGTTGCTCCTGAACAGTAGGGATATCTATTTCTCCGCAATCACCTCGATCCGGATATTGTCGAGCCAAAAGACGCCCCCCACCGTGGCTGGAGACACCACCGGGAATCCGAAGATCGCGTAGCGCGGCGGCGTGGACCAATCGAGTTTGGGTGTCGGTGGCTGATAACTCAGGTCGCGGACCCAGCCTTCGGGACCGCGCCATTGGGACCGATCAACCCGCACTTCGCTAACGACACCGTCGGCGACACTCAGCAGCACCCGCATGCGATACCAGCGATAGGCGACGAAAGCGACCTTCTTGGCTGCATCGACACCCTGCTTTGCAGCATCAACACCCTGCTTTGCAGCATCAACACTGCGCCACAATTCGATTCCCGCGGTATGACCGACTTCCGTCGCCAGGGCCAACGAGAGTTGCGGTTCGTCGCTACGGGGGAAGAAGTCGAACTCGACGAGTACCTGGCACTTCTTCGCCAACAGCTTGCCATCGATCTCTCGGCTCAGCACCGGATAAGTGTCTGTTGAATTCTGCGGCGAGGTTCCGAAGTTAGCGACACGGCTGCCTACCAGAGTCGGCGGCGGAGGCAGTTGGATGGAAACGTCAACCTCAGCGTTTGCGGCAGCGATGCTCTCGGCCGGATTTTCAACACTGACTCCTTGCCCCTTCCGCGTGCCGCTCTGGACAATCCAGGGGCCAAAAGACTTCACTTGCCGGGCGAGGTCATACGCCTCAAAATCCTCAGACAGCAGTACGTGCCGCGGCTTCCCTTGGAGCTTGTCGATCGCGAACTTGAACGGATCGGCGGCCGGAAGCGACTGGACCTTGTTCGCGCTGATCGTAACTGCCTGGCCGGCGGAAAGGATTGTCGAGGTCGGAGGTTGGAGGTCGGGGGTCGGATTCTGCGCAACGGCCTCCGACTTTCGATTTCCGACTTCCGACCTCGAAACGTCCACCTTGCCCTTAAAGACATGCACTTCCGTGATCGGCGGCTGCTTGGCGTCGATCTGTGGTCCGCCACCCGGCTGTTGCTCTTCTTCCCTCGACTCCTGCTGGTCAGTTCGGGCGTCCACGTACACGCCAAACTCCGTCCCCAAATCGGTCACGGTACCGTCGGGCGTGTGGACTTTGAATCCCTTCGCCGGCTCGGGCACGTGCGCCACAAGTTTACCGTCGGCCAGCCGGCACACTCCCGCGTCCACAATCGTCAGCTCGGCTGGGCCTTCCAATACCACCCTGGCTTGGCTGTTGAACGTGATCTCGGCCGAACCGCTCTGGAGAATCAGCCGCTGGCCGGAGGTGAGCACATTGTTGTCCGCGGGAGAGAAGGCTGCTTCCCAGTTGGCGTCCATCTGATTGGCGATTTTCGCGGCGGGGGTCTGCTTGGCCACGGGCTGCTGGGCGGGGCCGGGCCAAAGCACATAGGCCAGGATGCCCGTCGATATCAAACCCGCGACCAACATCAGCGCGATCGGGTGCCAGAACGCCGCAGCCGCAGTGCGGAAAAAGGTGCGGGCCGTGCGTTGGGGCGCGGTGAGTCTCGTGGAGGGCATTGCGATACCTTCCGACAGAACGCTTTGCCGCTCGGCCTGGGAGGCCACGGCGCCATGCTTCCATAGGAGATGCGCATGGACACGAATGAACGCATAGTAATACTCGCGGGCGTCGGCATCGTCCGCCACCAGGGCGCGGATTCGTTTCTGGTCGTCAGCCGTGGCCGTTCCTTCCACGAGTTCGCCCAGGAGGCGAACCAATTCCTCCTGCGACTCAGGTGTCATGTTGCCCCTCCAGGGCCAATTTGCGCTGCACGCAGTCGGTCACTTTCTGGCGAATGCGGCAGAGGATGACGGAGAGATGGCCAGAGGGTATTTTGTGGCGCAGCGCCATCTCCTTGAGCGATGCCTCCGGCGCATAGCGCTCTTCGATAAGTTGCCGCTCTTCAGCGGTGCGGCGCTGTAGGCAGTCCTCCAAGTAGCGGGCCATTCTCGAACCGTTGTCGATTTCGGGAATTTGCGGCTCAGGGAGTTGCTCCAGGAACGCCGCGTCGAAAACATGTCGGTCCCGCCCCCGGTCGCGAAGATAGGACAACACGCGATAGCGGGTCACTTCGTGGGCCCAGGCAAAGAAGTTGGTCCCAGGCACATACTCGTCCCCTTTGCGCCACAGCACCAGATTGGCGTCTTGGAGCACGTCCTGGGCAGCCTCGACGTCGGGCAACAGCGACAGAATGTAAGCAAACAGACTCGACTGGCAGCCGGTCAATTGCGAGACAAAATCGTCGGATCTCTGCTGGCTGGCCATTTTCGGATGCCGTGACAGGAGGAAACAGAATCTGTTTCCGCGTACCCTAATGATTCCATATGCCGGCAGAAAAATTACAAGAAAATCCTCCGGCGGGCCACTCCCGCGGCGCAAGCCGTTACGGTGCAAGGAGTTTTTGCGCGGGACCGCGCAACAAAAAAGGGCCGCCGCGAGCTTCTTTTCAAAGCCCGCGACGGCCCGTCCAATGTTACCCCGCGTCAGACCGACCGGCGCGAAGCTCGTTACGTTGCCCCGCTGGGCGCCCCTTCAAACTTTTCTCACATTCTCACGTGCTACTTCCTGCGCCGCCACGCGACCAGTCCCAGCCCAGCCAGGCCCAGCGCGGCCAGGACGAACGTGCTCGGCTCGGGAACGGCTTCGGCGACAAACGTCCCTCGGATTTGCAGGCCGACCCACTCCATATTGGTCCCTGGTCTGTTGACGTGTCCCGTGATCGTGCTGCCCAAGGACGAGACGCTCAGGAATTCA
>JAIOPX010000314.1 GCA_021413705.1 Planctomycetota bacterium | reverse complement strand
GGACAGCGTGTTGAAGGCTGGCCCCCGAAGGTAAGGGTAGGGTTTTCACGCAGAATAGTTGTGGTTGTCATGATGTTTCCGCACGACTCGGCCGCCTAGATAAATGGGCGCAAATGATACCGCGCCAGATGCAATCATTTTAGGCGCTGCTGAACGTCGCCGTCTAGTCGAGATGCGCTAGCGTACACAGATGTTCATGCGGGGCGTGGAAAACCCAATTGCTTATCGACGAGATTGCATAGCGGTTTGCCAGCCAGATAACGGCTCAGGTTATCACAGAAAAAGTTAGTAATGTCGTCTGCACGGCTAGCGCTTTGGCCCCCCACATGTGGCGTGATGATCACATTGGGCATCCCCCACAACTGGCTATCGGGCGCAAGTGGCTCGTGCTCGGTGACATCAAGCCCAGCGCCACCGAGTTGGCCGCTGTTCAGCGCGTCGATCAAATCAGCTTCGATGACTATTGGTCCGCGGGCGACATTGATCAATATCGCACCTCGCTTGAACTGTTGCAGCGTTTCCTTGCGGATCATTCCTAGAGTGATCGGATTGAGTGGAACGCAGAGAATGACCACATCGGATTGCGACAACAGATCCGACAGTCGTTCGGGAGGCCAGAGTTCGGCTACACAGTCGGGCTTGTTCTGAGGGTACCAATCGGTCGCCAGGATACGGACGCGAAACATGCTCAGCAGTTCGGCCAGCCTCCGACCATTGCCGCCGAGGCCAACTATGCCCACGGTGCATCCGTGCAGGTCAGCGGTGGGCCTACGAATGAACTCACGAGTCTGCTGCGCTCGAAAGAAGACGGGCAAACTGCGCAGCAGCCCCAGCAAAAGGGCCAAAGTCTGCTCACCCACCTGGTCGGCCAACACTCCGGAAGCACTCGTGACCACGATATCCGATGCGATGACCGAGGGAACCAGACAATGATCCAACCCTGCCGCCGACGATTGGATCCAACGGAGCCGTCCGCGAGCGACCACGTCGTTCCAGGGAACGGGTACCTTCGGATGACCGCAGAAAATATCGGCCTCCGGCAATTCAGCGGCGACATGCTCCTGGCCCGCGTCGATTACTTCCGCAATTGGTGAAATGGTGGCGATCTGGGCCTGATGTCGCGGTTCGTTTGGGTAGCAGAGGACAATTCGCATGATGGCGACTATTGTGCCTGAAATGAGCTTTGGTTGGCAGTGGCATGACCCTCTTTGCCCGCTGGATGAGCCTATCCAACTTGGTTATAATAAACGGGTTCCGCCAATCCAGGCGGAAGCTGAGCACTCCCTGCCGTAACCCACCGCATTGGCGCTCTTTCAGCGCGACCCCAACGGGAGCTACCCCCTGTCTACTCGCACCTATCAGTTTGGCATGGCGACGGTTGTATCCCTGGTGGTACTGCGAGTGGCCATTGGCTGGCTCTTCTTTGCCGGAGCCTGGGAAAAGTATCACAACGCGAAATTTTCGTCGGAACCGTTCCTGAAACAGGCTAAGGGGCCACTGGCTCCGTACTATCTGGCAGGTGTGCCGGACGTGCATGGGTTTCGCAAGTACATCGAGGTTCCGCGGCAGCAGGTGCCAGAACCGAAGCCCGAAGAGCCAAATGCCGCTAAAGCTGCTCCTAAAGAAACAGCCAAACCCCAGGCAGACCTGTATCAACAGTGGGAGAAGCAGATAGTTCAGGATTGGGGCCGGGAGCAGCAGGCCGTTTCCGCTCATTTTGGATTTGATGAAAAACAGAACGAACAAGCGACCCTCTTGTTGCGTTTCTATGAAGGAAAGCTGGACGCTTATCTCGATGGCCATGCCAACGACCTGGCTGGCTTTCGCCACGATCTATATCGCATGATCGACAAAAAGCCCAAGCCGGAGTTGCCCGTCGATGCCGACATGGAGCAGCGCCGTGGGGCAGCCTTGGCGGTTCGGCAGTGGGTAGCTGATACAGGTCGAAAGTTTCGTCAAGAACTGGTCGAGTTGGCCACGGCACCTCAACTGAAATTGTATGGAGAAATGCGGGTCACACCCAGTTCACTGGAATCATTCGATCGCTTTTTGATTTACACGCACCTAGCTATTGGCTTTTGCCTCTTGGTGGGGTTGCTGACACGTCTGGCTTCCTTCGGTGCGGCGGCATTTTTGTTCACGGTGGTAGCCACGCAGCCCCCCTGGGTCGATGGATCGCTCTCTTGGATTAGCGGCCCACAGGCGGTCATGTACCAGGCGATCCTCATGCTGGCTTGCGTCGTACTGATGACCAGCGGCGCTGGAAGATGGGCAGGGTTGGACTACTTTATCCATAACTGGCGGCAGTTGTTCACTTCGCAGAAGGAGCAAGGCTGATGCACCTAGCCAAGAAAGAAGCCCCGACGACAACGCCAGAGACGGGGGTATCGCGGCGCGATTTCATGAAGGGGGGCGTTTTGGCTGGCGTCGCCGCCGGCGGAATCGGCTTTGGCGCCGCCTACTTTGGCTATGGCGCCAGCGTGCGAAATCCTGTTCGCGTAGGGGTCATCGGCACGGGTGACGAAGGCAACGTGCTGATCGGCGCGATCAATCCCAACTATATCGACGTGGTGGCCATCGCCGATATTCGCCCCTACAACGTCTACCGTGCGTTTCACGGAGACGATTCCAGCGAGAGCACGCGGCAAGTACGCCCTGGCTTGATGAAGAAATACGGCTGGGTGTCTGAAGGGCAGGCCCGGGCCCACGTTCGTGTCTATGAGAATGGTTATGAAGAATTGCTCAACGATCCAAATATCGAAGCAGTGATTATTGCTTTGCCCTTGCATCTCCATGCACCCGCCTCGATCGCCGCCATGCGCAAGGGAAAGCATGTGCTGTGCGAAAAGTTGATGGCATACAACGTGGGTCAGTGCAAGGAAATGGCCCAGGCATCCAAGCAGACTGGCAAGATATTGGCAGTTGGGCATCAGCGGCACTACAGCGTGCTCTACGACAACGCCGCTGAAACGATTCGCCGCGGGCTCATCGGCCAAGTGCATCACATCCGCGCGCAGTGGTTCCGCGGCAACCTGCCCGGCAAAGACACCTGGCAACCGGACATTCCCGGCGATGTGATGCAAAAACAACTTGTGGCTTTGCAAAAGGAGGCCCAGGAATCGCTGACAAAACTCGGGAAACTTCGCAAAGAAGATCCTCCCCGGTGGAACGCGACGGACGAGACCACTCGCGACAGTTCAGAGTTCTCTCGACGGCAGAAGATGCTGATCTTGAAGGATCTGGGAGTCGAAGCGGAAAAGTACGGCTATCAGGAGCGGATGATCGACAAGGAGAAAATCTCCGCCTTGGAGGAACTCATTCGTTGGCGGCTTTGGGAACGAACCGGGGGCGGGCTGATGGCGGAACTCGGCAGTCATCAGCTCGATGCCGCCAGCATTTTTGTCAGCGCTACTCACGAAGGGAAGAGAAAGGTTCATCCTCTGACGGTGACTGCCGTCGGCGGTCGGCATATTTTCCCGCACGACCGCGATATCGAGGATCACGTCTATTGCATGTATGAATTCCCTGGGCCGGAATATTACAAGGACTACGATAAACATATCGTCGGTGATAAGAACAAGAAAATCGTGGTCACGTATTCGTCCATCAATGGCAACGGTTTTGGCGGTTACGGCGAAATCGTGATGGGAACGAAAGGGACGCTGATCGTCGAACGCGAACAGGAAATGAGCCTGATCAAGGACGAGGAAAAATCGGCCACGTCCATTCAGGCCGCCAAAGGGGGCAGCGGCCCCACGCTCGACACCACGGAAAGCGGCGGGCCCAAGGCCGCGCGCAAGCTCGGCGGTGGCGGACCCGTCAGCCGCGGATACACTGAGGAAATGGAACATTGGGCGTGGTGCATCCGCCACCCCTCGCCCGAAAACAAGCCGCGCTGCCACCCTCAAGTGGCCTTGGCCGACGCCGTGATCGCGCTAGTGAGCAACATTGCAATGCGAAATCCCAAGTTGGACGGGCCAGTGGAGTTCAAACCCGAGTGGTTCGACATTGATAATCCAGCCACACCGGAGGCCGACCTGGCCAAGGCATCGTCATCCGGGGCGCCGAATTCGAGGGCCGCAACATGAACGTCTCCCCTGAAGATCGTGCTGTAGGCAAGGAGAATTTCCAGGCCGTACTCGGCAGTGAATTGCTCCGCGGAGCGAGGATGTTGGAGACCGCCGAGGAAATGCTTGCTTCCGGGCAGGGCATGGGGGCTCGCTACTTCGGTTATGGAACCGAGGTCAGCCCGCCGGTGCGGATCGGCATTATCGGTACCGGGGACGAGGGAGGCGTGTTGATCGGAGCTCTCAACCCGCGTTACGTCCAGGTCGTGGCCATCGCCGACATTCGTCCGTTCAATGTTTACCGGGCATTTCACGGTGACAAGTCTTCGGCCGATGTGCAGAAGATACGATCCGGCTTGATCAAGAAATACGGATACGCGGACGAAGAAGCCGCCCGCAGTCAGATCAAGGTCTACACGGGTAAATACGAAGAGTTGCTCAATGATCCCAATGTTGAAGCGGTGATTATCGCATTGCCATTGCATCTCCATGCCGAGGCTTCAATCAAGGCCATGCGCAAAGGAAAGCATGTGCTGTGCGAGAAGCTTATGGCCTATAGCGTTCGGCAGTGCAAGGAAGTGGCCAGGGTAGCGAAGGAAACCGGCAAAATTCTGATTGTAGGGCACCAGCGCCACTACAGCATGCTCTACGACAATGCCGTCGAACTGGTCAAGCAAGGCCTGATCGGAGACATCCACCACATTCGCGCCCAGTGGCACCGGCTCAATGACACATGGAAAGTAGCGTTACCGGACGAAAAGATGCGGGACGACCACGAGAAACTTGCGACAAAGGTTAAAGAACTTCGCAAGAAACTCGTGACTGAAGAAGGAAAGCTCAAAGCAGAGCAAGCCAAAGTCCGGGAGGAATTGAAGGCCGCCGAACTTGAATCACTGGTGAAGAGTGAGAAGGATTGCGAATATCTACCAGCGGCCATCACTGCTCTGGAACAAAAAATTGCGGAAGTGAAGCGTGGCCGGCCGGAGACCATCTCACAACTCAAGCCGCTTCGCGCAGACCTGGTCAAGAAGCAACGACAACTCGTCAAAGCCACGGCGGAATGTCAAAAGCGGCTGAAATGCAAATCGACGGCATCGGTGGCCAACCTTCGCGCGGAAGTTGAAAAACTTGCCACCCGTGAAGAAATCTTGGTCAACAAGCTCAAGGACGCCCAGCTCCAGGAGAAGGTCAAGGATTACGGGTACAAAGACCGCGTTGTCGGGGGGAAGAATATTTCCGCCTTGGCGGAGTTGATCCAGTGGCGGCTTTGGAACACTACCGGCGGCGGGCTGATGGCAGAATTGGGAAGTCACCAGCTTGACGCCTCGGGCATCTTCATCAGTTGTCTCCGTAAGGATGGCCACAAGGTACACCCCTTGTCCGTCAGCGCCGTCGGCGGGCGTCACATTTACGAACACGATCGCGATATCGACGATCACGTTTATTGCTCGTATGAGTACCCGGGGCCGCTTTACGACGCTAAGAAATCGCCTGAGAAGAAGATCGTGGTCACCTATTCCTCGATCAATGGCAACGGATTTGGCGATTACGGCGAAACGGTGATTGGCACCCGCGGCGTGTTGGTATTGGATCGAGAGAAAGACGTGATGTTGTTCCGGGGCTCTAGCACGGGCGATTATGTGAAGCTCACCGACAGCGGCGGCCGGCTGGCTTTGTCGGATGGCGCTCGTGGGAGCGAAGAAGCGTCACTCGGAAGCCTCGGTCTGCCGGATCCGCCCAGCAAGGGATATACCGAGGAGATCGAGCATTGG
>JAIOPX010000310.1 GCA_021413705.1 Planctomycetota bacterium | reverse complement strand
GGGCAGGCCAGTTTTTGTAAATATCAATCAGTTGCTCACCTTCGAATTTCGGAATTTCTCCATGCAGAAACGCTGAGGCGTGCTAGCGTTGCTTAACTCAGGCCACAATAGCACTTCCGCTTAACCATGTGCCATTCGGGCCTGGCCCGACGGGGACCGATTCTCTGCTACCTCTGCACCGGCGCACCGAGTTTAATTGTCCTAGAGTTGCAGCCTTACGGTATCTCTGCGCGTCTCTGTCTTTCTGTGGTTCAATCTTGCACAGCGGCTACCCAGGTCACGCCCGGCAGGCGAGACCTACGTTGGCGGGCCTACTTCACCGGTTCGATCTTGAAGCTGTCGATTTTGGTCATGTCGCCACCCCACCACTTGTTCGGATCGATGGCCAGGCGGACGAGTTGGCCTTTTTTCAGGTCGACTTTGTCCACCTTGAACTCGGCCGATTCGGGACCGACCTTGTCGCCGACCTTTCCTTCCGCCAATGGCTTTTCAATCTTGCTGATCGAGTCGCCGCCGCCGGCCACCACATCGACCTTGTAGGTGATGCCGGTGAGCATGGCGTGATCTCCCTTGGCCACGGCCAGGTCGGTCACTTTGCCGCTGATGTTGTACGCGCCGTCGGCCAGCACCGTGTAGGTCACGGCCACGTTGCCGCCGTCGGTCTTCTCGTTGTAGGGATGCATGATCACCTGGTTGGCCTTCTTGTCTCCCCAGACCCCTTCATAGCGGCCGTCCCAATCGGAGTGGTAGATCCAACCTTCCGTATCGGCAGGGTTAGGGAGCATGGCGCCAATGGGGCCTTGCACTTTCTGCTTGCCACGGCGGGCGCGCTCGTCGCGAATGCCGTTCTTGCGCTGATCGGCCGACAACGCGGCGGTGCCCAGGTCGAGCCGGTGATATTCCGGGCTGTGCAGCAGCGAGAACCAGAACTGCCAGGTGTCGTCGGTCGTGTTCCCCTTGCCGTCGGGGCCGTCACCCTTGGGGTCGGCCACAGCGGCCGGCGTCAGTTCGGCCGCGCGGGTCGAGGTTGCAAGAAAACAAAGGATGCCGCCGCAGAGAATCGCCGTGGTGAGCCGCCGTGTCATGGAAGGACTCCTGAAAGGTGGGACTTCAGCCTGGGGGGGAAGAATGACGTATAGGCTAAGCGATGGCGGGGAGGAATGCAAATCTCGTTGCTTTACGCCGATGTTACGGCACGGTCTCCCGACCGTGCCATCCCAACGAACGAAGGTCTCCCTGTTGCCAAGAAGGCGGGAGACCTGCGGTCAGCGAGGTGTCGCGGTCGGGTGACCGCGACGGAACCGGGTGGAAACAAGCATCGCTAAGAGAGTTATCGGAGCCCCCCGATCACAACGATCAAAAACGACAAGATGGCCGTTGACGCGATTATCAACATCGCGATTCTCAGTGCTCGCCCCTGTCGCCCGCGCAGGGCACCGATTCCGGCGAAGAGACTAAGGATCGTTATGCCAGCAGCAAGAACGGGTGGCCCAATGTAATAGTCTGTCCGGTGCTCATTTCTCCAGAACCAAAAAAGCACATGCTCATACCGAAGGGCCAGAGTCCAGGAAGCCAGGGCGAAGGAAGTCCAGAATGTGACCCAGAGCAAGCCGCGAATCGTGAATTGAATGCGGCGGCCGTTCATGGCTGGCATTGCTTTCGTTGGAACTTTCGAGAGCGCATTGCTGGACAATTAATGCATTAGACCCGTGACGAGCAAAACTGCCAACAGAAAATAGCACGCTCCGATCACGATAAGACATCCTAAGATCCCTTCGGGCACTCGTCCGAAGAGCGCGCCGATCGCCATCAAGGGTGCAAGAAAGCCGGCGAGTGCGGAGAGCAACGGCAGAGGTCCTACGAAAGGTGGATTGACAGTGACTGCCCAGGCCGCCGAAGTCACTGCTACCCAGAACGTGGCGCTAAGCAAATCCCAGAGCGTGAATTGGAGACGGAGTGGGGGCATGGCGATTCCGGAACGCCTCGATAGGCCTGTTTAGGCTGAGCTATTCAAATCGCTTCCAGCTTAACCGGAGGGCGGAAAAATTCCTTCCTCAATCAGAACTGCGCGAAGTGCCACTCGGTAGGGAAGGTTGATCGCCAACACTTCAATCGTGACTCGACCCACCGGAGTATTGCCAACTAATAGCGGCCCCTTCCACTCGAAGTGGTCTGTCCAGAGATCTTTTCTCGGATCGAATAGCCGGACGTGCTGGCCTTCCAAGTAGCCGGCAATATTCGGCCCTTTGTAGGAGTTGCAGCGTTCGCAACTCAAAGCAAGATTCCTGGCCTCAGTCAGACCACCATGCTTCTCGGCGATGATATGGTCGATCTGAAAAGGGAGCAGCGAAATTTCTGTGGGGAATTGGCAGTACTCGCAACGATTTTTCGCCCGCTGCCAGACAAGCTGCACCAGGTCGGCGTCCATGCGCCACCTACGGTTGAAGCCCGGCGCGACGAAGAGAACTACGCGCCTTGGACTGCATGAGTTCGACTAGGCTGGTCACCCGTTCATACTCGTCCAACAAAGCCCGTTCCTCCGTAGTCAGTGTTCCTGCCCGAGCACGCGCGGCAAGCGAGTTAACCTTATCTGTGTCCGCACTGGCGAGCTGAAATCCCAGAATCGAGCGAGCCGCCTCAACGGACAAATTTCCCTCCTGCGGCCGAATAACTCGGGCGAGAATCTCCGTACCACAATCCGCTATCGAGCCAGCACTCATGATTCTGGTAGATCCTTAAAGGCCCACACGAATTAGGGGACAGGATTTGAGCCTGCGTCCTCGGGAATACGAACCTCGCGAGCTGACGGACTGCTCCACCCCACGTCATGTGTAAATGTATTATACATCAGGGCCACACAACGTCCAAGGCTTTCCGCAAACTGCAATGTTGCGCGCGAATTGCGTGCTGAGCCGGATGGGCGTTGACTTCAGCCTGAGGCGCGGGCTCGTCAAGTTGACTGGCCCGCGTGGATGTATCCATAGTATCCATCACGCTCCGCGTGATGATTTTCCTCACGCGGAGCGTGAGGGATACTATCAGGCTATGACCACGCCGGCACGCTGGCTAGCTCCGGTTTTTCCATTCGGCTTTCGGCCAGGCTGGTGTCGATCGAAAGATTCATCGCCACGCTCCAGCGACCGGCGGCGTCGGCTTGCACATGCCAGTGGGGCATGACGACGACCGATTGATGGACCGCTTCAAAACCCCCTTCGCTCTGACTCACCGATTCGAGCGGGAAGGTCCAGATGTCGGTCGGCCGGTTGGCGGAGAGGCCCACGTCGAGGCCGAGCCATTCGTCGATCAGACCCAGGCCGGGTACGCCGCGGAGGTCGAGCTTGTGGCCGATTTGGCCGAGCCTCGTGCGGTGGTGATCGTAGAAATAACGATCGTCGGCGCCGGATGGCATTCCAGAGAAGTTCAGTTCCACGCCGAAGTGGAGTTGGCGATCAGTCGGCAGATTTTCCAGCGTGTATTCGATTTCCAACAGCGAGCTGCCAGCGGACATACCCACGGTCTTGGTGATCGTGACGGGGTGCCCTTCGACATTGCCCTGGCGGCGGAGTTGCACTTGGACACGGCCGGTCTGGCGGCGAATCTTGGCTTCGTACAGGCTGCTGACAAAATCACCCAGCTCGTGGGCAACACCGGCGGCGGCCGAATCGAGCGTGGCGTCGTGATCGAGGAAGTGATCGATCAGGCTCTTGCGGGAGTAGCTGTCATATTGCAGCCGCTCGTCGAGGTTTTCCTGCTTGAATACAACGCGGTCGTGGATGCTGGCGACATGGCCGTTGTTGTTGGATGGGCCGGCGAGCACTTTATCGTGATAGGCCTCGGGTCGGCGCATCAGCGTGGCCAAGGCGTTGTGGCAAATCGTGCGGACGTCGAGTTCATACATCCGGCCGCCGACCGCGGGAGCCAATAGGGCCAAAAGTTTGTCACTTGCCAGGCGCACTTCCGCACGACCGTCGAGGTTGTAGTCGTCGGCGGTGGCTTCCACCCAGGCGCCGGTACGGCCGGCGAGGCGGTCGAGCAGATTGTCCGCCAGGATCAGGTGGCGATAGACGGCGTTGCGCAGGTGGGGCAGATAAATGCCGCCGAAAGCGCCGTGCCAGTAGGGGCAATTGCACTGGCCGCGATAGAGTTCCGTGCGGGCCTGTTCCAACAGGGCGCGATCGGCCGCGGGGCCGTCGATGGCGCCCCGGGTGGCTTCTTCCAACCGCCGGCTGACCGTCATCATCCGCGAATACATGTCGTCGGAGTCAGGATACTTCACTTTGAAGTTGCGCCAAAAGCCGCCGCGAACGAACGGCGCGACGCTGTCCCAGCGCTGCTCATGCTCCAGCTCGTGCTTGAGATGGTCGAACTCCGTAATCCGCTTGGTCGGCAGCGCCCATTCGGTCATTTCGCGATAGCTACCCTCGGGCAAATAGACCTTGCCGAGCGGGGCCACTTCGTGAACGGACTCGGCCAGCGTGGCGGTGCGAATCCAACCCTCGTTGGCGGAGAGCAGATCGAAGAACCGGCGCAGCCAGCCGTTGTCATAAACGTGTTTCTTGGTGTCGGGCCAGGTGCCGAACTTCTCGCCATCGTCGCCGAACACCAACACAGCGCCAGGATGTTTGTCGGAAACGCGACCCAGGTAGGAGATCGTCTCTTCCGGATCGCGGAACGGAATCAGGTAGCGCAGCGGCTCGCTGCCGGGGAAAACGGAGAGGACGCGGCCGTCGTCTTCGGTGATGTAATAGCCGTAGAGCGAATCGGGATCGAGCCCGGCGTTCTTGAAGTGGAAGTCATCGACCAGCGTGTAGCGGATGCCGGCATCGACGATGTCGCGGGTCATCGACTGTTCCCAGACGCGCTCCGGAATCCACATGCCCTGGACGGTGGCGCCGAGACGCGTTTCGAGCGTCCGGGTGAAGCTGCGGATCTGGCCGATGCGATCGGCCGGGGGGATCATCGTCAGAATCGCTTCGTAGTAGGCGCCGCCGATGATTTCGACGCGCCCTTCCGCCACCAGCCGGGCGAGGCGATCGAGATATTCCGGATGGTTGGCGTCGAGCCACTCGAGCAGCGGGCCGCTGGTGTGCAGCGAGATCCGCAGGTTCGTGTACGGCTCGAAGACATCGAGGAATGGGCGATAGCTATCGACATACGCCTGTTCGAAAACGTGGTCGAAGTTGCCGATCGGCTGATGATTGTGAAGAACCAGTGCAAAGCGAATAGGCTGCGTCATCGGAAGCTCAGGTATCAGCGGTCAGCGGTCAGCGGTCAGGAGTCAGCGGTCAAGTATCAGCAGTCAGCGGTCGGGCGGCTGATAGCTGACTGCTGACAGCTACGAGCTAACAGTTTGCCCGTTTTAACTAATCGGAAGACTCGCGGTGGAACTTCGCTTTTCCTCCGCACGACCGAGCAATTTTCGCAGCCTTTGGGCCGCCGCCTCGGGTGTAACCGGGTTGATATGCCACCCGGTCCCCCATTCGAAACCTGCCAAGCGCGTCATGCGCGGAATAATCTCTACATGCCAGTGATAATGGTCGCCGGCTGGGGTGTCAAATGGGGCCGAATGAATGACGTAATTGTAGGCGCCCCCACTACAGGCATCTTCTATGGCCGCTACAACCGGTCTGAGCAGGCCAGCCAACTCGGCCACGCCGGAATCGGACAGGTCTTCGAAGTGACTGGCATGCTGGCGCGGCAGAATCCAGGTTTCATACGGCATCCGCGCCGCGAACGGGCACACAGCCACCAGCGCAGGCGTTTCGGCCACGATCCGCGCCCCTGGCCCGCAGCCGCTCGGGCACAGTCGGCAGCGCCACGATCTGGCTATGCACATGTTCGAGCGTGGCCCCGCCGGCGGAACCCATGTTCTTGAAGACGAGCGCGCAGACGAGCCGCGGATCTCGCTTGAGTTCTCGCAAGCGGTCGCGATAGACGCGAACGACATCGGCGAACTGCCCGTCGCTGAGTTGCGTGATGCTCAGTAGATGGTCGGGCGATTCGACAACGACCTCGTGATGGCCGAGTGCGGGGGACTGTTTCAATTTTTGTCTCAGCAACAGTAGTGTTTTTTCGCGGAGCGAAAGTGGGACTGTCCCCTTAGCTTCCGAGCCCTCTTCACTGAACGAAACAGCCGGATACTTATTCGGCAGCACGCGAATGCTCCACGCAGCGCGGGCGCCAAGCTCCGCCGGAATCTCCAGCAGCGGCGTGGACGCAAGATGCTCATTGCCTCCGCAGAACGGGCAATCGCTTTGCGGCCGAGCGTCCCCCTCACGAGAAAAATCATCCGGCCGCCCTGCCCTCTCCGGCGCGATAATCACCCACTGGCCGCTGATGGGATCTTGGCGAAGTTCGGACATCGCTTGGTGTAGGCTCTAAAAAGGGAGGATCCGCTGACACAGAGTATCTTTGTCATACCACGGACCACTCAACGGCGCAAGATCAGGTTCGAGCAGAATTGTCCCGCTGCGCGTGATATTTGAATTGAGGTAGTACACTCCCAGCAGACGGGGCTACTCGCTGCGCGCCGGCTGGCGGCGGCGGGAGACGATTTGCTGATAGAGGGCCGCATATCTCTCGGCGCTGGCGGTCCAGGACCAATCTTGGTTCATGCCGTTGGATTGCAGCTTCGCCCAGGTGGGCTTTTGCGCGAACACTTTGCAGGCCCGTTCCAACGCCGTTGCCAGCGCAGGCGTCGAGTAGTCTTCGAAGCAGAAGCCTGTGGCCGTGCCGTCAGCAAGCGTGGTGGGATTGTAGTCGGTCACCGTGTCGCGCAAGCCGCCCGTGCTGCGGACGATCGGCAC
>JAIOPX010000309.1:11631-13014 GCA_021413705.1 Planctomycetota bacterium | reverse complement strand
CTTGATCATCGTGTTGGAATAGGAGACGAGCGCGCGAAACGACGCCAGGTTACCCAGTTGGGCATCGGCAACCACCGGACCGACCGTCTGACGCAGCAGGCTCTCGCACTCAGCTCGAGTATCGGACGGAAAGTGTTCATGGTGTTCGTTCTCGGCAATCATGAACGTCTGCGCGCGGGCATAGGCGGCCGAGACCGAGATGCCCAACAGAGCGGCCATCTGGCGATAAGTTTTGCCCCGGGCTCTGAGCCCAAAGGCCTGCTCACAGAGGATATATTCCCGTTCGGGAGTCATCTTGGGCTTCGGCACATGGGGGTTCCTCTGGACGTGGATCGTGTCCATATGAGGCATATCGGGCATTTCCTTTGGATCGAATGTGGCGCGATGATGTTGGGTCATGAGAATCTCCCCTTCAAAATGGGTCGGGTGGGTGCTTGCACCCACCACGTCCACTCGCTGTTGCCGCCGCGTGGGTGCAAGCACCCACCCTACTGAGTACTCCTCGTGTTCTCCGCCGCAACTTGTTGTTAGGCAACAGGTTGCCGATTGTGTTCGCCGCTTGCTCTCCGGTCGTTCTCCGTTGTTTGGTCAGCGTAGGCGTGAAGGCTGTACTCCAACGCGCGCAGCTTCAGCGCAGAATTGGAAGGTTCTTTTTCAAACGAGCTTCTTTTTCGTGCTTTCGAACTATCGTGTTTTCGTGATACTCCTTCTCATCTTTGCGCGTCTTTGCCCCTTCGCGTCTTTGCGTCGAAACTTAACCGCTCAAACGAAAAAAGCCCGCCCCACGACGCGGTTAGGCGTTTTGGGGCGGGCTCTTCTGATACCTGATCCTGAAGTGTTTTAGGCTTCAGCCCAAGCTCTGATAGGATACCTCGCACATGTCAGGCGTTTCATCCTTCCAGGGATGAATACCGCCGTTTGACACACTTTTACCCTATCAGATTTGCTCCAAAAATCAAGTAGCAAAAAAAGCCACTTGCGATTTTTTGATGCGTCGCTGCAGTCTCGATGCTAACCCGCCAGTGCGTGAACCTTGGGCGGCGAGAGGTGTGTCATTCGGCGACGGACGTGGGCGATGATGAAGCCATGGACCGCAATCGCCACACCCTAGAAACCGGACGCTAGCGCGTGGCGGCTGATTAAGACGAATCGCCAGATCCGCCAATCAGCCACCACGCGCTAGCGTCCGGTCATCGTTGCGCCGCGAATCAGCCGCGAATCAGGGCTAGCCGTGTAGCGCCCTCAATTCCCCGAAGGGGATACGTCGCCCAGCCCAGGGTCAGCCACTGCGAGTACACGAGCGGCGGCGCCACCCTGGGAACCCGAAGCATAAAAACATCTCTCCCACGGAGCGTCGTGGGGCGGGGGGGCGGCCGCGCCGCG
>JAIOPX010000309.1:0-11594 GCA_021413705.1 Planctomycetota bacterium | reverse complement strand
GGGCTCCCCCCCCCACGACGTTCCGTGGGAGAGGGAATAATGGATGGCGACCGCCCCAGGGTGGCGGCCAGGTTCGCTACGGCTCACCTGTCCTGACCCCGGGCTGGGTGATGTAATGCCTTCGGCATAAGGACGACCACCGCGGGCAGGAAGAGCTAGACACGCCCGCCGCTCCGCGAACTTCTCAGCCGTATGGCCAACTTTGCTACAATACCACGATGACGTCGGTGACTAATAATGTGCATGGATCCAACAGGGACATCCGAAAACGGATGTCCCCAACTTGGCCTTCATTTGCGGCCGGAAATAACATCGACTCTAATCTAATACAGTCTCCTTCATATTCCAGGAACCAAGCATGTTTCGCAACTGGGCGCTCGCTAAAACATGCCTCGCAACACTATTGTTGGTCCATTCACCACTGGCGATGGGCGTGGCTGCGGAACCCAAGGTGTCTATCACCGAAGCCCCTGGCGCCGCCTATGCGGCACCCTCATTCGACATCCCCGCCAGTGCGAACCTCGAACAACTCCTGGACTTCGAGGAGCGGCTTTGGAACTACGAGCCCAAGACCGGCGAGCAGCGTCGGCTGCGGCAGGACGCGATACTACGAACTTGCGATGCGATCCTGGCACTGCCCGAGGTTAAATGCCCGACGAAAGAGAAAAGCCGAACCCACTGGTTCGACGGCTATGCCATGGGTGCCGCCATGGACAAGTTTGAGATCTGGGAGGAACAAGGAAGTCGGGATGGGAACGCTATCGCACGCCAAGCCGCGGAGGTTTTTGTAAGAACGCTGATAAACGATCCGCGTGCCAACGTGAAACTTCAGGCAGAAGCGGAACTACTCAAACAGACTCTCGCGGCTGCCACGGAGAACAAGCAACAACGAGCGAACGCAACGGATGATGCCTTGGCTTTTTTTCGCCCGCGCTTGGAAGAGACCTTTGCCAGTTTGCATGCGTTGCGCGTAGTGCAACTGGTCAGGAAGAAATACCCGCCGGAGGAAGCAGCCGAATTCTATCACCGGATGGGGAAGCTGTTCGCCACGTCTTACCTGGAATCGGAATTCAACCGCGGGCAGGAGTTTATCAAACAGGCCGCGGGGTGGAAACGCTTGTTGTCGGGCCCTGTGGAACTGTCGGGGCAGACCATGGATGGCCCGGCATTGGATTGGAACCGTTACCGGGGCAAGATCGTGCTGATCGAGTTTTGGAGCACGACTTGCGGTCCCTGCATGGTCCAGTTTCCCAACATCGAAAAGCACTATGAGAAATATCATTCGCGAGGATTCGAAGTCGTCGGCGTTCCGCTCGACAATGAAGCGGACCTCGCTGCGTTTCTCAAGAAACGCCCGTTCCCATGGCCGACGCTGCGCCCTTCGCCGAAGGAATCGGAGCAGAACTGGGACCATCCGCTGGCACAGAAGTACGCCGTGAGCGGCATCCCGACGGCCATTCTCCTAGATCAGACGGGGAAAGTCGTGGATCTCGACGCCAGGGGGGAACGACTGACGAAGCATCTGGAAGAACTGATCGAGCGATCTGCGGAGGCGAAGCCTTCGGGGAAATGACAGGATTGCGCGAATGATCTCGTGGCTCCGCGCACTCCATACTCAGGTTCAAATTGCTGTATTTTTTGGCGTGTAAGGACCAGGTGAGAAATGCAGGATCCAAGCAATCCCTATACTTCGCCAGGTTTGGATACACCAGCGGATCGCGAAACCAAAACGATCGTCGGGGATTTTCAGCAATATGAGATTCACGAGAAAATGCTCATCTGGCTGGGCGGCATGAATATCGCCTTGGGGTTGGTTCTCGTCCTGCTAACGTTTTTCCTGTTTAAAGTCGCACTCCGTCTTTACGCCCACGCTACCTCCTGGGAATTCGCGGTTGTCCCCTTTCTCCTGGCCATTTTTTGCGCTTTGCTGAATGTTCTGTTCATTGTCCTGGGCTGGGGATTGAGTCAATTGGATTGCCGCGTGAGAAGACCGTCGATCGCGCTGGCTGTCCTGGGATTGGTCGTCTTCCCATTTGGCACAGTCGTCAGCGCCGTGGCGCTCGCCCTCCTGCTGAACTCCAAAACCAGGATCGTGTTGTCTCCCCATTACAACGAGCTGGTCTGGAAGGCAGGATTCGTGAGCAAGCCGACGGGCCTTGGGTTGACACTATTCGCGATGTTGGTGGTGCTGCTGGTCGCCGCGTGCCAGGGTTACTATTTCTGGCGAGTCGTTGTCTAGATATTTCTGGCATCAGTCAATAATGCGTCAGACAATTCTGCCAGCTGAGCGCCCCGATGACCTGCAAGCGGTTCGCCAGCTATGCCGCGAGTATGCCGACTGGATGGGGGCGGATCTGGAGGGGACGCAAAACTTCTCGCAGGAAATGGCCGAACTGCCGGGAGCGTATGGACCGCCGGCGGGGTGCCTGCTGCTGGCCAGGGTGGAGGGTCAACCCGCGGGGTGTGTCGCGCTCAAGCGGTTGTCGGACGGCGTCTGCGAGATGAAGCGGCTCTACGTGCGGCCGGAGTTTCGCAACCTGGGGTTGGGGCGGGCGCTTATCGAGCAACTGCTGGCCGAGGCGCGGACGCTCGGCTACGGAGTCATGCGACTAGACACGCTCCCGCAACAGATGGGGCCGGCCGTGGCCCTCTATCAGGCGCTGGGGTTCGTTTCGATTCCGCCGTACTGGAACAACGTACTGCCCGGGGTGGAGTATATGGAGTTGAAGTTGTCCGACTAAAAACTCTCCTCCACTAAAAAACTCCCCTCCCTTTCAGGGAGGGGCCGGGGGAGGGTTTCTCTTCGAGCGTCGTCGTGCGGCGGCGGTGCCGCACGACGACGCTCGAAGAGAGGTTTTTTGGAGACCGTTTACCCAGGCCGGCGCTCACAGCGGCTCAACCGCGATTCGCTCTGACCTGGGCTAGTTTGTTTCCGACCCTTCGGGCCTGTAGTGCGGGATATCACTGGTGTGGCGAGGTCTCCTGACCTCGTCACGCGTCGGACCGAAGGTCTCCCGGTTGCCAAGGAGGAGACCCATGGTCGAAAATCGTGGCAGGGTCGGAGACCTTGCCACAACGATGTCTACACGGCAACGGCCACGAGGAGGAGACCGGACGCTAGCGCGTGGCGGCTGATTTGTGCGCGTTCCGCTTACGCCACTTTCAACGAATTACTTCGCGCAGTGGCTGGCCGCTGGCCATGCAGACAACAGTCTTGCGGCAGGCAGGCGATCGTGTTGGCGTCTTCCAGCATGAATCGATATCCATGCTCCGCCAACTGCTCGATCAGCTTACTGTGATCGTTGCTCAGCAGGTTGCGATGCTCGTAGCGGATGATCGAGGGTTTGATGACGCGGAAGTCGAGGGAGCGGATGATTTCCGCGTCGTAGCCTTCGGCATCGATCTGCAGCAGGTCGAGTGTCCTGCAGCCGGCTTGGGAAAGCAGGTCGGTGAGCGTCAGGCACGGCACCTTGATCGGCACGATGTCGGCTGTCTGCTTCAGGTGGCGCACGAGATGCTGGTAGTGGAACGAGGTCACCTGCGAGGGGCCGGTGCGCATCGTGTACATCGTCGCTTCGCCTGTCTTGGCACCGATGGCTACGTTGCGGAACGTCAGTTGAGGCTGGTCGGAATACGTCTGCTGAAGTTTGGCAAATGCACCGGGTTGCGGCTCCACCAGGATGCCGCGCCAGTGGTTGTCGGTGATCAGCGTGCGGAACCAGCCGTCGGAGATTCCGTCGAACGCGCCGATCTGGACGAAGAAAAAATCGTCCGCAGGCTTGCCCAGGCCGGCGATGACGAACTCCAGCAGGGAGTCGATTTCCAGTTCAGGGTGGCGCTTGAGAATCGGCGGCTTGCGGCCGCGACGGGTGTGGCCATACGGATTCAGCCGGCCATAGCGAAGCAGGTTGCGGAGTTGAAAGCCCAAGCGGCGCGACTCTTTCACGATCCTTTGCATGGCAAGGACGTCCTTTGCGACTTTCGCGCGGCACTGCCAGAGACGGCCCGGAGAAGAATCGTTTCCTCAGTCTCTGTCAGCGGAGTGCTGTTATGGCAGGTCTTATATCGTCCAAGGCAGGGCGGGAAGTGAGAATTCACGCGGCCAAAAGTGGGATTCATTGGACTTGCCGGTGAAGCAAGGAAGCCGAGAGAGGATTGAAAAGTGAGGCTAGCTGGGAAGCAAAAACCCAGCTTCGGCAGCTTGCGCAGTCTGACAGGCGACTGTGATAGAATGCACTGCGAGCATTTTTCACCGTTGAAAAGGATTCACCATGGCCACCATCACGGAAATCGCGCCCAACGTCCATCGCATCAGCATCCTGTACCGCGAAATCAATTTGCAGTTCAACCATTTTTTGGTGGTGGACGACGAACCGTTGCTCTACCACACGGGTATGCGCCGCATGTTCCCGGAGGTGCTGGAGGCCGTCAGTCGCGTGATCGATCCGACGGCGCTCCGCTGGATTGGATTCAGCCACTTTGAAGTTGACGAATGCGGTTCGCTCAATGACTGGCTCAAGGTGGCGCCGCGGGCCCAGGCGGTCTCGGGCATGGTCGGCTCGCTGGTGAACCTGGCCGATTTTGCCGACCGCCCTCCGCGGGCGCTGGCGGCCGACGAAGTTTTCAGCACGGGTGAGTTCCGATTCCGCTATCGCCCCACGCCGCACCTTCCGCACGGCTGGGACGCCGGCGTGCTGTTCGAGGAGACGCAGCGGGTACTCTTCTGTTCCGACCTGTTCACCCACAATGGCGATGTCGAGCCGCTGACGGAGTCCGACATCCTCGGGCGTGCGCGGCAGTCGCTGGCGGATTTTCAGGCGGGGCCGCTTATGGACTATATGCCCTACACGACGAACACGCGGCCATTGCTGGAGAGTCTCGCGGCGCTCAAGCCACAAACGCTGGCCACGATGCACGGGAGTTCGTTTACGGGAGACGGCGCAAAGGCGCTGCTTGACCTCGATGAGGTGATGAAGGAAATGCTTTGGCCGGAGGCCAGGCGTTGAGCGGCGGGTTTGTATCAGCCGCCACGCGCTAGCGTCCGGTTTCCTGTGCGCGACCGTTACCGTATAGACCGGGGCTAGCGCCCGGCGGCTGATCTGGGCAAGCTGTGCGGCGCTGGGGAACTCTGCCGCCAGGGTTATCGCTGACGATGGATCGGCCCGTAGCAGCGCGGTGGCCGAAGCACCGGACATTTCCTCGCGCTGCTCGCTGCACCCCCAGAATACCAGGGTATATTTTCAGAGACTTTGCGCCTGGGCAAAACGGATTTCGCTGCGCTGCCGCGGGGAATGGAATGGACTCAACGATGCGTGCCGCCACGATTCTCCCTCCCCTGCTCTGCCTGTTATTGGCTTGCACGGCATTCTGCGGATGTGCCCATCACCAACGCCATTGCATGCCCACGATGTTGCTCTCGCCGCAGGCCACGATCGACCTCAATTCCACCAGCGACCACGATTCAAACGCCGAACGCGACGCACTGACCGCTTCGCTGGCCCACTTCAAGGGAGCGGCAGCCGAGGCGGCCGAAGCCACCAGGAAATACAACGTGCTGGCGCTGTCCGGTGGCGGCAGCTACGGCGCATTTTCGGCCGGCGTAATCAACGGGTGGACGGCCAGCGGCCAACGACCGCCGCTTGATATTGTCAGCGGGGTTAGCACCGGCGCCTTGATCGCAACCTATGCGTTTTTGGGCCCGGACCATGACCACAACTTGCGCGAGTTCTACACCACAACCACGCAGGCCGACATCTATAAGATGCGATGCAAGCCGGCCGTGCTTTGGTCCGACTCGGCCGCCTCGTCGGAGCCGCTGAGGCAATTGATCCAGCAAAAGATCACGCCGCAGCTGCTGTGCGCCGTGGCCCAGGCGCATGCCCAGGGGCGGCGGTTGTATGTGGGGACAACGAACCTCGACACAGGCAGGCTGGTGATCTGGGACATGGGGGCCGTGGCATCAGGCAGCCAGGGTGACGCGCTGGGCCTCTATCGCAAGATCATTCTGGCGTCGGCCTCGGTGCCGGGTTTCTTTCCGCCGGTGGGCATCGACGTGACGGTCAACGGCCGAAAGTATACCGAGCTCCATGCCGACGGCGGCACGACGGCCCAGGTTTTCTTTCGAGCGTCGATGCTCGATATCGATCCTTCGCAGTTCGCCGGTGGCCGCCGGCCGCTCACGGGCTCGCGCGTGTACGTGATCGTGGCCGGCAAATCATTCCCCGATCCAAAATGCGTTGACCAGCGCGCGCTGAAGATCGCCGCCAGCGCCCTCGGTGCTTTGACCTACGCTCAGACGCGGAACGATCTGGTTCGCATCTACACGCTGACGATGTTGACCGGCATGGACTTCCGGCTGGCGACGATACCGCAAGAGCTGCCGATCAACCCTGACAGCCTGGCCTTCGATCCGGCTGAAATGCAGCGGCTGTATCAATGCGGATTTCAATTGGCCTCAACCTCGCAAGCCTGGGCAGACGCGCCGCCGGTTCTGGACGCCTCACAGCAGAGCATCCCCAGGGCCGGCACCAATTTTCTGGTGCCGATCGAAGCGGCGATGGGCGCGGGCACCGCGACGCCGTAGTGGCATAGCATGGCCCTGGAGTGCGGTGTAGCATAGTCTACGCTGCTTCGACCTGTTCCACCCGCACAGGAGATCCATCCATGGCGACGTTCCACTCCCGCCCATCCATCGTCCTCGAAACTCCGCGGCGATCAAACAACTCACCAGATCAGCGATGAGTGATACACCAGCCACACCCGACAAGGCTCCCTCGCGGCGTCGCTTTCTGTTCTCGACCTGCTTGGCGACGACCGCGCTGGCCCAGAAACAATTGATGGGCAGAGGTGCGCCGGCGCAGGAAAACTCTGTCTCGGCCAGAGGCCCGGGCAAATTGTGCTTGTGGTATGATCGACCCGCAGAAAAGTGGCTGACAGAAGCCTTGCCGATCGGCAATGGCCCCATGGGGGCCATGCTATTTGGAGGTACCGGCATTGAGCGGGTCCAGTTCAATGAGATCAGTCTCTGGAGCGGAGTGCGCATCGCCGTCGAGGGCTTGGATGACGAGGGCCAGGATCTAGGCGCCTATCAGGCCTTTGGCGACATCCTCATCCATCTCGGCCATGACTTCTCCCAGGTGACTCATTACCGCCGGGAACTCGACATCGATCGCGCCGTTCATCAGGTGAGCTACGAATACAACGGCGTGCGCTATCGACAAACCGCCTTTGCCAGCCACCCCGATGGAATCATTGTCGTCCACCTGACGGCCAACAAGCCCGCCGCCTGCAGCGGTCGCGTTCAGCTTGCGGACATGCACGAGGCCCGCATTTCGGCGGATGGCAACAAACTGACCGCGATGGGCAAACTGAAAAACGGTTTTGAATATGAAGCCCAATTGCTGGTGCTTAACGAGAACGGCGTCGTCGCGGTCAAGAACCATGATGGGGTCCAGAACGACAATACCTGCGCCAAGAACCCGTGGAATATCGTCGTGCCAGCCGTCAGTCTGGCCTTCGACCAATGCGACAGCGTGACCCTGATCCTGGGGGCGGGCACCAATTTCCTCCAGGATCACACCAAGCAGTGGCTGGGGCCGCATCCCCACGCGGCCGTCACGAAGCAGGTGGATGTCGCCGCCGGAAAGAGCGTGGCCAAGCTGCTGGCGCGGCATGTGGAAGATTATCAATCGCACTTCCGCCGGTTTTCGCTCGATGTGGGAACCACCGCACCGGAGTTGCTTGCCAAAACCACGCTGGGCCGCCTGGAAGATTATTCCAGACAACGGACGTCCGATCCGGATCTCGAAGCCTTGTTCTGCCAGTTTGGCCGCTACCTGCTGATCAGTTGCTCGCGCCCCGGTTCCTTGCCAGCGAATCTGCAAGGAGTATGGAACGATAGCAATGAACCCGCCTGGGCCGGCGATTACCACTCGAACATCAACCTCGAGATGAACTATTGGCCAGCCGAACCGGCCAACCTCGCCCCGTGCCATCGGCCGTTGATCGATTACATCAACAGCATCCGCGAAGTCAGCAGGAAGAACTCACGGAGAAAGTACGGCAAGGTCCGGGGCTGGACAGTCCAGACCATGAACAATGCGTGTGGCGTTTCGTTTTGGAAATGGAACCCGCCCGGCAGTGCGTGGTATGCGCAGCATCTGTGGGAGCACTTCGCCTTTGGCCGCGATGAGGTCTATCTCCGCAAGACCGCCTATCCAGTGCTTAAGGAAGTCTGCCAGTTCTGGGACGACCATTTGAAACGGCGGCCGGACGGCACGCTCGTCACACCTGACGGCTGGTCACCCGAGCACGGCCCGGAGGAGGAAGGCGTGACCTACGATCAGGAGATCGTGTACGACCTCTTCACCAACACGATCGAGGCCGCCGACGTGCTGGGTGACGACCAGGAATTTCGCGATCACATCGCCAGACTGCGCGACAAGCTGCTGAAGCCGAAGATCGGGCGGTGGGGGCAATTGCAGGAGTGGGAAGCCGACAAGGACAACCCTAAGGACGATCATCGCCATGTCTCCCATCTGTTCGCCTTGTATCCCGGCCGCCAGATCACACGGGCGGCAACCCCTGAGCTAGCCCAGGCCGCCAGGGTTTCCCTGCAAGCCCGCGGCGATCAAAGCACCGGCTGGAGCCGTGCTTGGAAGATTAATTTCTGGGCCAGACTTTGGGACGGCGATCACGCCTACACCATGCTGCGAAGCCTGATCAACGTGGTCCGCGAGACGAAAACCATCTACGGCCAGAGTGGCGGCGGGGTCTATCCGAACCTGTTCGATTCCCATCCTCCGTTCCAGATTGACGGCAATTTCGGCGCGACCGCCGGCTTTTGCGAAATGCTTGTGCAAAGCCACGCGGGCCAAATCCATCTGCTGCCCGCGCTACCCAAGGCGTGGCCGACCGGAAAGGTGTCTGGCCTTTGCGCGCGGGGCGGATTCGAAGTGGAGATGAGCTGGGACCGCGGCTGTTTGAGCAGGGCCGTGATCCTCTCCAAGTCCGGTCTTCCTTGCAGGGTAGTTTGTGGTGAAAAGACGTGGGAATTAAAAACTACGGCCGGCAAGTCCTATCCCCTCGCGCTTGCATCACCGGTTGACCCGCGCGGGGTTTCGTAGAGGGAACCCATCGGCATACTCGATCAAATCAATGCTGGCCCTTTGGCAGTGCTCTTCTCAAAAAAGACTCTTTTCCTGTTGGGCTGCTTTGACCTACGCCCAGACGCGCAATGACCTGGTTCGCATCTACACGCAAACAATGTTGACCGGCATGGACTTCCGCCTGGCGACGATCCCCCAGGATCTGCCGATCAACCCCGACAGCCTGGCCTTCGATCCGGCTGAAATGCAGCGGCTCTATTAGTGCGGATTTCAGATGGCTTCGACCTCGCAAGCCTGAGCCGACGCCCCGCCCGTCCTGGACGCCTCGCAGCAGAGCATCCCGCGAGCCGGCACCAACTTTCTGGTGCCGTTGGTAGCCGCGATAGGCGCGGGGAGCGCAATGCCGTAGTGGCATAGCACACCAGAGCCTTCGGCCATCAGGGTATAGAACAGATTTTCAGCCCCGGTGGGCTGCAGGCCTAGCCACCTGTAGAAGTGAGTGCCCACTCACAAGCCTGCCCCTCGGCGTGTTGCTCGATGGCCTGATGTCGGCGAATGCCAGCGGAAGCCGCCACGATCCTGCCGCTGTCGGGATCGATACTCGTAAGATTGGGGCCTTTGTAGGCGTGGCAACGATCGCAGGCCAGCGCGAGTTGGCCGAGTTCGTCAGTGCCGCCATGTTGACGCGCGGTGACATGCTCGACGTGAAAGGAAATAATCGGCGTGGCTTGCTGCGGGATGCGGCAGTATTCGCAAGCATCGCCTGCGCGACTACGGACCCGGGCCCGTGTGCTGGCGTCCATTGCTACGCCTGTTGATTTTTAAGGAACTGACGCGCCTTAGACTGAATGATAGAGACGACGTCAACGGCTTCGACGAAGTCCTTGTACTTGGTGTCTTCCAATTCGGTGAGTGTGCCTTCGTTAGCCTTTCGGCGAAGTTCCTCAACCTCAGTCTGGAGATCCGGATCGGTTCGAAGTTGAATAATTGCCCGAGCGAGTTCCGGCGTCATCGCATGGGTCACCGGCTGAAGAAACCGATCGAGATATGTCGCGGTGGACATCGCAGTACCCTCGGACGCTGGTGGTTACATCCAATTGTAGCATATGCCAGTGTATCAGGACTAGGCAAGAACATGGACTGCCAAGTCACCTGCCGGTTCCTCCCCAAAATTGCCGTTTGGCAGAAGTCTTCCAGCACGTCTCGTCTCCCGGCATACCTCATATGCTAAACTGCGTGTACTAACTCTTCTTTGCGACACTTATATCGGCTAGCAAACCGTTAGCCGCTAAAAACAGATGTCTATGTCCGTGGGACAGACGAAAGGCGAAGGGCACGCTGGGCTCCAATTTAGGGTTCGGACGCTGTTTGGTGTCACCTGGTGCGTTAGCTGTGTCCTTGCTGGGTTCAAACTCGGACTCCTGGCAACGGTGGCCGCTGGAATTCCCTTGGCCTATATCGGCTTCTCCATCATTGCCCTGCCTCGGTGTAACCTGCGCACAACCACACAAGGCTGGATAGCGATTGCAATTTGTGTAGCGCTGGCCGTTGTCACAGTTCTTTGCGCGACACCCGCAGACATGAATACCTGGGTTTCGGTATTCGGTGGCGCCACGTGGTCATTGGCGCTGATGCTTTTCCTGCGGCGGGCGACACGATTTGTTCTTGCAGTTCCGGTTGGATTGCAGGTGCTACTCTTGATGTATTGCCTGAAACCACGGGCTGTCGAAGTTGTGGTGCCCTTAGATGGCACGTCTATCCAGGATACTCGCGGGGGGCGAATGGGCATTCGTGTGCTTGGTTTTCAATTTGTGACCTCAACAACAAATACACGGTTACTCGAAGGGTACTTAGGGCCGCTGGAGGCTCAGTGGGAACATCATTGCCCTTTGTCGCCTTACATTCGAGACGGTAACGAGCGTGTCGATATTTGCTCGATATCGCGATATGAAGACCTTCCAGCAATCCTCGATATGCTTCCAGATGATCGAGCAAGGCGCCAAGTATTAACTTGCATTACCGATTCCAAAAATCGGCTGCGTGCACATCAGGGACTCTTATTGGTTGCACTCAAGACGTTGAATTATCCCGATGGATATGATGTTGATAGCTGGTGGGACAAACACTCGCATTTGTTTCGACAAGAATACGATCCGAGTGCAGCGGCAATGACTGTGTGGGGCTGGCGAGAACGTATCCAAGATTCCGCTCCTTCCTACAATGGCCAATACCCAGTCGAACGCTACTGGGATATCACACGGCAGTGTAGTACGGCAAAGTATCAAGAACAGGGTTCCTGGGGAGGCGACCGGGATTTCGGCGAAGCCTACGATAAACTCAGTACACGGATATGGAATTCACCGAATAAGGAAGATGATTTTTTCGATCTTGAGATTCACGCAATCGCCTGGTGGCCGAGAAAAATGCCTGATTCTCAAACCAACCGTTAGATGGGTCAAGTACTCATTCCCTTTTGAGACTCGACAT
>JAIOPX010000308.1 GCA_021413705.1 Planctomycetota bacterium | reverse complement strand
GACCAGTTTGCCTAAACTCCCGAGGGCGAACCCGCCGAAAACTAGACGAGTCGCTTGAATTTGACGATTTTGAGGTCTAGGATGACCTCGAACCTGTGAGTTCTCCCATGGCCTCCGATTTCCGACTCAAAGAGCAGCTTCCCAATCTCACCAAGAAGATTGTGGAGACCTATGCCACCGTACCCGGCATCAGCCATCTGGGTCACTGCCCGCTTCCGAATTACGAAGCGATCATCGAGTGCTGCGAGGAACTCAAGGAGATCCTCTATCCTGGCTATCGGCGGCGCGAGGGGCTGCACCTGGGCAATGTCACCTATCATGTGGGCGACCTGGTGGACAGGCTGCACGATAAGCTGACCCAGCAGATCGCCCGGGCGTTGCGGCATGAAGCAGGGGCGTGCGGCACGGAGAGCGAGGCCGACTTCGAGGCCAAAGCTCAGGCCATGACGATCACGTTCCTGGAAAAGCTGCCCGAGCTGCGGGCTCTGCTGGCGACCGACGTGCAGGCCGCGTTCGATGGCGACCCGGCCGTGCAAGGCAAAGATGAAGTGATCTTCTGCTACCCTGGCTTGGAAGCGGTGACGATCTATCGCCTGGCGCATGAGCTGTATCAGATGAAGATTCCGTTCATCCCGCGAATGATGAGTGAATGGGCCCACTCAAGAACGGGGATCGACATTCACCCTGGCGCCAGGGTGGGGACGCATTTCTTCATCGACCACGGCACGGGAGTGGTGATCGGCCAGACGTGCAAGATCGGCAACCATGTGAAGATCTACCAGGGCGTGACGCTAGGCGCCTTGAGCTTCCAGATGGACGAAGACGGGCAGCTATTGCGCGGCGACGGCATCAAGCGGCATCCTACGATCGAAGACTGGGTGGTGATCTACGCCAGCGCGACGGTGCTTGGCGGCCTGACGGTGATCGGCCATCACAGTGTGATCGGATCGAGTGTGTGGCTGACGCGGAGCGTGGCGCCGTACACCACCGTGGTGTTGGAGAAGCCCAAGCTGCGGATGCGGAGCGAGCCGGTGGACGAGTTGGTGGCGGAAGCGAACTACGAGATTTGAGGTAGGGTACGCGCAGCGTATCAAGGGCCAGATGAGTGGTCGGCCCACGGCAAATTGGCTGCCTGGCAACTGTCACTACGTGCTGAAGTGATCGTTGATCGTCGTTCAGCACTTGACGTGGGCATGAGTTGGCGGACACCAAGAGCAGGCAAGACATGCCCACGCGATTGGGTTGCCGGGCCGTTTTGGAATCTGTTGCTCTGTCAGATTCTGATGCTCGCTCAAGCGTGGGCATGGCACCCGGAGTCGGACTCGATGCATGGCCATTGTCACGCTGCGCATGACCTACGCTACTCGCGGGTCATCCGTTTGATCGTCGCCATCAGGCGGCGAACGCGAGTCAGTTCGGCTTCCAGTTCCTGGCAGAGTCGATTGAGGTCGCAGCGGCGGCGTTCGGTTTTGGCGCGGTGCAGGCGCAGGATCGGCGGGGCCGGGCATTGATCCACGCTGGCGTCGAAACGAAGGATCCGCGCCCGCAACGGATCGGCCTCGGCCCTGGTGGGCATCTGAACTACACCGGGTGCCTCGACGAGGTCGGTGGGATGGGCCGGGGCGTCGATTTCGATCAGTCCGATGACGTGCGAAACCAGCTTCGGCATAGTCGTGGTTGGCCTTTCTGCCTGGTGCAAACCCGCCGTCGGGCCGCGCCCTGGCCAGGGCGGAAACTCATGAGGATAGTAATAATTCGCTGATATGTCGCCACAGCGGAGGCTTGCGCCCCGCCGTGTTGACTCGCCCCTCCAAGAACCGCGATGCCACTCCGGCCGGCGCCCGTCGTTCATCCAGCCCCCGGAAGACTCGCAACGGCGAGCCCTCGGCATCGAGCTCGGCAGCCGCTGCCCCACCGTCAACAACATCCCAACCGCCACGGTTGAGTTCGCTGTCCGCCGCCGCGTTGCGGATGTGAACCCGAAACTCGAACGGACCGGTGCGGATCCTCGCCTGATTCCACAGCAAAGCCTTGCGAACCGGGCGACCGTCCACGGTCAATTCAGGATCGAAACCGAGGTGTCGAATCACTAAACCTTGCGCGCCAATGAGCAGGTAGCCATGCACGTCCTGAAACTGGGGATCGCCCAGCACCAGGTCGCATTCGCTGCCGCTGCCGATCAAAAACGTGGTGCCGCGCATCGCTCGGACGAGATTGCGAGCCCGCCCCCGGGTAATCTCCAGTTCGACTTGCGGCAATTTGGTCAGGTGGTTCGGACGAGCCAAGCTGTGCCGATCGTGCCAGTTGTTCATCTGTTGCATGCGTCGTCAATTCCGAAAGCGAGTAAATCGAGGGTGCCGTCCATGGTGAATGCGATCGAAACCGCTGCCACATGCTGCCCTGGCGCGAGGCGGTAGCGGGGATCAATGATTGTTTCGGCCGCCTCGGCTGCAAGTTCACAACAAGAGTTGGCCGCAAGCTAGCAATTCCCCATGAATGGTTCGGATGATCGCAGTTGGTGAAAATAATCGGCTGCGAAGTGCGCGGCGGGGCAGGGGGGCGTAGCGTAGTCTGACGCTTGTGACGGTTCGTTCCCACGCCGGCCGCGCGGATGAGCGGAAAGTCTATTGAGCCAGGGCACGACGGTTCCGATAGTTAAGAAGCAGGCCGCCGAGCGGCAGTGAAAAGTGTTCGGTCTGTAACGCCAACGAAGCGGATGGTTTCACCTACGAAGAACTCCAGCATAGACTCATTCTCTTAACATGCGTTCATCGAGCCGAGTTTCAATTCTTGTGGTTTTGGCGGCTTCCGCTTGTCTTGCCGTCGTTGCGGACCCGCGGGCTTCCGCGCAAGGTCTCGGCGATCGATCGCAGAAGAAGGCGGTCCGCGGGATGACCGGCGAGTTTGACGGGGTGGGAATGGTGCTCTGGGTTTCTCGCGACGAGGCCCGCCGGCTCCTGCCGAATCCCGACTTGCGGCTCGACTACCCTGGCGACGCGGATCGTCATCCCGTCGTGCTGCTGCTGGGGGCTGAGCACAACGTAGGAGTGCAGGTTCGCCGCTCCTATGTTCATCCTCGTTTTCTCAAGGAGTATGACAACGCCTACGTGATCGTCCCTTACTTGCGTCATCCGGCAGCCGCCAGCCACGTTTATATCTTCTCGAAGATCTTCGTCTCCGACGAGCGGGTGACGGAGCGTGGAAGCAAGCTCAATGGCTCGCCGAAGGTCCACGCGGCCATCGAGGAGGCCGCCGGTCGCTTTGTGGTGAACTATGAGGGCCAGCGTCGTATCGACCTGACGCTGCAGGAAAACCCGTCAGCGGCAACTATCCCTGCCCGCGTCGCTGGAACGCGTCCTCCCCAGAATGCCCCGGCAACCGCCGACTTGCTGCGGGGGATTTTCCGTCAGCCGAAGATCGAATTTTCCCCGAATGTTCATCTCTTCTCATTCGACTTCATGGCCGAAGCCAGGGATTTGACGCCCGCGATCGTATCGGGGACGGTGCGCGTGCCTGCAGTCGCGAGCGACCCGTCACGGAGCAGTTCACCGAGCGGACACTCGAACGAAGTCTGGTTGCTCTCGCCGAATTGCCCTGTCGATGCAGTTCGCTTCTCATCGCATTGGGTGAAGACGCTCCACCGTTGAGCGTCTCAGCCGGGCTGTGACTTATTGTGGGTGGCCGGGACTGGAGTTGAGCCTTTCGTTGGAGTCCAGGCTTTAGCCTGTTTTTCGTCAAGCAGTCTGAAGGCTGTACTCCAACAAGGGTGGCCGGGACGGGAGCCGAACCTCCGGCGAGGCGAAGTCCCGGCTTGTCAAGACGAAGTCCCGGAACTTGGAGGCACCCCAAGCTACTTGCAGTCCACAAATACCGTCGCACATTCCTCTTGCGTCTTCCGATCCTTGGGACCGATACTGGGCCGTTATGCGCGACTCGTTGCCTGAACCATCCTGTTCTGCTCAGCCACAGCGTGGTAGAAAGCCTCGGCGCTTTCTCCAATATAGCGTACGGTCGTTGCTCGTTCTCACGGTCTTGGTTTCGATTTTCTGCGCCCTCTGGATATCGCCATCTGTGCGGCAGCGGATGGCCATACAAGCCCTGATTTCCAAGCCGCAAGGATACTTCAGTTACGCTTACGATTTTCAACGTGGCAATCTGATTGGTGAGCAGGAAGCTCCGATTCGCACTCGAGCGCCGGGAGAGCTGATATTGCGGCCAGCCTTCGCTCCGGCGTGGATTGTCGATAGGTTGGGCGTGGATTTTTTCGCCGATGTGAAGAAGGTGATTCTAACCGGTAATCGGAAGGACTCACTGCGGCACGTCGCCCAATTCGACGACTTGGAAGAACTTGACGTTAGGGAGGACCATCACATCGACGCAGGGCTGGCACGCATCGCCGGCCTGTCGAGACTCAAAACGCTGTATCTTGGCAATTGCCGCGTCAGTTCATCGGGCCTATCCAAGCTGGAGTCGCTGGCAAGCCTTGAAAAGTTACTCTTAGACGCAACGAACGTGGACGACACGGGGATGACCCACGTCGGACGCACGGAGTCCTTGCGCTACCTGGTCTTGTGCAGCACAGAAGTCACCGATCACGGGCTGCGACACCTTCGAGCGGCGGAGAATCTTCAGGGGTTGGCGTTGTACTCCAAATTATTTACCAATGACGCGTTCATCTATTTGCCGGAGCTTCGCCAGCTCGATGAACTGAAGTTAGCCGGGACGCTCGTTTCGGACCAGGGATTGGCCCGGTTGCAGGAGTTGAAAAGCCTGCGAACACTTTACCTCTACGACGGAGAGTTTACCGATGCGGGATTGGTCCATCTTCAAAATGCGAACAGTTTGACAGCATTGCATTTACGGGGTTCACACTTCACGGATGCAGGTGTGGCTCATCTGGCAGCCATCAAGAACTTGCAGCGGCTTGATGTGAGCGGTACATCAGTCACGGATGCAGTTGTCGCTCAACTTGGCTCTTTGACGACATTACAAAGACTCTGGCTGCCGAATCGCGATTTTTCGTCGGCCTCGGTGACAGCGATCAGAACGGCGTTACCGAAGTGCGTGGTGGAGCAGGGAATTTCGGCGCGATTCGCCAACTCTGAAAACCATTGCTCCGTGATTTGCCAGTCGCCTTAAGGAAGACCGTCTGATCCAGGCAACGGTCCAATGCAAACGGGCTTGGAAACCCATCCTACGTTTGCAAACGGGCTTGGAAGCCCATTCTACGTGTGCGCTACTTCTTGCGGGCTACCCAGAGTTGGCCGCGGGCGGCGGCGACGGCCCGGTCGCGAATCTCCAGCAGTTCGGGCGTACTGGCGGGCTTCTTTTGAGCGGCGGCCAAACGCTCTTCCACCACGGCCCGATCGATCTTATCGGCCGGGATGGCGCGATTGGTCAGCACCGTGACGTAGTTGTTGGAGACTTCGACAAAGCCGCCATCGAGATAATAGATGAGCGTCTTGTCTCCTGACTTGAGCCGCATTTCGCCAAAGCCGAGGCGGCCTATCAACGGAGCCCGGCCGGGCGCAATGCCGATTTCGCCGTCGTACAGCGGCAGGGCCACGAACTGCGCAGGGGATTTCAGCACCGTCGCTTCCGGCGTGACCACGGTCACTTCCAGCACGTCGATCGGGCTCGTCACGTCCACGCCATCTTCCAATTGTGTCTTGACCATCGGCTACTTCTTCTCTTGCATCTTCTTGGCTTGTTCTTCCGCCTGCTCGATGGAGCCGACGTACATGAAGGCCTGTTCCGGCAGATGGTCCCACTTGCCGTCGCAGATCTCTTCAAAGCTGCGGAT
>JAIOPX010000360.1 GCA_021413705.1 Planctomycetota bacterium | reverse complement strand
GCAGCGTTGGAACCAGGGGCGTTTTGGCAAAGAGTATGACGAGTGCGACGACCGACGCAAACATGCCAACTGGGACACCGCCGCCGGCCTGGGTCGCGAGAAAATCTTCGAAGTCCGCCGCATCCACAATGATCTGACCTTCATCGATTCATTTTTGACGCTCGATTTCTGCCGCGAGCACAAGCTGTTTCAGTTCGGATACAACGAGGATGCGGAGGTTTACGAGATCGAAAGCCGCGAGTTTCCCAAGATTAAGCAACAACTGCTGTTCAACTTGACCAACGCCGGCCGGCCGGTCATTCGAGCGGTCGATGGCAATCACAAGAATCGCGGCGAGCTGATGCTGCTGCATACGTTTGAAGGAGTGGAACTCAAGACCGACTATGCTCGCGACACGCTGGCCAATTTGTATCGGCTGTGGAGGCGTCCCGTGCATATTTCAACCGTCATGGAAGACGAACCTGTAACTCTATCGTTCGACGGGAGCGAGCATAGCAGGTCCACACAAAAAGCTTCCACGACGGAGAAAAGCGAATGACGACCGCCAAGCCCGTCGGCCGGTCAGACAAGCCCGCCGCGGCAATCCTTAGGAATGCCAACGATGACTCTTAAAGCAAAAATCACCCAGCAATTGTCCGAACTCGATCATTCCGGTGCCCTGGCGTCCGGTCCACAAGCCATCGAGATTGTGTACGACGGCCGACAACTGGACTGCGAAATCGAAGCCTTGGATCGTCTGGGCTGCGCGGTAGCTCGAATGAGCGTCACCAGCCCGGTTCTAGCCTCCGCTTCGCTGGAGAGATTGGAGTCGATCGGCCAGGCTCTGGCCGCCCGGCTGACCTACCTGCTCGAACCGATTGCCGTGCTGGAAACAGACGCGGAGGACCAATCCGTTCAGATGCGTTCGCAGCCCCCGCAACGGGAAGGCCGCCAAGCGAGCTACTACGAACTGTTGGCGAAGCAAGGGCGGCTCGAGTTGCGGCGCTATGTCAAACAACCCGGCCAGCCGCGGACGCAGGTTGCGGCTCATCTGACGCGGGAGGTATTGCACCGGCTGATTGCCGATCTCATCGAGGCTGCCGGATAATCTCCGCCAATTCTCGGCCAGAATATATCGGCGGCCCGCCGAAATAACTCTGCTGCGTCCCGGCAGGTCTCGCAGGTTTCCACCGCCAGCGATTATAATGGCATGTGCGGCGCTGCGATTTTCTGCTGCATTTTCATACGCCGGCCCCCTATGATCTCCGTCGCCGATATTCCGCCACCTGTTCGCGTTCGGGAATTTCCCCCCGATAGACGTTTGTGGTGGGCGATGTGGGGACTGATTGGTGTCGGCATCGTGTTGACGCTTCTTTTGATGCGGGAAGGGAATATCCTCTCCGCGGCCGAAACCAAGCAACTAAATCGGCCAGGGTTGCTGGGTTGCGGCCCTGGACAGCCGTGCGACCATTTGCTGCGGAGCGAATACGCCGTCATCCTAGGAAAATCCCTCACCAAATGGGGGCTTGGTTACTACCTGCTGGTAGCCGCTGCCATACTGGCCGCCATCTATGCCTGGCAACTCTCGCTATCACCTCCACTATCGTTGATGCTACCCGTCGTCACGCTGATTGGCGTAGTGGCCGGAGGATGGTGTGTGGCTGTAATGTGGAAGTTGGCGGCCTTCTGTCCCTGGTGTCTGGCCGTGCATGGGGTGAACTTGATGCTATTCGGCGTGGCATTGCTCTACGCAGTTCAAGACTGGCGCCATCGGCAGTACATACGTTGGGAAGCGGGTGTCCCTCCATTGCCATCCACACCCGTTGCCATCCACGTTGTGGTGGCGCTGATGCTTGGCACCGGCCAAGTGATGATGATGACCTTGTTTCATGCCGATCCCAAGCCTCGAGCAGAAGTCGCGGCAAAAATAGAGCACGGGCTTGGTACAAATCCGTGGACGGCCAGTGGCAGCTTTGCCCAGTTTGCCATTGATGCTCCCAAACCGGCCCAGGGGGCGATTCCGATCTGGACGGTGAAGGGGCCGCGCGATGCGCCCCATCGATTGGTGGTTTTTAGCTGTCTTACTTGTCCCAAGTGTAAAGAACTCAACTCCGTGCTGAAGGAAGTGATGTCCAGGCATCCCGGCAAGTTGCGGGTGGACGTTCGGTTCTACCCCCTCTGGCACGGCTGCAATCCAACCATTCCCAAAGGGGCCATGGACACCAAGCACCGCGAGGCCTGTCCACTGATCCGAAATGCCTTGGGGGTGGCGATGCTCAAGCCAGATGCGTTTGCGGAGTATGTAGACTGGCTTTACGAAAATCAGAGCACGCTCGACGACACGCAGGCCACTAGCGCTGCCCACAAACGAGTGGACAAGTCGGGTTGGCAGAAGGCCATGGATGATCCTGCACTTTGGCGTCGGATGCGCGAGGACATCGAACTGGCTCGCCAACTCGACATCCACACCGTTCCTCAAATCTACATGGATCAAGGTCAAATCTACGGCGGGATCAACGTCCGCAATCTTGAATCGTTGCTGTCGGAATCCTTCGCTTGGAAGGCTTCAGAGAACCCCAGCGACGATGAAGGCGCGGTCTGGGTCGCCGACAATTTCATAGTCGCCCATGCCCAACGAGGACTGGCGCACGCCCAAGGAGGACGCTATGCGGACGCTATCCGAGAGCTGAAGGAATCTCTGCGGCTCAAGGGAGACTGGGCAGAGGCGGCACAGCACTTGGCCTGGATTCTGGCGACCTGTCCTGACGACACGATCCGTAATGGGACCGAGGCTGTGAAATATGCCAAGCTCGCGCAGCGCAATAGTAAAACAGTAACGCCGCAGTTGTGGGACGTCGTCGCGGCCGCGTTAGCTGAGGCTGGCGAGTATCAAGAAGCCGTCAACACCGCTCGCAAATCGCTGGAACTGTACAAGCAAGCCGGCTCGGAAAAGCAAGCGGAGGAAGTTGACAAGCGGATGCAAATGTATCTGGCCGGCAGGGCATATCGTACGCCTAAGTAGCCGCGAGAGACCAGTATCTATTATCTTTCTCGCACTGCATTATACATCGGCGGCCCTTCACTGGAGGGTAGCCTCGCACGGGGCGAAGTCCCGGATTATCAACCCTCAATTACAGCACCGCGAAGTAATTCTCCACTGCGAAGTCGATGTTCTCCCGGCTCATTTGCGAGGGAACATTTTGATAGAGGCAATGATTGCGGATCTGCAGCAGCAGGTCGCGCGGCTGGCAGCAGCGCATCGGGCGACCCACTCCTTTGTAATACCTCTCAATCAGGTATTGCACGCTGTCTTCGTCATACTCACAGCCGACCTTGGGGGCCATCAGGCGAAACAGTTCTCGAAAAGCCTCTTCCGACGGGTTGGTGGCCTCGATTTTGTACGGAATGCGGCGTAGGAAGGCTTCGTCCACGAGATCCTTGGGTTCCAAGTTTGTGGAAAACACTATCAACTGATCGAACGGCACTTGAATCTTCTTCCCGTTAGCCAGATTCAAGTAATCGTGCCGTTTTTCCAAGGGGACAATCCAGCGATTGAGTAGCTCGTCGGTTGTCATCCGCTGCCGGCCAAAGTCGTCGATCACCAGCGTCCCGCAATTGCTTTTCAGTTGCATCGGCGCTTCGCTGATGCCGGTCGTAGTATTGAGGGTCACTTCCAGCGAGTCCATGGTCAATTCGCCGCCGACAATGATCGTGGGACGGCGGATGCGAACCCAGCGCTTGTCGATGTGCCCTTCATCCAGCAGTCCGGCGCCGGCTGGCAGCGGTGCTTCCTGGTGGTTCGAAGGATCGAATAGGCGGATAATTTCGCCATCTACTCCGAGGGCTCGGGGAATCCAGATGTATTCGCCAAAACAGCGTGTTATCCGCTCGGCGATGCTTGTCTTGCCGTTGCCTGCCGATCCAAACAAAAATAGGCCTCGTCCTGAATTGATCGCTGGACCCAGCCTTCGCAACATACCGGGATCGATCAAGAGATCGGCAAAGGCCCGTTTCAAGTCGTCTTCGGTCGGATGTTGCTGATCGAGAGATTGGGCGGTGACACTGGCAATATAGTCGGCGAGTGAGACCGGCGCCGACCCAAAATAGGTGCAATGGTTGGCCATGCGGCGGGCGCGCTCGCGGCCTACGTCGGTCAATTGAAAGATATAGTCGTTCATTGCCGCCGCGCCTCGATGACCCAGCAGTTGATCGCGCTTCATCGTGGCCAGCAGAGGCTCGACGAGCGCCATGGGCAGCTTGACCTGATCGGAAATAGAGCGCCCCGAAGCGTCGCCGCGCGACAAGAGATACTTCAGCACCAGCGATTCCACTTCGCTCTCAGTGATTTGGGCATCCAACAAGGACCGCGGTTCGACGGGAGCAAACGCCTGGCTCACTTGCGGCTGTGCGGCTTTTTTGCCAGGCGTGCGGACGGTTGCTTCCGCCAATTCGTGAACTCGTTTCAGCGCCTCGTTCAGCGATGCTTCAGCGGCAGATTCTATTTCCGATCTCT
>JAIOPX010000075.1 GCA_021413705.1 Planctomycetota bacterium | reverse complement strand
CCCCTTCTGCTCGACCGTGATGATCTTGCCGCCCGAGCGGATGGTGAGTGGCCGGGGTGCCAGGCAGAACAGCCCGACGCCGGCGGGATCTTCGGCCGCCTCCAGCTTCTGGTGGCGGGCCGGCCAGTTGGAGCCTCCCAGATCTAGCAGGGTCTGGAAGTCTTCGATGCCCCGGCCGTCATCGCGGACGGTGACCTGCCCATCGTGGTTGGTGATGTGAACGTGCTTGGCCCCGGCCCGGCGGGCGTTCTGGAGGATCTCGATGATCCGCCCAGCCAATGTGCCGGTGAACAGCCGGCTGGCCTTACTCAGCAGCCGGGTGTTCACTTTCGCTTGAATGGTCGCTGTCATGTGTACCTCCTGAATAACAGACGCCTGCCTGAGAGATCGGGCCATGCGTCCCTTGGTGGATGATGATGTGCGGGGTTGGAAGGGCGCTAGCGCGCGCGCTGGCGAGGTTTTGACCCTCGGACCCTCCCGAGACCCCTCCAAAGCCAGAAAACGCCCCAGCGGCGCGCGCATCGCGACTGGCGGCCATCCTGGCGGGTAGTTTAAGAAGGCACGTCAGTTGGCGTTGGTTCGTGCCACCCGCCGGGGTGGTGGTGCAGCTGATTGACCGCTGTGGCTGTAGATCCCGCCCTGACCGGCATCCAAGCAGCGGCCCGATGCCCATGTCCTCAGCTTCTGCACGCTCTCAGCCGCCGTGACGGCCACGGGCACCACGTTCTTTGCCGCCTCAACCAGCGGCAGGTCCAGCAGACTGGCCAAACGGCAGCAGGATTGGATCTCAGCCCCCGTCCAATCTTTGGCATCGGGCAGGTGCTGGGCGTCGCGGGCGGTGATGCAGTACTTCTTCAGGTGGATGGGCCAGATCTTGGCTTTCTCGGCTGGCGAAGGAATGTCCACGTAAAAGACCCCGTCAAAGCGTTCTGCTCTGGACATCTCCGGCGGCAGCTTGCTGATGTCGTTGCTGGTGGCTACCACGAAGATGTCGCTGGTGTGGTCATTCAGCCAGGACAAGAACGATCCGAACAGACGGGCGGAAACGCCGCTGTCGGTCTGGCCTGATGACTGCACGCCGGACAAAGCTTTCTCGATCTCATCGACGAACAAAACCGCCGGGCTCATGGCGTCGATGATCCGCAGGGCCTGGCGTGTTTTCGACTCGGTTTCTCCTACCAGGCTGCCCATGAGGGCCCCGACATCCAGGACGATCGTGGGCCGGCCAATCTCATTACCCAGTGCTTTGCAGAACGCACTTTTGCCACACCCTGCGGGGTCACGGCGTCCAAGCCACCCAGATCGGCGAACTTCTCCGTGCCACGGTGAAGTGAAAGCAGACCGCTTTTCTTAAGCATTCCCGACTTCAGTTCCCAAACGCTTTGCGGCTGGAGCTTGCCGTGGCGGACGAGAGACAAAGCAAACGCACCCTCGGCTTCGTACCGAGTAAGTCCGGCTGCTGCGTCGATCAGGCGAGTCAAATCATCGGGTGACTTGGGCATCTCGCCATCCTCGGTGGCGATTCCACGCGCGATCTGCTCCAGCTGATTGCGATCAGGAAGCTCGTGGTCGATCACGACGAAGCTCTTCTCCAACTCCAGCGGGATCGTCACGATGGGTGACAGGATGATGATGAACGTGCGACTGGTCTTGCCGGCTTGGATCTGGTGGGCAAGAGCCTGAATTACCTCCGTGGATTGAAGGAACCGATGGAAGTTGGGCAGGACCAGCAGCGCCGAACT
>JAIOPX010000359.1 GCA_021413705.1 Planctomycetota bacterium | reverse complement strand
GCTCGAACACGCGCGCCAGCCGGGCCCGTTCTACCTCGTCCTCCAGCTTCGACTCATGAACGGTGACGTTAACCGGCAGCCGCCGCTCGCGCCATAGAGAATAGAGTGCGTCTTCGTACGCCGGCACGACTTTGTCGGTGCCAACTTGCAATCGCTCCGCCAGCCGCTGGGCAAATCGCTCGGCCTGAGGGTAGGCCTGATCACCCGGCATCGTCGGATCGGCCAGCAACTCGGGTGTGCGCCAGATCGGTTGGCCGTCCTTTCGCCACCAGCAGCTCAGCGCCCAGCGGGGAAGTTGCTCGCCGGGGTACCATTTTCCCTGGCCGTGGTGCAGCAGCCCGCCGGTGGCAAACCGGTGGTTGAGCCGATGGAGCAGTTGCCCCGCCAGCTTCCGCTTGCTCTCGCCCAGCGCGGCGATGGTCCATTCGGGCCCCTGCATGTCGTCGATCGAGACGAACGTGGGCTCGCCTCCCTGCGTCAGGCGGGCTCCGCCTTGCTCCAACCGCTGGTCGATTTCGCGCCCCAGCGTTTCGATCGATGCCCATTGCTCTTCGGTATAGGGCTTCGTGACGCGAGGATCTTCGTGAACCCGCGTGATCGAGAGCCCCAGCCAGCCGGCCCCCGGCAGATACACTTCGGTCCAAGCGTGCAGGTCGGTGAAATCGGCCTCAGCACCGGACGGGCCGTCGAGCGATTTTTGATCGGCCACCAGTTGAATGAGGTAACCCGAGACGAAGCGGGCAGCCAGGCCCAGGTTGCGCAAGATCTCCACCAGCAGCAGGGCACTGTCGCGGCACGAGCCGCTCTTGAGTTCCAACGTCTGCTCGCTCGACTGCACTCCCTCTTCCAGCCGCACCAGGTAACGGATTTCTTTCTGGACGCGCTGGTTGAGTTCCACCAGGAAGTCGACCGTCTTGCGCTGCGTGCGGTCGATCGACTGCACGAGTTGGCTCAGCAGTGGCCCGGGTGCATCGACCGCGAGATACGGCGCCAGCTCGTGCCGCAACCCGGCGTCGTAATCAAACGGGTACAACTCGGCCGCGGGCTCCAGGAAAAAATCGAACGGGTTGATGACCGCCATCTCGGCCACCAGGTCCACCTCGATCTCCATCCGGCTGATCTTGTCGGGAAACACCAGCCGGGCGAGAAAATTGCCGTGCGGATCCTGCTGCCAGTTGATGAAGTGGCTGGCCGGCGAGACGCGCAGCGAATAGCTGGCGATCGGCGTCCGGCAACCCGGGGCAGGGCGGAGCCGCACCATCTGCGGCGCGACATTGATGGGCCGGTCGTACTGGTAACTCGTCTTGTGATTCAGAGCGATCCGCAGGGACATGCTGGAGGTTGCTTTCGTGTGAATGTTGGCCGCGGCGGGATTTCAGATTTCAGATTGCAGATTGCAGATTTGTGTACAAGGTCGCGTCGTTCGTTTCGTAGTTAGCCGCCTGTCCCCGACAGGCGCGTCCTCCGCGTGTCCCTCGCCATCAATTGACGGCCATAGGAACATTTCGGGCTACTGCAATATAGGTCGCAAGACCTCGCAAACCGGGTCGTTTGGAGGCCGGTTTGAACCGGTTTTGCCAAGCCGGGCACGCAACTTGCTCGGTGGCTTGGGTTGCCAATTTGCAAACAGTGTGCCTACCCGGCCGTCCGGGCTGCACGGGGCCCGGGGCAAGCCCCGCCATCCCACGCTTGGGTAGGGGTTTGCGCAAAACCGGCAGTTCGTTTTGGACCAGCCATTCCGGCTGCGCCGATTGCGCCCCAGGCTGCGCCACCTCGCCCCCGGTGCCTACAACTTGGGCAGTGGCCATTGTGGCTGTAGGCCCGGGGAGTTGCAACGCGCGAGCCCGGCGGCGGAGCGTCAGGGCATGGGCCCGGGGACTGTCCCCCTGCAAAAAACCCTCCCACCCAACCCGGCATCAAGCGCCCACCCGGGCCGCCACCCTCTGTGCCGGGGACTGTCCCCCTCCGTTCAAGCCCAGCAGACACCTTCGCTCGCCGCAAGTCCGCAGGCGCGATATGATATACATATCGACAGACATGCAGTTGAATCAGGTGCCGTATGGAACAAATCAACGTCAGCGACGCCCAACGTGATTTCGTGTCACTCGTGAACCGAGTACATCACGATGGAATTAGCGTGGACCTGCTGCGCGACAAGAAAATTGTCGCACGCCTTAGCCCAGTCCGTCCCCCAGCCACGCTCAAGCTGGGCGACCTGCCGGCGTTTCTGGCCCAGCTTCCGAAGCTGGGGGAAGATTCCGCCTCCTTTAGCAAAGACGTGCAGGCCATCCGCCGCGAATTTCCCCCCGAGGTCGACTCGTGGGATGGATGATCGACACGAATGTGTTCATTGCGCTGGAACGGCGCGGTGCCGCACTTGATGTGTCTTCGTGGGGTGCCGCCGAGGACGTTTGTATCAGCGTCGTCACAGCGGCTGAACTTCTCACGGGGGTACATCGCGCCGATAACGAAGCGCGGCACACTCGCCGTTCGGATTTTGTCGAGGCCATCCTTGCGACGATCGGCATTCTCGATTTCACTCTCGACGTGGCACGACGCCATGCCCAACTTCACGCTCAATTGAGCCGTGAAGGCAAGATGATCGGCGCTCACGACCTGATCATCGCCGCCACGGCGCTATATCACGACTGCACTTTACTTACAGATAATGTGGCCGAGTTTCGCCGGGTGGAGGGACTGAAAGTTGTTGCGTTTTCTTGAAATTGCAGGAGAACGAAAGAGAACGAAAGTCTCCATTACCTTTTCACTTCGGGAAATAGAGACGTTCTCATCCATTGATGGTCGATCCGCGCCACCATGTTTACCCTCCGCTACCGCCTCAAATCGCTATTTCTGTTCGTAACACTCTGCTGCATAGTCACGGCAGTTGTTGCGCAGCGGATTCGCGAACTGAACCACATCAGGACAGTTGCCAGCGAATTGAGCGATGATTTGTACTTGGTCACAGAAGTGCCGTCGGATCACTCCCTGCTTCCCGACCTAGTGCGGTCGAAGAGCTATCTCGCCAAAATCCAGGTAACCCACCTTTATCCACCTCACACGCTGCAGCTTCTCCTGGATTTGCAATCCCATGCCGATCTGGAGATGCAATGCAGGGGTCCTACTGATCCCGACTCACTAAAAGCGCTCGCCGCGTTCAGGAATATTACGACTCTGGACTTGAACCGTGAGAAACTGTCAGCGAACGACTTGCAATCGATTGGAAAGTTGTCGCTTACTGGAGTGTTAAAACTTGACCATGCTGAATTCGATTTGTCGGACCTCAAGTATCTCGGAACCTTGAGGAGTCTGAAGCATCTTAGCCTCCCTTCCTCCTCCTTTGAACGCATAGACTCCTTTGAACGCATTGAGTTGGGTTGGCTAAGTGGTCTTCAAGCCTTGGAAAGTCTAAGTCTTTCGGGGCTGCCAGTTACCGACGATCAAATCCGCGGAGTCGCAGAACTTAAGCACTTGCAGGACCTGGATCTGGGCGATACGAACGTGACGGCGGCGAGCTTGCCGTACATCGCCCAATGTTCAAGGCTTACAAGTTTAAACCTGGGGCGTACGCGTATCGGAGGTGCGAATAGCGGCGACTCCGATTTTGCGTCTCATGCCAAAACCATCGGAAAGTTACGGCAATTGAAGCAACTCGCACTATATGACTTGAAGGACCTGGACAACTCGTTTGCAAAAGCAATTCCGTTTGCGGAATTGACAAAGCTGGAATTTGTCAGCCTGAGCGATACTGCGATCTCCGATGAAGGTTTATCCGGCATACAGTATGCGCGTTCTCTTCAGGTAATTAGACTTTCAAATACCAAGGTGACGGAAGCAGGATTGCGCTCGCTGGTATCGCTACCCATGCTGACATTAATTAGAGCTGACGACACCAAGGTGACGAGCAGTGAAGCGCAATCACTGATGCAACAAAGGCCCAATCTGGAAATTACGACCGACACCACTTCTGTACCCAAGGCGGTAGACCCAAACCGGACTATGGTGCCCGAAGAAAAAGAGCCGTACCGCGTGCTTGATGGGAAATGAAGGGACGATTCATAAGGAGGTCGGGGGGCATATGGGGCGGTGCCCCAGGCACTCGGTGGCGGACCGGTCGGCACTTCCTTCCGCCGGGGTAAACCCCGCGGCTCGGGTGGGGCGGAAAAAAATTTCTCAAACTGCTTGACGCCGGGCGGCCGAGCCTATATTTTACCTTTCGGTTATTTAACCCTGCGGTGTGGTACGCGGCGGATCGAAGCTCACTGCCAGATCACTCGGCTAAATCACCGCAGGGCACGGCAAAACAGCGTAATTCCCATGACCACCGACCAACTCAGCACCACGTTTTCCGCTCTGGCCGATCCCACGCGGCGGGCGATCTTGGCGCGGCTGGCGTCGGGGGAGGCGTCGGTCACGGAGTTGGCGCGGCCGTTTGAAATGTCGATGCCGGCGGTCACGAAGCATCTCAAGGTGCTGCAACGCGCGGGGCTGATCACGCAGGGGCGGCAGGCCCAGTGGCGGCCATGCCGGCTCGAGGCCAAGCGGCTCCGCGACGTGGCGAATTGGGTCGAGCAATATCGGCAATTCTGGGAAGAGCGTCTCGATCGATTGGGCGATTATCTCAAGCAAATCCAAGCAGAGGAGAAGAAGCGTGGCCGCAGAAAGAAGTGAGTCGCACGACACCGCGACGCTGTCCCCCACGAAAGCCGAATTGCGCGAATCCGACCCCCGCGAAGTGGTCATCACCCGCCTCTACGACGCCCCGCGCGAGCTGGTGTTCCGCGCCTGGACCGAACCCGCGCGGATGGCCGCGTGGTGGGGTCCGCACGGTTTCACGAACCCCGTGTGCGAGATGGACGTCCGCCGCGGCGGCGCATACCGCATCGACATGCGCGGCAGCGACGGCATCGTTCATCCGTGCATCGGACAGTTTGGCGAGATCACGCCCCCCGAGCGGCTTATGATGGTCATGAACCACTCCGAACTGCCGGAAGAGTGGCACGACATGATGAACCCGCAGCGCGACAAATCGCTCGGCCGACCGGCGCTGGAATCGCACATCACCGTCACGTTTGAAACAGTGACTCTTGCAGGGCAGGGGAGTCAGACGCTGCTCACCATCCGCGTGCGGTTCGACTCCCCCACGATCCGCGAAAGGTTCCTCAACATGGGCATGTTCGAGGGATGGTCGGAAAGCCTGGAGCGGCTGGCGAGTCTGCTCGCACGCGGCTAAGTCGCTTTTTCACCACGGAGGCACGGAGTCGAAAATCCCAACGACCAAATTCCGATCTCCAATAAAACGTGCGTAGCTCCTTTATTGGAAATTGGAATTTGGTGATTGGTCATTCAACCAACGCAATCATTATTCCGCCATCATTACACGAGCCTCTCATGACCAAAACCACTACCCCCGCCCCCAGCACTGCCGATCGCGAGATCGTCATCACCCGCGTCTACGACGCTCCGCGGCAACTGGTGTTTGACGCCTGGACGGATCCAAAACATATCGCCCAATGGTGGGGACCGAACGGATTCACCACCACGATCCACGAGCGGACCGTGCGCCCCGGCGGCGTGTGGCGGTTTATCATGCATGGGCCGGACGGGGTCGACTGGCCCAACCGCATCGACTATCTGGAGGTCGTCCCGCCCGAACGGCTGGTTTACTATCACGACTCGGACATCGACAATGACCCGGATCGGTTTCACGTCACAGTGACGTTCGTGGAGGACGACGGCCGGACTACGCTCACGCTGCGAACATTGTTCAACACCGTCGAACAGTGCGAGCAGGTCAAGGCGTTCGGCGCCGTCGAAGGGGGCAAGCAAACCCTCGAACGGCTGGCCCAGTTTTTGGCGGGCAAGTAAATCAACACCTTTAATTCAACACGCGTAGGGTGGGTCGCAGACCCACCAATTTTTCCGGACGGAGAACAGACCATCATGCTCCTCTACATCCTGCTCGGCGTCGCGGCCGTCATCGTGCTGTTCCTCGTGATCGTGGCAATGCAGCCGGCCGATTTCCGCGTCACGCGATCGGCCACCATCGCCGCGGCCCCGGCCGCCGTGTTCGACGAGATCAACGACTTCCATCGCTGGGAGGCCTGGTCCCCCTGGGCGAAGCTCGATCCGCAAGCCACGAACACGTTCGAGGGTCCGTCCGCCGGCAAAGGGGCCATGTTCGCGTGGTCCGGCAATAAGAAAGTCGGGGCGGGAAAAATGACCATCCTCGACAGTCGCCCGGCGGAGCTGGTCCGCATCAAGCTGGAGTTCCTCCGCCCCTTCGCCGCCACCAACACGGCCGAGTTCACGTTCACGCCCGAGCGCAGCGGCACCGTCATCTCCTGGAGCATGACGGGCACAAAGAACTTCATGAGCAAAGCGTTCTGCCTGTTCGCCAACATGGACAAGATGGTCGGCGGCGACTTTGAAAAAGGGCTGGCACAAATCAAAAAGATCGCGGAAACAAAGAAGTAGTACCCAAACTGAAATCATCACACTGAAAGCATTACACGGAGCCCTCGATATGCCCACCGAACAAACCGCCACCAGTTCGCCCTCGACGTCGGACCACGAGATCGTCATCACCCGCCTGTTCGACGCCCCGCGCGAATTGATTTGGAACGCCTGGACTGATCCCACCCAGGTGGTGCAGTGGTGGGGCCCCAATGGGTTCACCACGACCATTCGCGAGATGGACGTCCGCCCCGGCGGCGTGTGGAGCCTCACGATGCACGGCCCCGATGGCACGGACTATCCGAACAAGAGCGTGTTCATCGAAGTGGTGAAACCCGAGCGGATTGTTTACTCGCACGGTGGCGGCAAAGTGGAAGACAAAGGGGCCAGCTTTCAGGCCAGTTGGACATTTGAAGAGCAGGGGAGCCAGACGCGGCTGACACTGCGGATGGTCTTCCCGTCGGCCGAAGCCCGCGAGCACGTGGTCAAAACTTACGGCGCCATCGAAGGAGGCAACCAGACGCTCGAACGCCTGGCCACCCACCTGCCGAAGATGGCGGCCGAGTGCCGCCCGTTCATCATCACGCGCACGTTCGACGCCCCGCGCGAATTGGTGTGGAAGGCGTGGACGGAGCGCGACCGCTTGATGGAGTGGTTCGGCCCGAAAGGTTTTACGATGAGCGTGGGCGAGCTGGACTTTCGCCCGGGCGGCACTTTTCACTACTGCCTCAAGTCGGCCGAAGGCCACGCGATGTGGGGCAAATGGGTGTATCGCGAGATCGTGCCGCCGGAACGAATCGTACTCGTCTCCTCGTTCTCCGACGAGCAAGGGGGCAAGACGCGGCATCCCATGGCCGCCGACTGGCCGCTGGAAACCCTCTCCACCACCACGTTCAGTGAACAGAACGGCAAGACGACGATCACCATCGAATGGTCGCCGCTGAATGCCACCGACGCCGAGCGCCGCATGTTCGACTCGGCCCACGCGGGTATGAACCAAGGCTGGGGCGGGACGTTCGAGCAGTTGGAGGCGTATTTGGGGAAGACTTGAGACTTGAGACTTGAGACTTGAGACTTGAGACTTGAGACTTGAGACTTGAGGCTGGAGGCTGGAGGGAGCGAAGGAGTGAACGTCTTTCGTGTGACTGTTAGCCGCCCGTCCCCGACGGGCGCGGCCTCGCGACAATGTTGTAAATGAACGACAGTTCCTGACAGGAGAACATACGATGCTTGACCATGACAGCAATAGCTCTATCGCCGAGTGCGAAACACAACAAGTCACCATCACCCGCGACTTCGACGCTCCGCGCGAATTGGTCTTCCAAGCCTGGACCGATCCCGCGCAGCTCGTGCGTTGGTACGCGCCCACCGGCTGCGGCATCGAGTTTCGTTCGATCGATGTCCGCCCCGGCGGCCGCTTCCACTCCTGCATTCACATCCCCCAAGGCCACCAATGCTGGTGTACCGGCACGTACCGCGAAATCGTGCCGCCGGAGCGGATTGTGTTCTCGATGAGCATCGCGGACGAGCAGGGCAACACCCTCGGCCCCGTCGAGGCGGGCATGGACCCCGACTGGCCGCGTGAAACCACCGTCACCGTGACATTCGCCGAGCAAGAAGGTAAAACGAGGCTGACGCTGCAACAGACTGTGCTGGAATCGCTCGCCAGGCGAACCGGCGCTTACCCAAGCTGGATCGATATGCTCGACCGGTTGGCCGGGCTGTTGGCGGCTGGCTGAGATGAGTTTGATAGTCGATTGAAAACGACCTGAGAAACACCCGGGAGGAAAAACCATGGCGTCAGAATTGCAACCAGCGTCGTCTCCAAAGTGGATGTTCTGGACCGGCTGGGTTCTCAGCGCGTTGCCCTCGGCATTGCTGACGTTCAGCGCCGTCATGAAGTTTGTGAAGCCGGGAGATTTTGCCGAGCAGTTCGGCAAATTCGGCTTTCCCTTGCACCTCGCCACGCCGCTGGGAATCGTCGAACTGTCCTGCACGATCATCTATTTGATCCCGCAAACGTCGGTCCTGGGTGCGATCCTGCTGACCGGCTACATGGGGGGCGCGATGGCCACGCACGTGCGCATGGGCGAAGCATGGTGGGGCCAGTTGCTGGTCGGCATTGTCGTCTGGCTAGGCATCTTCCTGCGCGACGCCAGACTGCGCCAGCTCATTCCGCTGCGGTCTTAGGCGTGAGGCTTGAGGCTGAAGGCGGTAGGAAGGACGAACGCAAGCGGACTTTTCTCCGCTCTTCAATCGCACATCCCCAATCGCACATCGCAAATCGAACAAGTGGCAGATTCTGAATCTTGAAGTTCTGCGCAAATGTGATATACTTACGCTCACAACACGACGAGTTGAACACAACGGTATCTAGAAGCGCCCGACAACGCGTCGGGTAGCATGAAGAGCCCGCGTGGCAAATGCTTAATTGCCAGCGCGGGCTTTTTCGCGCCCGCGTGGCCACGAAGAGAAGTTTTTTAGCCGCAAAAAATACAAGAAGCACAAAAAAACGAAGCCGGGCAGATAAATAGGTCTTTCACCACGGAGGCACGGAGAAGAGTCAACGAAAGCGAAACCCATTCTACAAAAACCTTCTTACTTTCCTTCTTCGCGTCCTTCGCGACCTTCTGGTAAAAAACTTTGAACAGAAGATCGCAAAGAGCGCGAAGGAAGGAAAAAAGGAAGTGTAACAACGCTTCGTCCGTCCATCTCCATATCTCCGTGCCTCCGTGGTGAATGTCTTTTTTTGTGTTTCTTGTGTTTTTTGTGGCCAAGTTCCTTTGTTAGCGTTAGCCGCCATGCTGACCATGCACATTGAAGCCGCCGATGCGACGTTTGACGCGACGGACTTTGCCGCCGCTGCTCGTGGCACAGCGCCTGCGCCGGAAGTGGCCGCGCCGGCAGAAGCAGCGGCTCCTGTTGCAGCGGCGTCGAGAGACATCGCCGACGAACTGGCGACGATCGACATGTGCAAGAAGTGTCTGTTGCCCGCGGTGGAGGCGGGTAAAATCAGCGCGATCCGCGAGATGCGGCAGCTGGTCCTGGCCAAGCTGAAGATCGCCGAGTTCTGCGACCGCCGCAAGCGGCTCGACGCGAAGGAAGAGGCCGCAGCCGATCAAGCCGCGCGCTCGGCCCGGCCGTGGGACTACATGCACGAACTCGTCCCGCCGCCGTCGGGCATTGTTCATCCGCCCACCTCCAGGGTGCCTGGGGTAACACCTCAGAGGTCTCCGCGTCGAGCCAGTGGGGCGATGCCCCGGTCGCTCCGCCGGCAGCGGCAACCGCGTTCAGCGCGGCGCTCCCGCCCGAGGGTGCCTAGGGCAACGCCCGGTAGTGATACCGTTTGGAAACGGATTTTTGCGATTGGTACGGGAGTTGAGCCGGCGCGCTCCTCCCGGTAGGCTTTTCTTTAACTGGGTTCGCGGGTAGCTCCCGCTGCGATCCTGGGCGGGCCGTGGTTTTATTCCTTCCACGGGCCGTCCAGGTCGGCCCGGTTAAAGGAATAGCAAAGAATGGACCCGGTTCGCCGTCTATCTGTATTTGCCGGCTCTAGTCCCCAGATCATGGCACGAGTTCTGGGGAATCTCGGAACGCCAGTATCTTCCAAAGAGCTAGCCTCCATTACGTGCAGATCGTTCGCCAAGAGTACGGCCACGTTGGCTTACACATTGACGCTCGATATTGCCGCAGTAATCTTTGAGGAACTTCAAAAGGACGTTCGGTGGAGTGCGGATGAAATTGGCTACAACTTCAGGTGTCAATTGTCGCCGGATGCTTTTCCAGCAGCGGGTGAGTCTTATCGAATAGAGTTCACTTTTGAAGTAACGGATGGAAGCAAGTTTTTCTCCATTTGGGAAGTAGATGTTGAGCCGCTTTACAGCACTTCCCCAGAGATATTCCAATCCCATCTAGCTGGATTGACTCCAAAGCAAAGGGAAGCGTATCAATTGATATCCAGCGAAGGGCCTATCATTGGCAAGACCATTGCCAGACGCATCGAAGTAGAGCTTCCCACCTTGAAGCGGCATATTTTGCCCGCATTACGTCCGCTGGGGCTCACAAACGATCAGCAAGGCGATGGATATTACATCAAAATAAACTAGCGCACCCTCGCGCTACTCTCGCGCTACCCGTCTCGTGCGCACCACGGCGCTACTCTCGCGCCATCTATTCCTCCCAATACATGCGCATAGGATGAAACCAGCTTGGAAGGCTTGGCATCATCCCCAATCAGCGTTAGAGCGCTGATGCATTGCCCAGTGGGCAAGGAGGCGTGCGGTGCGTTTGCTACCACCCCGCAGGATATCTTGACCATCGCCACGGATGGCGACGGGGGCCACGGAAGGCCCATTCGGGGCCGCCAAGGTTGGTAGCCGGGATTTATGCCCCGGCGACCGGGCTCGATACCCGGCGGCTCCACTGCTCATTTTACGCGCCGCTGCGCTACCCGGACAAGTGCATCCCTAGCCCATGATCTGGCATCGGCTGTTTCCAGCAGGGCCTTTTCGTCGGCTGTCAGCTTGACGGAAAAGACCTGATCCCGGCGCTCTTCTGGGAGCTTGGGCTTACGTCCTGCGCCGGGACGTTTGCCACCCCTAGTTGATTTTTTTTCCATGGCGGAAATATATGAAAAAAGTATCCGATAATCAAGTCCCCAGCATTGACGGGCCGTTTGATTTTGGTATACTTTAATCATGCAAAAGAAAACCCCGGCACCTGCTGAAACAGGAACCGGGGGAAACCACAAACCGGCTTTCGCCAGACTGCGGCCTGCAAACTCCAGTCTAGCGAAAGCCCTCACCCAAGGGAAGGTTTTCGCAATGGCCAACAAAATGAGTACCGAAAAGCGTAACACGATTCTGCGGCTGCTAGTCGAGGGCAATTCAATCCGCTCCACCTGCCGGCTGATGCAGACCAATATCCCCAGCGTCCTGCGCCAATTACTTTGGGCAGGGGACCACTGCCGCGAGCTGATGGAGGCTCGTTTCCAGGGCCTCACGTTGGGCCACCTGGAAACGGATGAAATGTGGACCTTTGTTGGCAAGAAACAAGCCCGGCTAACCATCGACGAAAAGGCCGAGCGGTCGGACATTGGCGACGTGTATCTGTGGTACAGCATCGACCAAAAGACCAAACTGGTCCCGACCTACCTACTCGGCAAGCGGTCTGCCGACAACGCCCGGCGCTACATGATGGATTTGGCCAGCCGGCTCGCAATGCCCAAGAGCCACGCCAGCGATGCGCACCGCTACGCTCGCCCCGGTTTCGAGCATGTGACGCAAATCAGCACGGATGGATTTGCAGCGTACCCGGAAGCGGTCGATCTGGCCTTTGGTCCGTATGCCAAGTTTGGCACGATCATCAAGGATTACCGCAACGCGATACTTCCCTACACCCCGAGCGAAATGGTCGGAACGAAACGACGGGGCGTGTTTGGGATAAACGAAAGCCAAGAGCGAACGATATGCACGTCGCATATCGAACGGTGCAATTTGACCGTGCGAACCTTTATGAAACGGTTCACGCGGTTGGCCTTGGGGTTCAGCAAAAAAATTGAGAACCTGGACGCGGCATGTGCGCTCCACATGGCCTATTACAATTTTTGCTGGCGTCCGGGCAAAATGCGGATTACGCCTGCCATGGCCGCTGGCGTGACGGATACGCTCTGGCGGTTTGACGATCTGTTGAACGCCTAAGCGGATCGGATACAATGAAAAAGCCCCAGCGGTCAACTGGGGCTTTTCTAGTTCTCTTGCCGAGAACCATGCGCGGGTTTGTTACTGGCATGGTATTCCTCTCGGCTGCGCACGTCAAGCCGAGGGCACGTTCCAGTGGAATCAATCAATTGGACAAAAGACCAAACTGACAAACTTCTCGAATGGATCAAGGAAAAGTGGTCTGATTCAAGGGCTTGCCCATATTGCGGTTCCGATCAATGGACGATTGGCGCAGCGCCGGCCCACATGACATTAAGCACATCGACTGGTGAGGCGTTGTCTGATGGAAATTATCCATGTGCTGTAATCATCTGCGATAATTGCGGAAACACGGTTTTGATAAACTCCATTGCCGCCGGCCTCCATCCTGCTCCATCATCCGTGGAGCAGGGCAAGGCGGTGAACAATGGTTAAAAATGAATCCGTTCATATTTCGCATAAATATAGTATCCCTTTACTAGCAGACTCGCACGCTCTTTTAGTGCCAGCAATTTTTTGGAATTGCATGAAAACGCGCATCCGACAATGCACAGAAAGCTGCAATCGGCTCGATTCCTTAGGTTGGTGTGCTATTGGCGTTGGTGCATCCGGCCTAATTGCGGCACTTGCTCATGCCGCAGGCATAGACTCGTTTAGTACAGTCACCGGCCAAGTGGAACATTTAAAATGGGGGGCCATTTTGGCCGAGATTCTTTTCTGTTTTTTGGGTCTGTTTGGCATCGGCATCGGAGCTTTAGCCCTTTATTGGGCAAACGATAAGGCAAGAATGCAGAAAGATATGGCCGAGTGGATACTTGAAGATATGCGATCTGTTGAGGAAGGGCATCAACCACCGCCCCGACCAGCCCCCGCCGGAAAATAGTTCAAACGGTATCACTACCCAACGCCCCAGGCCTTTGACCCCGCCACTAGCGCAATGCAGCAGATTTTCGGCGCTCTGGCTGGCGCGATGCCCCAGGCACCCGGCGCCCTCGACAGCGCTATACCCGATGCCCCCGGCCTGGGGAGCATGTTCCCGCCGCCGTCGCCCGCCTATCTCGAATCCACCGGCATCAGCCAGGAAATCTATGTCCGCGCCCTGCGCCTGCTGCGCGATAAACTGCGCGAACGCGCCGCCGGCGAAGGCAATACACCAACTGCAACCGAATCAGCAACCATCACCACCGCAGCAATCGATGAGTACACCGCCACGTCGCCGAGTTCATCCGATCCCGAACCCCGCCCGCCGTAATGAGAATGCGCCGTTCGGCGCAGTAGGTTCCGCCTGCCGGGCGGTATCTGCGTTGCAGTGTGACCTTGCGAGCAGTTCAGGTACCATCCGGCAGATGGAACCTACTGTGAGTGGCACGGCGCTAGCCGCCGGTTCATTAAAAAATCCACACACCACAAAAACCGGTGGCTAGCGCCAAACCGCTGATGCTCTGCCATGCGCGCTCGTATCGCGCCCCTTCAGGGCTCTCTCGCAAATATATTTCCACATGCCACCCCGGGCTGCGACCTGGGCTATCATCTCTCGGCCTTTCACGCCGATAATTGTCAACGTGGTCCCGACCGCTAATCGTGATTTAGGTTGACACCTGCACTTGAGCCCAGCTCCCGCTCGGCTCGCGATTTCGCGATGGCTTAAATTACTAAAATGATTACAGCCGTGGCGACTGTCCCGCGGCTGGGGCACCCGCGCGTCCGCGAATAGGGAATCAACTCGATGCTTCTACTTCCCCATCCCAACGGTTTCGCGCTCGCCGTCAAAGTGGTCCCCGGCTCGTCGCGCGAGCGGATCGTCGGTCCGTATGGCGACGGCATCAAGCTCACCGTCACGGCCACGCCGCAGGCGGGTGAGGCGAATGTCGCGGTTATCGCGCTCCTGGCCGACACGTTGCAAATCACCCGGGCCAACGTGCAAATCCTCCGTGGCCACAGCAGCCCGCGCAAGGAAATATTGATCATCGGCCTGACGGAAGAGGTCATCGAGCAGCGGTTGTTGCCAAAGCCCTCACCATCGGCGGGTTAAATGAGGTGGACGAAGTTCTGCCAATCCGGCATTCGCGGTACCATTTTCTCCGTGCGACGCCTTCCCTCCACTACCCCCGGAAACTAAGAAACGTGTTATGCTAATTGGACAAGCAGGTGGCCACCTTATAGGCCGGACATCCGTCAACATATATATTTTTGGGGGACACTACGATGCGCAAAACATTCATCGGGTTGACTTGCATTTCCGCCGCCGCGCTCGCTTCGATCCTTGGTTCACACAGCAACGCGGAAGCGCCGGCCGACGCGAAGCCGGCCGCCGGCGCTCCGCCGGAGATGAAGCTGCCGCCGGGTTGGACCGCGGCCGACATGCAGGCCTGCATGATCGCCGGCACGCCGGGCAAGATGCACAAGCGGCTCGCCCAGGCGGTCGGCGTCTGGCAGGGGAAAAGCCAGATGTGGATGCCGGGAAGCGACGAACCGATGAAGAGCGATTGCACCGCCACCATCACGTCGATCATGGACGGCCACTACACCAAGGCGGAGATCGCCGGCAACATGCCTGGCATGGGGCCGTATACCGGACTGGGGCTGTACGGCTTTGACAACGTCTCCGAGCAATTCGTCGCTACCTGGATCGACAACCAGAGCACGGGCATGATGAACGGCATCGGCACGCTCTCCGCCGACGGCAAGACGCTCACCTGGCAGTACACCGCCAACTGCCCCATCACCAAGAAGCCCACGATGGTGCGCGAAGTCGAGACCATCACCGGCCCCGACACCAAGACGCTGGAAATGTACGGCGTGAATCCCAAGACGGGCAAAGAGTTCAAGATGATGCGGATTGAGTTCACGAAAAAGTCGTGAGCGGCGAGGAACTTTGAAAAAATGTTGTTAGCGAACACGACGAAACTGCATTCAGCGACAAAATGCCCCATTAGCCGCAATCAAACGTCTCTGCAGGCATTCTTTCAACGAGGTCATGTCCATGCTGCCTGATTGCACTGACGTGTTCAACCTCACTTATCGCATTTGCAGAGCTAAAGTCGTTGTATTGCTGGCCTCGTGCCCGCTGTTGTTGTGTGGCTGTGACGTGACAGGGACACCTGGAGCAGGATCGCATTTGGACGGACAACGACCAAGCGGTACGGGGACACCCGGAACAGGATCGCATACAGAAGGACAAAAAGCACTCGATCGATCTTTAGAAATACAATATTTTGGTGGATACGATCCAGCAATACAGCATGAAACAGTAGTTGACCTTGTTTATGATGGAAGTGTATTGGGACACTCGTTTTACTGGCCACCAGGTGGACAGGTGCGGGACAGAATAGACATGGCCGAGTTCATGCGTGAGCCAGAAAAATATCCTAGTGTATCGATAGTGAAAAAGGGGACGCATTTTCGTGTGGATCACGCTAGAAAAATCACCACTACAGAATACACCGCTTTGCGAGTGACTGCTGTAATGACTTCTGGACCGCTAGCAGGTTCTCAATTTGACATAATACATATTTCGAACCACCATTATTCTAAAGAACTTGATTTAATGGTTCCGGAGCCATCGAAAGATGTATCTGTAATTGCTGAAACAGAAGCTCCCAAAGCGATGGCCTCCGCACCGATGTCGCCCATGACGCCGGACAAGAATCTGCCGGGGGCAAAGAAGTGAAGCGCCACTGACTTTGCCAGTGCCGAGCAGGCAAGGTTAGTTCTGCCGCGCGGCCCTCACTCCGGCAACGAGTCCCCCTTCCAAAAATCGTCGCCGTCCTCATCTTCCACCGGCCGGTTCTTTTGCTCTTCGTTGAATTGCCGGATTCGTTCTTCGCACTCGCGCTGATCCTGCTCCCATTCCTCCAGCGTGTCGTGAAACATGGAGAAGGCAAAATGCTCGTCCATTTCGCAGCCGTCGAGGCACCAGAAGCCTGGGCCAAAGCGGCCGTCGGCCATCGCCTGGCAGGCGGGGCAATCGGGATCGATCAGCGCCTCCGGGCCGGAGATCGCTTCCGGCAGCCGACGCTTCTCCCGGTCGATCATCGCGGCGGGGGTCCGGCCGCGCATCGAATCGTGCGGTTTGTTCAGCCACTCTTGCCGGTATTTGTGCAAATGCTCCACCAGCGCCGCCGCGTCGCTGGCGCCAGGTTCGTTCGACGTCATCCGCCACAAGCATTCCGCCAGCATCTCGCGCACCAAGTCGTAATACAGCACGATCTCGTGCGTGCCAAAGCCGCTGTCGCGGTACGCGGCCGAATCGCGGCTTACGCCCGGCGGGGCGTTTCTGAAATACGACCACCGCAGCGACTGATCCTGCAAGTCCCACTTCAGATGCTCGTGTCGCTGGTCGATCATCAACTCACGCACCGACCGTCCTCCCAGCCCTGGATGTGGATCGAGCATCCACTTGATATGCATCTCGCGAAACTGCGCGTATTGAGCGTCGGCCGCGAGATCGACCAGCGCCCCGCGCCGCGCGCTCATCTCGCGCACGACAAACTCCGCCAGACAGCCATAGACGATCTCGCGCTCGTCGAGTTGCAGCGCCGCGCGGCGCTTTGCGCGGCGATCGTCCGACGCCGCTTCAAAAAACAACGGCTCCTTGAGAAACTTCCAGTCGGCCGCCAAATGGTACGGCACCTCGACCGGTCCGGACCGATCTTCGTCATCTGGCCCAGGGATATCGCCCAAAGGATCATCGTCGTCGTCCGCTGCATCGTCGGTCGTCTCGCCCGACTCGTCGCGAAATGGTCGCGACTTGGGGTTCGACGGATGATCGTGACTGTGCCGCACGTCAGTTCGTTCGGACGCCAGCCCCGCTTCGGCGAGGATCTCGCCGCGATGGCTCCAGGTCGAATAGGTGGATTTGCTGGCAATCAGCCGGCCGGGCAAGTCGATATAAATAATGCCTGCGTCCCACGGCTCGTTGCACACGCCGGTGCGGAAGTGGGCAAAAAAACTTCGCCCGTCGCGGCGAACGCGATACCGCCCCAGCGCGGTATCGAGGTCGGCGATCGTGACCGGATCGGCCGCCAGGGCCGCGATCACGCGGTCGCCGTCCGAGCCATGCACTCGGCCATGGATGTCCCCGTCGGCGGCGAGGATGTTGAGTCTAATTTCGCTCATGGTGTTGCCCCGTCAAGACTGCAATATGATTCAAGGTGCGTGGCGACGTGCGCCTTCGTCCAACTGAAGCCGAACTGATCTGGCCTGCCATTCTGCAGGATGCGGCAGTTGGTCTCGATTCTAGCGATAGGCGACAACTCGTCAACTTGTGTCATCCAACCATGTGGGGCGCCTATTTCCGGCCCTTGAAGGATCTGCCAAGGGCGTCTAACTCGTCCTTTCGTCGAATGTCAACGTGCCGAGGCAAATGTTAATTCGCCTTTCGCGCAGATGCGATAGTTAAGTGCTGGAAAACCGTGTCGATTTGTTCGCTCAGCGACATCGTCGTGTCGATCGAAACGTGCGGCCATCCGGACGACGGCTCGTCTTCCCGCTCTTGCGCCGTGAAGAATTCCGGCCGAGCTTCGCTGGGGGATTGCCCTGCTTCAATCCGTGCGGCAATGCGCTGCTTGGCTTCGGCCGGGTCGCAGTGGCAGCGAATCAGTAGCGCGGCCGCACCGGCCTGCTCTGCCAGTTTGAAAGCCGCCCGGCGACGGTCTTCCGACAGAAAGGCGCCGTCCAGGATGACGGACATTCCTCGCTCGAGATGTTGTCGCGCGCGACTGAGCAGCTCATCATAGACTCGCGCTCGAAACTGTGGAGCATAGTTTCCCTCGTTATAGCCGGCCGATTGTGCCGCGCGTGAAAACAATTCGTGGCGGACGACATCCGTGGAAAGAACCTCCAGCGCCAGGGTTTCGCTGAGCGCGGAGGCCAGCGTCGATTTCCCCGTCCCCATCAAACCATGCATTACCACAACCAAGGGTGGCCCAAGCCGCCGGATATAATTGTCGGCGAGCGCGAGATACTCTGCGAGCAGCGTGGCCGTAGGCCCGCGCTCGGCAGGGGAAAGTTGCCGGCCGCGCAACGCCGCCACTTTGGCGCGGACGCAGGCCCGATACGCCATGTAGAATGCCAAGAGCGCATCAGGAATCAAATCGCCGCTGCGGCAGCGGTACGCATCAATCACGCTGCGGCCCACTTGTTCGGCGCCGATGCGATCACACTCCATAGCCAGAAAGCTCAAATCGTCCGCCACATCGAGCGTTCGCAATTCAGCGCTGAACTCGACGCAATCGATCACCAGCGGACGCTGCCCCTCGAAGTAGATATGTTCTGGACGCAGGTCGCCATGCCCTTCGACGATGCGGCCATCGCAGACGCGCGAGTCAAACACCGCTCGCTGGAGCCGAAGGTAACGCAACTGTGCCGCGTGGATTCGGCGTACCTGAGTTGGATCCGCAGCGTGCTCCGGGCGTGCCAGCTCGGCCGCGTTGGCCTGCACATGACGTTCGATTCCTGCGTGGTATGGCTCCGGCAAGACGATCTTGGGAGCGGCCTGGGTATAGAAGTCGGCCAGCATTAAGGCGATCAGATGAATCTGGTCGGTGCTTAGCCGATTGTCACGGATCAAGCGATCCAGGGTCTGATCGGCGGAAAGTCGCCGCATCTTGACGACCCAATCGACGGGCGTCGCGGTGCCTCCCAGTGCTAATCGGCCGTGCGCCGCGATCGTCACCGGCAGCACCTTTAAATAGACGTCGGCCGCCAGTCGCCGATTCAAGCGGACTTCCTCGTGACAGGCGTCCCGCCGAGCAGCGAGCGTGCTCATATCGGCGAATTCAAAACGGACCGGTTTCTTGAGCTTGTAAGCAAATCGATCGGTGAGAAATATCCATGAAATGTGCGTCTCGACGACCTCCACGTGCCGAGTTGATTCCGGATAGGCGCCTGTTTGGCGAAGAAAGTCGACCACTGTGGCTGTGTCGGGTAATGGCGTAATTGAGGCGGGAGTGCTGTGGGAATGCATAGCAACCATCCCGGCGTGCCCGACCCGCTGCGCAGTAAAGATGAGTTCGACCTTGAAAAGCTCACGGCGTTTGCCCACATCTTGCTGCGCGAACGACGCGGCGCTGAGCGCCTCACGCCGTTCCGCGCAATTGATGCAGAATCTTCTCCAGGACCACTTTCTGAGCTTTTAGCCGGTCGTGAAATTCCATTTGTTCGGTCCGCCTCAACTCCGGACCCAGTTCGTCTAATCGCGTTTGGATCAACTGGGCGAGCAGGGCGGCCTCGTCTGTGGTCAAGGAAAAATTCATCGCGGCGCTCCTTGTCTTAGGCAGGTAATTGACTTTCAGGATTTTCAGTTGATTTGTCAGCAAATCGTGACAGCGGATCACGAACGCAGCACCAACACAGGACAATGTGCCAAGCGGCAAACTCGCTCGGCCACCGAGCCGATCAGCAGGTGTTTTAAGCCTGTTCGACCGTGCGAAGGAAGTACGATCAGTTCCGCGCCGACTTGTGCCGCGTAGGCGGCGACTTCCTGTCCCGGATCGCCAAACAGGACGACGATTTTTGCGTCACGATACTTTAGAGCGCTCAGTCGCTGGCGGAGCGTCGATTCGACCGCCTCGCGGCGAGTATCATCGTCCGGTCCACCCCAGCCCACCACGGGATCGGTGGGAACCAAGACCGGCAATACGTGCAGCACATGCAGCCCGCCGGACTCCGGAACGGCGTCGAGTGCCACTTCGGCCGCCGCAAAGGATTGCTCAGAAAAGTCGATGGGCACGACCACGGTTTTCTTGGCAAACCAGTTCATTGCGCTGCCTCCCGCACGGGGTAAACTCCGCGGCCACGTTCGATCGCGGAACCTCTTACTTTGAGGGACGGGCATCCGCCATCCGGATACCGCGGACATACTTGTGGCAATTCACGCAGGACATGGTCACCGACACATAGGCCAAAGTCGCCCCATCAAGATTCTTGTCCTTGGCCGCCTGGGTCAGCGCGTTGGCGGCTCGACGGAACTCTCTGCTGTGCTGGAGGTAATCTTCGGTTTGCAGCACCTGCCAGTTCGAGGCCTGGCTCAACATGGCCAATTCCTGGGAATCCTTGGCGACTTCCTCCAGGTTGTCCGTGGTGAGACCTTCCAGGATCTTCTTGGAGTGGTCGAGCTTGGCTCGCATGAACGCGCGAACGGCATTCGGCTCGTCTGCGACGCCTCTACAAACCACGAAGGTTGCCGCAAAAATGCCCGCGACGCTCAGCAACAGTAGCTTTTTCATAGTGAAGGTTCTCCAGGCTGGGAAATTGCACGCTTGATTAAGGATCCACGGCACGCCGGCGTGCCGCGAAAGAATAGACGATAAACAATTTTTACTCCGTAACGACACTCAGCAATGCCGCCACCACGTCCAGCGAACTGACGATGCCTGCCGGACGGCCACGATCATCGAGCACAATCAACCGATGAACATGCGCGCCGCACATGGCTCGTGCAGCCTGCATTAATGTAGCCGAAATATCGATAGTCTGCACAGCCGAAGTCATGTAATTTCTCACCATATCCTCGCGAACGTCCTCGATGTGATACGGTTCGTTCGGCTGGTTGCGCACCAGGACATGCTCGGCCTGGCGGCGCGGCGGTTCCGTCTTGCCGCAGCCGGCTCGCTCGCGAACGGCGAAGTCGTATCCGCTGAGGATGCCAACGCATCGCCCGAGTTCGTCGATAACCGGAGCGCCGGAGATCTCGTGGCGAACCATCAACTCGGCGGCATCCTCCATTGTCTAATTCGCCGGAATCTGCACGACGCTACGAGTCATCAAGTCCGCCACCTGCAAGCTGTGCAAACACTCGATGTCACTGTTCATGGGATTGACCCTTTCATCCATTCGCCTGTACGGAGGTATGCGGAGCCGTTTAATGGTAAAGAAACATGGGCAACGGACACTTGCGCAGCGCCGTGGTGGTCACGGATCCGACCATGATTTCCTTGAAGCGCGGCTGGCCGTAGACTCCCATCGCCAGCAGTGCCACGCCATGCCGCAGTGCTTCGTGAAGCAAGACAGTTCCAGGTGGCTCAAGACTGTGGATCGGATGCGCGTGAGCGGGAATGTCGTGCAGTCGGAGGAATTCCACAGCCCGATCGGCTATTCGAGCGGCCGTCCCGGTAGATTCGGCGTCGACGGATACGACATGCACCTCTCCCAGCGTCTGCAGGCCCAGAGAGACGAATGCTTGCAGCATGCGGGCCGCCTGCGGACTGCCATCGTACGCCACCAGGACTCCGCTGCCGTCGGCGAGCTTTTCCGGCACCACAACTACGGGCCGCGGCGCGGTGCGTAGCACATGTGTCAGCGTCTCGTCGGTGCGGCCATTGTTGTCTTGATGAAAATGAGTCTGTTGACCCAACATGATCAAGTCGAAGCGTTGGGCCTCTCGGCAGATTTCCTCGGTAGGATAGCCCAGGTTTTCGAGAACCTTGGAAGCGACCTGGGCCTCGCCGGCGCGGCGCGAGAACGACTCCAGTCGATGCTCGATGCGGCGCTGCGCCGCCAGGACCAATTCCTCGTACGCGGCGTAGGTGGCGCTTCCCGGCTTGACCATCGGCAGTTGCGTTAGTGCGTTATTGACGACTCCCAGGCCAACCAAAAGACAATCGAAATGCCCAGCCCATTGGATTCCCAACTCAATGGCCGCGTCGCTGAATGCTGTTTCGTCCAAACCGAGAAGGATGGATTTCAACATGACATGTTCTCCGGGGTGTTGCCATCGCCGCTCTGTTAGGATCGCTTGGCGGGTAACGTAGTTTGCAAAGACCATGCCAGACCAGAAAACTACGCGAATGTGCGAAAATAGGCCACCACAAGCGCGCGATTCACCGCGCCGGTGTGCGTTTACGCACACTCATGAGATTCCATCGCCCATGATTCCGTCGCCCGCCAAACCATTGCTCTACGCGTCGGCAAAGACGCAAATGCCCGAAAATTCACGCAGGGAAATGAACTTCCGACCGATCAGACGCGTAGTATAAGTGGAAGGAGCGGGTAGGCGAGAGCAGTCGGAGGTGGCTGGTCGGTCATGTCGCCCGCCAGCCGCGAAACGCGTTCTGGCAAGGAGGTGGGGACAGAACAATCGCCTCGCTTAGTCGGTCAGGGAGCCTCGGAGGCGAGCGCGGGCTTCGCAGTACGTAGTGCGGAACAGGTGGAATGCCACCGCACATCCTGTCTGTGGGGAACGAGCGACTCGCGAGCCGCCGAGGCTCGGCGGCGGAAACTCGAAGCGCTTTGAGGCCGGCGGCAACGCCGGCAATTTTTTGCGCAGGCTGGGCCTCCCTCGCGATGCAGGCGCGGACGTCGCGGTTTCCGCACCCACGATGGCCGGCAGGCCAAGCTCGCGGCTGACGATAGCGGCATGGCAGGTTCGTCCTCCCCGATTGGTGACGATCGCCGCCGCTCGCTTCATGATCGGCTCCCAGTCCGGATCGGTTTTTTCGGTGACCAGAACTTCGCCATCTTGAAGTTGGCCCAACTGCTGTGGGTTATGAATAATGCGTGCCATGCCGGCGCCGATTTTCTCCCCCACGCTGCGGCCGCGGACCAGCACTCGACCCTGCTGACGCAGATGGTAACTCTCTACGGAATCGAGCCGCTTGCGCGATTGGACGGTTTCGGGCCGCGCCTGGACGATAAACTGTTCCCCCGTCCGACCGTCCTTGGCCCATTCCATATCGAGCGGGCAGGGCGCTCCCTTCTTGCGACTGTAGTGGCCTTCGATGAGGCACGCCCAGCGGGCCAGCGTCAGCACGTCGTCATCACTCAACGCGAGCTGCTGGCGCTGGTCCAGCGGAACCGGCACGTTACGCGTCATTCGTCCGCCGCCGACGTCATAGATGAGCTTGTACTCTTTGGCCCCCAGCGCCCTTTTCAAAATTGGGCGGTGGCCGGTCATCAGCGTCGGCTCAAAGACGTAAGACTCTGCGGATGTTTTTTGGAAGGGTCGATCCACGCTTTTTGCACTTCGAGAATGAAGAGGTTGTAGCGGGCTGCGAACTTCGTATCGATTACCTTGCATTCCAGGTTGGCGTAACACTCATCAATCAGCGGGGCCGCACACGTGAGGCGGAAGGGCGAAAGTGGCAGATGCGACTTCTTAAATCGCAGCCATTCCGCAAGATGCTAACTCCCTGCTGAGCCTCCTGATTCGACGACTAGCACCTTGGCTCCGGTAACGGCCTGCGTCTTCAGTTCGACGAGCGCCCGATTCGCTTCAGCGAGCGAAAACAGCCGCGTCTGCGGTGCGAGCGATGCTTCGCCGGTGAAGGCTAAAAACTCCCGGACATCCTGCCGCGTGACATTGGCCACCGACTTGATTTCCTTTTCCAGCCATAAGTGCCGCGGATAATCGAGCCGCACCAGTTGCGCTTGATCGATCGCTTCCTTGCGGATGGCATTAATGACCAGTCGGCCCCCTGGCTTCAGACTTTCCAGAGCTTTCACCACCGGGAGCCAGGCGGGCGTGGTGTCAATTACGGCGTCGAGCGCTGTCGGCGCAGGACCGTGCGTCTCGCCAGCCCAAGCGGCACCCAATTCCAAGGCGAATGCCCTCTCCCGCGCGCTGCGTGCGAAGACATAAACTTCGGTGTTCGGCATCCGGTGACGGACCATTTTCAGGACCAAGCGACCGGACGCGCCGAAACCGGTCAATCCCAACGACTGGCCGTCAACGAGATTGGTTAGTCGCAAGGACCGATACCCGATGGCCCCCGCGCAAAGCAGCGGCGCGGCGTCTGTATCGGAGAGCGAGTCGGGAATGCGATGCGCGAAAGACGCCCGCGCCGTCATGAACTCGGCATAGCCTCCGCCTCGATCGCGCCCTGTGGCCTGAAAATCGGGGCAAAGATTCTCGCGACCGGAACGACAATACGGACAATGTCCGCAGGCCGAATAGATCCAGGCCACGCCGACGCGATCTCCTTCGGACCATTCCGTGACCCGACTACCCAACCCAACGATCCGGCCGACGACTTGATGGCCAAGCACCATCGGCAGCCGAGGCGGTGGCATACGCCCTTCGATTTCGTCCAGCTCGGTGTGGCACACTCCGCAGGCGTCAACGCGAATTAACACCTCGTCGTCCTGGGGCACTGGATCCGGCAGATCGGCCCAACGCAGTGGCGCGGAATCCGCACGAATGGGCCCGATCTGTTCCAGCAATTGAGCTTTGATGGCCACATCTCCACGCTGTGCCCGTCGCGTCACACGTCAAACGAGCGGCGGGCAACGCGCCGCGGCGAGGAGCTGATCGGTCGCGCTGCCCCGCAAGAGATCGAGAAAACCGAGAATTTCGTTGAACTTCATGTCTCAAGCCGGGGAACCAAGTCTTAAGCGGGCGCTGTCAAAAGAAAGTATTTTATCACGGGCTTGGTGCGGGTGCCGATGCCTTCGGCGCGGTGGATTCGCGCAGCCGCTGATGGCAGGCGGTGCAACTGAACGTCATCTGCATGAATGCCAGCGTACAGCCATCGAGATTCTTTTTTTCCGCCTCAGCAATCAATTTGTCATTGGCAAGCTTGAAAATCCGCAGTTGTTCTTGATATGGGTCGTCCTTGCCGTGGGCGATGGCTTCAAACCAGTTCAAGGCCCGCAGCCGCTTGGCGTCGAATGCGATCGCGTCGAGATCGGCACGGGCGATCGACGTGTAGATATTCTGCCCGTACTTCAACTTCGATCGCATCCATACATCGCTCGGCCGATCGGCAGCGGGCTGATCGGCGGACGGCGCGGCGGGTTGTTTTGCCTTATCCTGGCAAAGCGCGTCGCCACCGAGCAGGAAGCTGGTGATGGCAAGCACGCCCAGCAACTTGTTTTTCATGGATTGTCTCCAATGCTGTTGATTGTAGGCTGTGTGGATGCGGCGCGGGCGAATGTCCTTCGATCGGCGATTCTACCATACAATCGGCGTCCGCGGCACATCGGGACGTGGTTGCGAGCGCGGGTCGTTGTGATTCAGCTGCGGTGGATGTCGCTTGTCACCTCAATTTGCACGGCAGTCACTTTGTATTCGGGCGTCTGCACGTGCTTGTCGCGATGATTGCTGGTGAGGTGATTTAGAAATACTTCCGGGGAGGAAAAGGTGGCGAATAACTCTCCTGGCTTGAGGGCACTGGAAATGGAGGCCGTGATGGTCGCGCTGCCATAGCGGCTGCGGAGCCGCACGGTTTGGCCGTCGGCGATCCCGAGTCGCTGGGCGTCGAGCACGGAAATGTCCACCAGGTCTCGCGGATGCAATTGATTCGTGCGGGATATTCCCGTCATGGTGCCGGCATTGAACTGATACAAAGTTCGTCCGGAATTGAGCAGGAAGGGAAACTCCTCCGACACCTGCTCAGCCGTGGGAGCAAAGCGGACGCGGCGCAATTTCACTCGTCGTGCGCCGGAAGCGATGTCGGCGTGCAAAACTTCTGTCCCTGGATGATCTGCGGAGGGACAAGGCCATTGTATCCCCTGATTTTCCAATCGTTGATAACTGATGCTCTTTGCACCCGGCCAGACCAGACGAATTTCGTTCCCGATTTCCTCCGCCGAGTTGAAGTCGAGCGGCTCGGCCTTGCCCATCGCGCGTGCCACCTGGGCGACAATCTCCCAGTCCGTGCGAGACTCTCCCCTGGGCTCAATGACTTTGCGGAGCCGTTGAATCCGCCGCTCCGAGTTCATGAACGTGCCCTCCTTCTCAAAGGAAGAACAGGCCGGCAAGAAGACCGAACCGGCCAGTCGGGCGGTCTCCGTAAGGAAGAGATCCTGCACGATCAGCAAATCGACCTTCCGCAAGGCGTCGATCGTTGCCGCCGCCTGGGGGTTCGTCAGGGCGACATCATAGCCAATCACCCACAGCGCCTTGAGTTGCCCGATTGCCGCGGCGTCGATCATCTGCATGAGATTGAGCCCACGGCCGGCGGGAAGCGGCGCCCGCCAAGCCGATTCAAAATGCCCGCGAGCATCCCTGGCGAGCGCCGACGGCCCGCGCGGCAATGATCATCCCTTCGATCAGCGAGAAAGGATCATCTTCGGCGATGAACCGATCGACGAATGCGCCCGGATCTCCCTCGTCGAGGTTGGCGACGACGTATTTCTCATTCGATTGCTGGGCGGCGACGGCGCGCCATTTGGCACCGGTGGGAAACCCCGCACCGCCGCGTCCCCGCAGTTCAGATGCTTCGATCTCCGTGATGATCTGATCCGGCCGCAGCGTCAAGGCATGTTCCAAGGCGGCTAACCCGCCTCGACTGCGGTAGTCGCTGAGCGATGTGGTGGACCCGGCAACGATGCGTTCCAGGACCACCGGCCGCCGCGAATGAACTTCGATTCGAGGCCGGCTGTGATCCGCGCCTGTGGCGGGCGCGGCGTAACACTTGCCGAGACAATAGAATCGCGGCGTTTCTTCGATCGCCATCTGCCAGCGATCGGCAGCCAACTGTCGGGCCGCAAAGCACGCCGTTCCCTGACAATGAGTTTGCGACATATCGACGTTGGCGAGCCGATAATACGATTGAATATCGGATCGCGCATTGCTCGGTGTCGCCATGCCGCCAGAATACTCGAGAATTGACGTGTCGATAAGGACTGATTCGTGAAGAATGGGGAAAGGCAACGGCCCCCAGACCCCTTCGGCGAGACGCATCGTCATCGCGAAAGTTGTCCGGAGGCCGTTCTCCGGACAGGCCGGAGTATATTGTCAGCACTTGACCTTGATCCGGTGCGATTTGGCCTCTTCCGATTTGGGCAACGTGATGGTGAGCACACCGTCGCGATATTCGGCGGCTGCTTCTCCTTCCTGCACGGGGCAGGGAAGCGTAATACTGCGGGAAAAGGTGCCGATACGGCGCTCCAGCCTGTGATAGGTACGGCCCTTTTCTTCTTTTTCTTCCTTGCGCTCACCACCGATCGTGAGCACGTTGCCGTGGACCTGAATGTCGATCTCGCCGGGGTTCACTCCGGGTAGATCCAGCGCGATCTGCACGCTGGACTCGGTCTCCGAGAGGTCAGCCAGCGGGGCCGCGCCGCCAAGCCAGCCATCTCCTTCTTCTCCCCAAAAGCGCTCGGCCAAATCCCGCATTTCATCGCGCAACGACCGCAGCGGCTAGCGACGCGACCAGGGCATCAGATTGCGGCGCGTTCGTTCTGCCAGTGTTCCAGCCATAAGATAGCTCCTTTCGTCAAGGGAAAATCAAACCACGCGAAGCTGCACCGCACAGCTCTCGCGGTGGCCGTAGATACCTCACCGTGTCGTCATTGCGTGCGACGTTGAAGTTGACCCTTGCACGCGTGAAGCCTTACGTGATTTCGACGGGGAACACCTGTCCTTTGTACGCTTCGGCGATCGATTGGCAAGCGTTTTCCAGGGCATTTTCTTCGCACTTAAATCTGCAAGGCTTGGCCAGATACTCCAAAACTCCCCAATCGCCAGCGTCCGTTTTATTTTTAATGCGGCTCTGTGTGCCCGCTGAGGATGATGATGCGCAATTGGGGGTGAATATGTTGCAATACCTGCGCGAGGCGCAGGCCTAATTGCCGTATCCGCGTTGCCGGAAGCGATGCTCGACCAATGAAAGCAAATCGGGTTCATCATCCACCAATAACAAGGATGGTGCGTATTGCATTAGGTTCACACATATTCGGCATGAAACTGCGGATGGTTTCCCTCGATGGGCGTAATGCCCGTGCGACGTTCAGCCTCGATCCGCTTGCGAACTTCGTCGCGATGAACGGGCATGCTGGTCGGAGCGACAATTCCCAACCGCACTCGATCCCCGCGCACGTCCAACACGGTGACCACGATGTCGTTGCCGATCATGATTTGCTGGCCAAGTTTTCGACTCAGTACGAGCATCTTTCCCTCCTGGGGAAACTGGGGTTTTCGCGATCCATCACCGCCGTATCCCTTGAAGAACTAAAACTTCCGCTGAGTCCGAGTAATCTTTTTCGATTGCCGGACCTCAACCAAATTGTGGATTCTGGAGATGCCCGCGAGCTTGCCGAGCAGCGACTGGGCCACTTGCTTGAGGTGGAAGGTTGAAACCCTGCCGCGAATCGTCAACACGCCGTCGTGGTACTCGCAGGAGAGCCGACGAAGTGCGAGGTACGAGCTTTTGCGCAGGATTGATTCGCCTGTTCGAAACGCCCGCCCGCCGGACGACGCCGGGCTTAGCGACGCGGATGATAGCACTGGAGCGAGTTCGACAGTTCGATGCATGGGAGAACCTCAATAGCGCAAGCGGGAAATCAAGGCCACAATGGAAACCGGCCGACACCGGTGGAGAAAGGCACGAGGTAAGCGAAGCAGTCCAGCAAGAACCGTCGCGATGCGACCTGCGGTCGACAAAAAAACCCCGGCTATACGACCATTCGCACAGAGGGGCCTTTCGTGCCTGTCTTTCAGCGTGCCCGTCACGAGCACGTCGAACATCAGCATTTTGGGCTGTGGCGGGTGGCGCGTCAATGCGAAAGTGAAAATAATTTCAAGTTACCGTATTCGCCCTAAAATATGGAGCATTTCCGCTCCGTTTAACATTAACGAACGCCAATCTGTCGAATTGTTTTGCCAGATGACTTTACGCCCTAGGAAGAGATCCGATTGGAGTTCGGTCCCTACCCAAGGGTTACTGTCCAAGTAGAATTAATGTTGGCAATTGGCTCGTGATGGGCCGAACGCGACAAATCAATGGCCCCGTTTGTCCCTGCGTGTCGGGGCAGCGGGGTTTTTTTGTGGGGGACGGTGGGCGCATGAATGCCGACGAGTTGTTTGATCGCTATCAGGAACTCCAGCGGTATGTCGGTTGGACCGATGAGGATGCCCTGCGCGTTCGTTCCGTGGCAACGATTGTCGAGCGGCATTTTGCCGGCTTGATCGAAGACTTCTACGCTGAAATTGAGCAGCACGCCGCCACGCGCAAAATCATTACGGGAGGCGAGCAGCAGGTCGCCCGATTGAAGGGGACGCTGATCACTTGGCTGCGCGAGTTGTTTTCCGGCCAATACGACCGCGACTATGTGACCCGCCGCTGGAAGGTGGGATTGCGACATGTCGAGATTGGCTTGGACCAGGTGTACACCAATACCGCCCTGTCGCGTCTCCGTTCCGGCTTGCTGCTGGCGCTGGAACAGGAAGAGATGGATCTTGCCCAACTGGCGGTGCGCCGGTCGCTCAATAAGCTGATTGACCTCGACTTGGCGATCATCGAAGACGCTTACCAGGCCGAAATGCAGCAACGGCAGCAACGGATCGAGCGGCTGGCGACGATTGGCCAGGTTGCCGGTGGCATCGCCCACGAATTGCGCAATCCCTTGAATGTCGTCAAGACGTCGGTGTATTACTTGCGGCAAGCCAGCCAACCCTCTCCCGAAAAGGTTTCCACGCATCTGGAGCGGATCGACCGCCAAGTGACGATGGCGGACGGAGTGATCGCCGCACTCAACAATTTCGCTCGGCTGCCGGTGCCGGAGATGCAACCACTTGACCTGGCGTCCTGCATCCGGGAGGTATTGGAGTTGCAGCCCTTGCCGGACCAAATCAAATTGTCAATGGAATTTACCCCCAACTTACCCGCGGTGATGGGCGACCGGGGCCAGTTGGCCATCGTTTTGAGCAACTTGCTGCGCAACGCCCGCGATGCCATGCCCAACGGTGGTTCATTGCAGATCCGCGGCCGGCAAAACGGCGGGCAGGTGGAAATCGACGTTGCCGATAGTGGCGTGGGTATTCCTCGGGACCATCTGGCCAGGGTCATGGAGCCGCTGTTTTCCACAAAAGCCCGCGGGATTGGCCTGGGGTTGGCCATCACGCGGGCCATCATTGAGAAGCACAATGGACACCTGAAAGTTACGAGCGACGAAGGCTGCGGCAGTACATTCACGGTGACCCTGACCGCCGCACGGAAAGATCCTGATACTTCAGAGTCCTGAGAAAGTCTGCTATAATTCCGCCATTCTCCTCGCCACTACATGCGCATCTCTTGACTCGCTTCGACGTCCCACTCTCCTTGAGGTCCGCATGGTCCCTGGCTCAAACCGATTGTTGATAGTCGACGATGAGCCCGACACCTGTGCCAACCTATCGGATATTTTCACGGACCTGGGCTATCAGGTGGACGTCGCCCACGATGGCCTGGCCGCACTGGAATTGGTGGGCAATAACACGTACGACGTCGCGCTGTTGGATTTGAAAATGCCAGGCATGGATGGGCTGGAACTGTATCGGCGGATTCGCCGGTTGTCCGCCGGCACGGTGGCGATTGTGGTCACGGCCTATGCCAACAGCGCCACGGCCACTTCGGTGCTCGACTCGGGAGCGTGGAAAATTCTTTCCAAGCCGGTCGACTTTCCACTCCTGCTGGGGCTGGTTGAACAGGCGACTTCCGAGCCCCTGGTGTTAATCGTAGACGACGATCAGGACTTATGTGATTCGTTGTGGGATTTGCTGCGCGAGCGCAGCTATCGGGTGAGTCTTTCGCATGATCTGGCGAGCGCTGCCGGCAAGCTGCAGCAACGCGAATACAACGTCGTCCTGATTGATATGAAGTTGCCGGAGAGTAGCGGCAGCCAAGTGCTCGAACAGGTGCGCAAGAAGAATCCCGAAGCCCGAACGATACTCATTACCGGTCATCGCGACGAAATGGAGCGCCGGGTGCAGGAGGCGATGGCTAACGGCGCTGAGGCCGTGTGTTACAAGCCATTTGACATGAACTATCTTCTGGAAACAATCCGAAATTTTTCCAGCGGCTGTTCCGCACGATGATTTTTGCGCGATGAAGATCGAACCGTACCGGGCGAGAAATGATTTGGCGGCGAACGGTTGTCCCATGCGCGTGCTGGTGATCGAGGACGACGCGGACACCCGCGACAACCTTTGCGACATTCTGGAGTTGGACGACTTTCAGGTCGATACCGCGGCCACGGGTGCTGAGGCGCTGGCCTATGGAAACTGGCCGGAAGTTTCGGCCGTCATTCTGGATGGCCGATTACCGGATAGTAATGCCCAGGAATTGCTGCCGCAAATTGGTCAATTGGCGCCGCAGGCTGCCGTGATCATTGCGACCGGATATGCCGATCTGGATAGCGCGATTTCCGCGCTGCGGCAGGGAGCCGCCGACTACCTGATCAAGCCAGTGAACGCCGGTGCGCTGCGCGCCAGCCTGTCGCGAATCGTCGACAAAATCCGCACGGAATCTTCGCTGCAGGAGAACCAACGGCGACTGCGGGAAGAGCGCGACTTTGTCCAGAACTTGTGGGACAGCGCACAGACCATATTGCTGCTGCTCGATCCTGAAGGACGGATCGTTCGCTTCAATCCGTACCTGGAGACGCTTTCGGGCTATCACCTCGCCGAGGTGCAAGGACAAGATTGGTTCACAAGTTTCGTAGCCGAGAAGGACCGCGCTGACGCGCGCCGCGCGTTTCAAGACGTTTTGATCAACGGCCGGCTCCAAGGAAAAGTGAGTCCCATACAAACAAGAGCCGGGTTGGAGCGTGAAATCCATTGGTTTGCCCGCGTGCTCAAAGACGTGCGTGGCGACGCGACTGGAGTCCTGGCGTCGGGGCAGGATATCACGGAATTGAAATCGGCCCAGGAGCGCGCGTTGCAGAAGGAGCGACTGGCGGCGATCGGCGAGACGATGGCCGGTCTGGTGCATGAAAGCGGCAATGCGTTGCAGCGCACCGGGGCCTGCCTGGAGATGCTGCGACTGGAAGTTGAAGACCGCCCCGAAGCGGTGGACCTGGTGGATCGAGCACTCCGGGCCCAAGTGCAGTTGCATCAGTTGTACGAGGAAGTCCGGCAATATGCGGCGCCGATCAACCTGCGCCGCGATCGCTGCGATTTAGCCGAAACGTGGCAGGAAACCTGGGTCCACTTGGCCGAGGCGCGGCGCGAAAAGAATCTAACATTGCGGGAAGAGATCAATGACGTGGACCTCTGCTGTTGGATTGATCGGCGAACGATTGGGCAGGTGTGGCGAAATATTCTCGAAAATGCGATCTATGTGTCACCTGAGAGCAGCGTCATCGTCATCCGCTGCACTGCCACCACATGGAAAGATCGACCGGCGGTCGAGGTCGCAATCTGCGACCAGGGGCCGGGACTGACCCCCGAGCAACGCCGCCGCATCTTCGAGCCCTTCTTTACCACCAAAACGAAAGGGACGGGACTCGGTATGGCCATCGTGCAGCGAATTATCCAGTCGCACGGAGGTTCCATCACGGTCTGCGATCACCCTGGCCAAGGAGCGGAAATCCGAGTAATCTTGCCCCGAGGAGAATCATGAGCCATTCGCTGCGGATTGCTGTCGCCGACGACGAACCCGACATGCGGGATTTCTTTGAACGGATGCTGCCGTTGTGCGGGCATCAAGTCGTCTCCGTTGCGGAGACCGGCCGCGAATTGGTCGAGCATTGCCGAACGCTGCAACCGGATCTGGTCATCACAGATATTCGGATGCCCGACATGGACGGCATTGAAGCGGCCCAACTTCTCTCCCGCGAGCGAGCGCTGCCCATCATCCTGGTATCCGCCTACCACGATCCAGCGCTGATCGAGCGCGCGGAGGCGGATCATGTGCTGGCCTATTTGGTCAAACCCATCAGCCAGGCGGATCTGGCGCCGGCCATCGCCGTGGCGGTCCGCCGCTTTGAAGAAATGCAGGCCCTGCGGAAAGAGGCCAGCGATTTGAAGCAGGCGCTGACCGATCGCAAAGTCATTGAACAGGCCAAGGGGCTTCTCATGACGGTGACCGGGGTCGACGAAAAAGCCGCCTTCCGCCGGTTGCAGGAACTGGCCGCGGAGAAAAACCAAAAGCTGGTCGAAGCGGCGCAAGCCGTCTTGTCGTTGGAAAAGGCTCTGCGGCCGGCGGAAAACAAGTGACTGCTATGGCAACCGGACGCCCCGAACGATTCGCCGGTTGTGATCGCGCCAAGATGTCACATCCCAAGAAACTTGAAACGATCCGTGCTAGCGGCACGTACCGTGGCGGAGCAGTGCTCCACCCATTGCCCCCCAAAATGGAGCCCGGCAATGCGGTGCAGGGAAGCAGCCAATAGTTCATGCTACGGCATCGGGTCGCCAATCGGCATTTGCGAGACATACTGTGTCGGCGCATCGCTTACGGTGTGAGTTCCACGCGGCCGTGCAAAGTTTGGCCACTACCACAACCATGCGTCGACGAAAAGCGGAGATAGTCACGATGACAGAGCCCGTGCCGCGAACGGATCCCGCTTACGATGTGTTGCGAGGCGGTCGCACTTCGCTGAAGGCATTCTTCTCGCCGCGTAACGTGGCGCTGATTGGAGCCACGGAACGACAGGGCAGCGTCGGCCGCACCATGTTGTGGAATCTGATTAGCAGTCCGTTTGGAGGGTCCACCTTCCCTGTCAACCCAAAGCGTGACCAGGTGCTGGGCATCAGGGCTTATCCAAACCTGGCAGCCCTGCCGGAAGCGATCGATCTGGCCGTGATCGCGACACCTGCGCCCACGGTACCGGGCCTGATCCGCGACTGCGTGGCCCACAATATCCCAGCGGCGATCGTGATCTCAGCAGGATTCAGGGAGAGCGGCGCGGCCGGCATCGAATTGGAACGGCAGATTCTCGAACAGACGCGTACGGGGAAGATTCGGGTCATCGGACCGAATTGCCTCGGCGTCATGAGGCCGCAGTCCGGTTTGAATGCGACGTTCGCCGCGACCATCGCTCGACCAGGCAGCGTCGCCTTCATCAGCCAAAGCGGAGCGCTCTGCACGGCCGTGCTGGATTGGAGCTTGCAAGCGCAGGTGGGTTTCAGCGCGTTTGTTTCGATTGGCTCGATGCTGGACGTGAACTGGGGCGATCTGATCTACGACTTGGGCGAAGATCCCTGTACACAAAGTATTGTTATTTACATGGAGACTATCGGAAACGCCCGGTCGTTTCTCTCGGCTGCCCGCGAGGTCGCCCTCTCGAAGCCGATCATCGTTATTAAGGCCGGCCGCACGGAAGTCGCCGCGAAAGCCGCCGCGTCCCATACGGGTTCGCTCGTTGGCAGCGACGAAGTGCTTGACGCGGCGTTTCGACGTTGCGGCGTGCTGCGTGTCAACCGAATCTCCGAACTCTTCCACATGGCCGAAACGCTGGGCATGCAGCCCCGACCGACAGGGCCTCGGTTGACGATTGTGACCAATGCCGGCGGGCCGGCCGTATTGGCGACCGATTCGCTGATTGGCTCAGGTGGCCAATTGGCAACGCTCGCGCCGGAGACGCTGACGTCGCTCAATGACATTCTGCCCGATCACTGGAGCCACGCCAACCCAATCGACATCCTGGGAGATGCCGATGCGGACCGGTACGCACAATCGCTGGCCATCGCCGCCAAGGATCCGAACAGCGATGGGTTAATGGTGATCCTGACTCCACAAGCGATGACGGATGCATTGCGAACCGCCGAGCAACTCCGGCCGCTGGGCAAGAGCCTCGGGAAACCGGTGCTCGCCAGTTGGATGGGCGGCGCAAGTGTCGCGGCCGGCATCTCCACTCTGGCCAAGGGGAGCATCCCAACATTCCCCTATCCTGACACGGCAGCACGGGTATTCGAGTACATGTGGCAGTACAGCGCAAACTTGAGGGCGCTGTTTGAAGCACCGTCCGTGACAAGCCAGATCGAGTGCGAAGTTGACGAACGCGGTCGCGCGACGGCTCTCGTCGACGCGGCGCGGGCGTCCGGACGGCAACTGTTGACCGAGTGGGAATCCAAGCAGATCCTCGCCGCCTATCGCATTCCCACGGTGGAAATGCGCCTCGCAAAAACCGCCGAAGAAGCAGTGCAGCAGGCCCGCGAACTGGGGTTTCCCGTTGTGCTCAAGCTGCATTCGGAAACGATCACGCACAAAACCGATCTCGGCGGCGTGCAATTGAATTTGCGGGACGAAGCGGCGGTGCAACAGGCGTATCGTGCGATTCGCACGAGCGTTAGTGAACGGGCCGGAGCCGAGCATTTCCTCGGCGTCGCCGTGCAACCGATGGTCTCGCACAACGGCTACGAGTTAATCCTTGGTAGCAGCATCGACCCTCAGTTTGGTCCCGTGTTGCTGTTCGGTTCAGGCGGCCAGTTGGTCGAGGTTTATAAGGATCGGGAACTGGGCCTGCCCCCACTCAACACGACGTTGGCATTGCGGATGATGGAACGGACGCGAATCTTCAAGGCTTTGCAAGGCATTCGCGGGCGCAAGCCGATTGATTTGGAAGCTCTAAAACAACTGCTGGTCAGGTTCAGCAATCTTGTGGTCGAACAACGATGGATCAAGGAAATCGACATCAACCCGCTGATCGCGTCGTCCGATCAGTTGATTGCGGTCGACGCGCGGGTCGTGCTACACTCTTCCGACGTCCGCGAAGACCAACTGCCGCAACCGGCCATTCGTCCCTACCCGGTGCAATATATTGTCCCCTGGACCATGAAGGACGGCACGCAAGTTATCATTCGTCCGATTCGTCCCGAGGACGAACCGCTGATGGTCAAGTTTCACGCGACGCTGTCGGAGCGGAGCGTGTACTTTCGTTACTTTAACATGTTGCAGTTGAGCCAACGCGTGGCTCACGAGCGGCTCTCCCGGCTGTGTTTCATCGACTTCGATCTGGCGATGGCGTTGGTGGTCGATCGCCACGATCCGCAAACGGGCGAGCACGAAATTATCGCCGTGGGGCGGCTGTCGAAGCTTTCGGGTGCGAAAGCCGAGTTTGCGATCATCGTGTCGGACGAATACCAAGCGCAGGGACTGGGAAGCGAGTTATTGTCGCGATTGGTGCAGGTTGGCCGCGATGAAAGATTGCGGCAAATCAGTGCGGATATACTGCCAGAGAACGTCGGCATGCAGCGCGTGAGCCAGAAGCTGGGCTTTGCGATCCACCCGCGGGACGAAGGGACGCTCATGCGGGCGGAATTGAATTTGGCATAATTTAAGGCAGGGAGTTTCCTTCCACGGACTGACGCCAACACATCATGGTACTTCTCTATACCGATCCCCTCTTTCTCGAGCACCGGACGGGCCGTCATCCCGAGTGCGGAGAAAGGCTGGTCGCGACCTTGCAGTATCTGCAGTGGATTGGCACGGACGCCCGCTGTCGCCGACCGAGCTGGGAATCGCTTACGCTGGAGCGACTCGCGTGCGTGCATTCGCTGGAGTACGCCGAAGAGCTGGAGACTTTTGCTAAAAGCGGCGGCGGTTGGATCGAGTCCGATACCTTTGTCAGCCCGCGCTCCTATGAGGTCGCGTTGCACGGGGCCGGCGCGGCCTGGGATGCCGTTCAGCAGATCGTCGCGGGCGAGGACCGCCGCGCGTTTTGTTTGACCCGTCCGCCCGGACACCATGCTCTCGCCAATCGCCCGATGGGTTTCTGTCTGTTCAATAATGTTGCGATTGGGGCGCGGCTGGCGATTTCAGAACTTCAACTCGACCGCGTCCTGATCGTCGACTGGGACGTGCATCACGGCAACGGAACGCAAGAGATATTCTGGGAGGATGGCCAAGTCGGCTTTTTTTCAATTCACCGCTGGCCTTTCTATCCGGGAACCGGCTCCGCGGACGAAACGGGATCCGGCGCGGGACTGGGGATGACGCGGAACTTGCCGATTGAATTCGGAACGCCGCGAGCGGAATATCTAAGTCAATTCGCGTCTGAACTGGAGGATTTTGCCAGCCGCGTCCGTCCTCAATTGGTGTTCATTTCGGCCGGCTTCGACAGCCACCGCGAAGATCCAGTCGGCTCGCTGGGGCTGGAAACCGAGGATTTCGCCGAGTTGACGCGCAAGGTGCTTGGCATTGCCGACCAGTATGCGGGTGGTCGCGTCGTCAGCATCCTGGAAGGGGGCTACGACCTCGACGCGCTAAGCCACAGTATTGACGTCCACCTCCACGCGATGTTGTCGCAGGCGTAAACTCAAAGCCGCCAGGAATGTCCCCATCAGGCAGGGTCCGATTTGAGCAGAATCATCTCAAGTTCATCGATCAGAGCGATCTGTGCCGGATTGATCTTTACGCGTGCAACGGAGAGATCAAAGAACTCCACTCGATCAACCTCGGGAAACTGCATCTGGCGACCTGACTTGGGGGGCCATTCGATGGTGAACAGGTTGCTCTTGAGGCTCTCAGGATCTAAGTCTCCCTCGATACCCCAGGCGTGAACAATCTTTCCACCTTTCTGCTGGATCGCCTTCAAGGGTAGGAACGTGCCCTCGGGTTCGAGGCCGATTTCTTCCTTGAACTCGCGCCGCGCGGTCACCAGCAAATCCTCGCCGGGATCAGGTTCTCCCTTGGGAATTGTCCAAGCACCCTCGTCCTTGTTCTGGAAATAGGGACCACCTGGATGAGCCAATAAAATTTGAGTTTCGCCCTGCTGGATGCGAAACATCAGCAGTCCTGCGCTAGTTCTAGCGGTACCCTTGGACATGCTGGACCTGGTCGCTCATGCTTTGGCGCCGCTGCGTGCGCATCGAACTTCCTGCAAGTTTGCGCGCATGCCGTTCTGCGGGATCTCGGTGCGAGAATAGTCGCACACCTACTTTTATGTTACGGAGAAAGGGAGTCTGTCTCGTCCGCAGGCTGTATTTCAAATTTCTCAATCAGTCGGTAGAGGCTGCGACGATTGATGCCCAGCGCCTTGGCGGCGCGAGCCTTGTTGCCTTTTGCCCGCCGCAAAACTTCAACAATGTGGCCTCGCTGAATAGTCGCCAGTTCGTCGCCAGCCATAGGCGTCGCGCGACCGTTGGTTTGTGCGGCGTGGACAACCTCTGTCGGCAGGTCATCCTGCGTCACCGTAAAGTCGTCGGCTAGTATCTTGGCTCGCTCTAGTGCATTGATCAATTGCCTCACGTTGCCTGGCCACGAGTAACGCTCGAGCACCGCCATCGCCTGCGGTTCGACCGTCCAATCCGAGCCGACGATCCGCTGGACCAGCAAAGGAACATCTCCTGTTCGGTCGCGCAGCGGCGGCAAATTGAGTGACATGACGTTGATTCGATAATAAAGATCCTCCCGGAATCGGCCAGCCTTCACTTCTTCCGCCATATTCCGGTTCGTGGCGGCTAGCAGTCGAACATCGACGCGACGCTCCTGCAAAGAACCGACGCGACGCATTGACCCGTCCTCCAAGACGCGTAATAGCTTGGCCTGGAGGCTCCCTGGCATTTCGCCGATCTCGTCGATCAGCAGCGTCGAACCGTCGGCCACCTCGAACAGTCCCTGCTTGGCGCACACTGCACCGGTAAAGGAACCCTTTTCGTGTCCGAATAATTCGCTTTCCAGTAAGGTCTCGGGGAGGGCCGCGCAGTTGATGGCCACCAGGGGCTTGTCGGCACGTCCGCTGGCATGGTGCAATGCCCTTGCGACCAACTCCTTGCCGGTGCCGCTTTCACCTTGTATGAGAATCGCCTTGTCGGTCGGCCCAGCTCGTTCAATCAGCCGGAAGATTTCCTTGATGGCGACGGATTGGCCGACCATCTCGTGCGTCGGACGGTCTCGCTTCATCGCTACTTTGAGTTGTTGATTCTCCTTCTGCAGTTGTCGACGCTCAAAGGCGCGCTGGGTGATCGCCGCCAATTTGTCGAGCGGAAACGGCTTGCGGAGATAATCAAACGCACCGAGTTTCATCGCCTCGACGGCCGTTTCAATCGTTCCTTGAGCAGTGAGCATGACGATCTGGCAATCTTCCTGGACGCGCTTTAGCTTGGCGAGCAATTCCAGGCCATTCATGCCCGGCAACATCATGTCGATGATGGCCACGTCAAATAGGCGATTCTCCGCTCGCAAAAGTGCCTGCGCAGCATCTGAGGCCTCCTGAACCTCAACGCCGTGCCTGCGAAAACGGCGGGCCATCAGGCTGCGGATCTCCTCATCATCATCTACAAGCAGCAAGTCTATTTTGGCGGAGTCTTCAGCCCTCTTGTTCGTCCCGAAAGCCTGTCGATCGGCGATATTCTCTGGACTTCTCACCGAATCGTTCATACGGTATTCTCGCGTCGCGACCGCTGGAGGAATTTGGCTTGTGCTCAACACAGTTCGCCACTGGGGGAACCTGGCTGATGACTTCCGAACGGGTGAGCGATTCCGCACGCTCTTTATCATAGCGAGTGCCCCCCCCCATCGTCAGCCGGTTACATGTCGCCCAAGCCAGGTAATTGCGCGCCGTAGAAACCGCTGGCCATTTACGTTCCTTATGTCTATGGCTAGGGAGCCATTCGATGCGACATCTGCTTCTCACGCACCGGCCGGCTACGTTCCATTTCAGGCCGCGTTTACTACACAAAATAGCGTTAGCAATTCTTATCATCTCTCCAATGGTTTCTTCAATATGCTCGTGGAATCGGGCATTTTCTGCCACTTTGCCAAGCGTGCCTAACATCATACTAATACTCACGGACGACCAAGGGTACGGCGACCTCGGTTGCCATGGGAATCCGCACCTCAAGACGCCCGAGATTGATCGGATGTATGGCGAGAGCGTGCGGCTGACGAACTTTCATGTCAGCCCGACGTGCGCGCCGACGCGGTCTGCCCTGATGACCGGGCGGCACGAGTTCCGCAATGGCGTGACGCACACCGTGGCGGAGCGGGAGCGGATGACGCTCAGCGCCACCACGCTGCCGCAAGTGCTCAAATCGGCCGGCTACGTCACCGGCATTTTTGGCAAGTGGCACCTGGGGGATGAGGACGCGTACCAGCCGGGGCGGCGCGGGTTCGACGAAGTGTTCATCCACGGCGGTGGCGGCATCGGCCAGACGTTCGAGGGAAGCTGCGGCGACGCCCCGGGCAATCGCTACTTCGATCCGATGATCCGCCACAACGGCACGTTCGTTAAGACGCAAGGCTATTGCACCGACGTGTTTTTCAACCAGGCGATCGATTGGATCGCGTCGGTTGAGGCAAAGAGAATCGACGCCAAGATACCTGAGGCGAAGCAACCGTTCTTTTGTTACATCACGCCCAACGCGCCGCACGAACCGCTCGATTGCCCTGCCGGCAGCGACACGCCGTATCGCGGGAAAGTCCCGCCCAACGTGGCGAAGTTCTACGGCATGATCGCCAACATCGACGTGAACGTCGGCCGGCTGCTGGCAAAGCTGAAAGAGCTGGGCATCGAGCGCGACACGCTGGTGATCTTCATGACCGACAACGGCACCGCCACCGGGTCCAAGGTGTTCAACGCCGGGATGCGCGGCGCGAAGGGAAGCCCGTATGAAGGGGGGACGCGCGTCCCCTCGTTCTGGCGCTGGCCCGGCACGCTGCCGGCCGGCGTCGACGTGCCCAGCCTGACGTGCCATTGGGACGTGCTGCCGACGCTCGCCGAGATCGCCGGCGCCAAGCTGGACGATCAAGTGAAGCAGCAGCAGATCGAAGGCCGCAACCTGGTTCCGCTTCTAAAGGACGCCAGCGCCCCATGGCCCGACCGCTACTTCATCACTCACGTCGGCCGTTGGGAGAAAGGCAAAGCGGCCGCCTCGCAATACGCAAACGCCAGCATCCGCGACGCCCGCTGGGCGCTGGTATTTCATGGCCCAGGCAAACACGAACTGTTCGATTTGCAACACGACTCGGGCCAGAAAACCGACATCTCGGCCAAGCACCCTGATGAGGTGGCGAAGTTGTTGGTGGCGTACGACGCGTGGTGGGTTAAGACGCTGCCCATGCTGGTGAATGAAAACGCGGTCGGCCCGGCGGTCAATCCGTTTAAGGCGGCTTATTGGAAGCAGTTTGGGGATGACGATCCGAATCGGGCGAAGTCTAAAACAAATGGTGGAGAGAATTAAGAGAAGGCCGTTGGCAGGCAACTGGCATCTTATTCCTCGTCAGGGCGATTTGCACAATCCGCCAATTTCGCTAGAAATATTTTTTGATCCGAATTGAGGTACCCCGCTAAGATCTCAATTACTTCATCCGGGCTGCGGCTCAAATTATCCAAGATCGCGGCGAATAGAATAATCGCTCCGCCGATATCATACGCCTGATCGCCACCCCAGGAATGAAACTTCGACAGATAGTCTCGAAGCTCTTCGAATGTGTGGATATTGTCAAATTTCATGTGGCTGCCCCATTGCCCGGCGCCTCTCTTGCTCGAGATCGTTGTCCAATTTGTCAAGGTCTTCCGTCAGTCGTATTGCACCTGCCTCGCACTGCAAAGCTAATTCAAGCATCTCGCTTGACGTTCGTTCTGGAAGAAAGCCGGGCCAGTGGGGAGCAAGCTTCAACACCACTTCCCACCAATTTGCTAGTTCGATGCGAGGTTGTCGCATCACTAGTGATTGGCGATATGCCCAGAGTGTGCGTAATAGCGAAATGCACGGGAATAACGCTTCCTCATCGTTCTTGAATTGACATGGGAATTCATCCGAAAATTTGAATCCGCCAGACATGCCATCAAGAGATGAAGTCGCTTCGACATCCGGCGATTGTTTTTCCAACGCTTCGCACAATCGGTGAAAAAGCTGCGAATCGATTTCAATCTGGTACGCGTCGTCGTTCACGGCATTGCGTCCTCAGAAGCCAATAGGGCATGCAACGTAACAATACCTCCGCTCGACAAGTCGTTCCAAATCTTCCCACAATCCGCTTGCATTAAAATACCAAACCCCCTATACTTTGCAATACAAAGCTACTCGGCGGCGTGAAAAACACTGAAATCTCCAGGAGTTCACCTATGGAACTTCAAGAAGCCCTGGCCCAGATCGGCACGATTCGGGACCAGGTTTCGCGGACGGAAACCTTTCGTGGATACCGCGCGGCGAGCGTGGCGGGGACGGGAGTGCTGGGGCTGGCGGCCGCGGCCGTGCAGTCCACTTGGGTGCCGCAGCCCTCGCTCGATCCCGAGGCGTTCGTCGACCTGTGGGTGGCGGTTGCTCTGGCCAGCCTGATACTGATCGCGGCCGAGTTGGTGCTCAACTGGTACCGCACCGAGTCGCTGCTGGCCCGACAGCAGACGCGCCGCGCGATCGAGCAGTTTCTGCCGTGCCTCGTGGCCGGGGGATTGATGACGTGGGCGTTGTGGAGCGCGGCGCCGGAACAGATGGTGCTGCT
>JAIOPX010000358.1 GCA_021413705.1 Planctomycetota bacterium | reverse complement strand
AGAAGAGTTCGACATCACAATTCCCGACGACGCCGCGGAAAAGATTCAAACCATCGGCGAAGCGGTGAAGCACATCGAGGCTCAAGCAGCCAAATCCTGACGGAAACCGGCCATGAAACGACGAGTCGTCGTCACAGGGCTCGGTGCGGTAACATCGCTAAGCTGTCAGGTCGAAGATCTCTGGAAGCGCGTGCTGCAAGGCGAAAGCGGCATTCACACGCTGTCAGTATTCGACACGACTCGCTTCAAGGTCAAGTTCGGCGGCGATATCACCGACTGGAACACCGACGCCTACCTGCCAGCCAAGGATTCGAAGCGGCTGGATCGCTTCTCGCAGTTCGCGCTCGTCGCCGGCATCGACGCCGTGCGCGACTCGGGCCTCGACTTTGCGCGCGAAGAGGCGTTTCGCTGTGGCGTCATCCTCGGCTCCGGCATCGGTGGCCTGAACGAAATTGAAACGCAGATGCAGCGGCTGCTGGAGAAGGGCCCGGAAAAGGTTTCGGCCTTCACCATTCCCAAGCTGATGGTCAACGCGGCCAGCGGGCATATCTCGATTCAGTACGGGCTGAAAGGTCCCAACGCGGCCGTGGCCACGGCCTGCGCCAGCGCCACCAACGCCATGGGTGACGCTTTCAAGGCCATTCAATATGACGAAGCCGACGTGATGGTCACTGGCGGCACCGAAGCCGCCATCACGCCCATGGGCATCAGCGGATTTTCGAACATGCGGGCTCTTAGTACGCGGAACGACGATCCCGCCAGAGCGAGCCGCCCGTTCGATGCTGGCCGCGACGGTTTCGTACTCAGCGAAGGGGCAGGCATCCTCGTTTTCGAGGAATTGGAACACGCCAAGGCCCGCGGAGCGAAGATTTATGCCGAAGTGCTCGGGTACGGCGCGAGCGCCGACGCAGGGCACATCACGCAGCCCGACGAGCATGGCACCGGGGCCGCCAGGGCAATGCGTCAAGCACTTCGCGACGCCGACATGGCTCCTGACACGATCGACTACATCAACGCCCACGGCACCAGCACGCCGTTGGGAGACGCCGCCGAGACGGCCGCGATCAAATCGGTGTTTGCCGACCATGCCAGAAAAGTGAACATCTCCAGCACCAAGAGCCAGTTGGGCCATCTACTAGGCGCGAGCGGTGGTGTGGAGTTGCTGCTTACTTGCTTAGCGATCCGCGACGGCATGGTGCCGCCAACGATCAATTACGAAACGCCCGATCCGGTCTGCGATCTGGACTATACGCCGAACAAAGCCCGCGAGCGCAAGCTGCGCGGCGCGATGTCGAACAGCTTCGGCTTCGGCGGCCACAACGGCTCGATTGTCGTAGGGCAGCTTCGCAACGGTCGCGTGTAGCCCTTCCCCCATAGCCCCGGGCTCTGCCCGGGGGCCGCGCCGGGGGCCGGCCGGCCAAGCGAACTTTGGGGTCGAATCCGTGGCACCCGAAACATTTTTCGCCGTTGTTATTCCGCAGGCCCAGGGATCTGCCGAGTTTCAGCCGACGCCTCCTGGTCGCTTTGCAACACCACCACCTCGTAACCGTCAACATTCATCACGACGCGAAAAGGGAGAGAACCGGCGGCTTCGATCGTCTCGGCAAGGTTCAGTAATTCGGCAATCCCTTCCGAGGCGGCTACGATTTCATCCCGTTGCGTCGAGTCCACCACAACACTCAGTTTTTTGAGCAACCGAGCGCGCTGTTTCGACAATGCGGCTCCGTCGAAAACGCGTGGCTCACCACCCGGCGGCGTCCATTGTGCCACGGCGGCGATCAACAGAGTGTTATCCATTTCGATGCGAATCTTTACTTCCAACAGCAATTGACCAGCTGAGGAAAATGTCAATGCCGAGCGGTCGCTTTCGATATTGAGCACTTTTCGTGAAATCTCATGAGACGGCAGTTCGATATTGTCAAGCAAGAGTTCGAGCTTCATGCGTCCCCCCTTGGGAAGCCAGGGTATCGTGTACGCTTCATTTGTCTTGTTCTTGAGGCCCAACTTCAGGTGCTTGCCACCCAGCGGCGTACGCAGCGCGACGGGCTGAGCCTTTTCGCCTACGGCCAATTTCAGGAGGCAATTCCGGAGGCAGTGCGCCTCCTCATGAGCCTTGCTTTCGGCTCTCCAGCCGAACTTAAGTTGCCGGTCGGACAGAACGAACTCAGCGATGGGCGCCGTCTGGCCTGCGGGATTTTGATACCTTGCCAGCCAGCGAAAAGGTTGGGTCTTGGTCGGGCTGGACTGAAGATGGAACGTGCCAAGCTCGTGGCTCGCCACTTCACCCCCGAGCAGCGACAGGGTGATTTGTGCAGGCTCAAAATTAACCGTCCCCAGCACGGTCATGTCCAGCGAGGCGGCGACAATGGCCCCGGGGGCCATGTCGGGGAGCGAGACTGCGGTCGCAGCCGTCTTATTGATCGAAAGAATTTCAAACGGTGGAGAGGGTTTCTTTTTCTTGACTATTTCCGGCGCGTGTGGCTCCATTCCAGGTTCGAAAGGCTCAGTATTCGAATCTGACGGCTCAGAGGTATTCGACTCTGACAGCTCAGGAGTATTCGGCGCTGACGGCTCAGGATCAACCTCATCCGGCGTAACTGGTTTCGAGCGTTTGACAGGCTTAGCTGAGGAGGCCGCTCTTGGCGAGAGAGCCGGCTTGACGCTCGTTTCGACAGGTTCACGCCTCGTCAGTTGAGGCGGGGGCGTCTGGGGCGGTCGGTTTTGAGCCCGGGTTACTGTTGGGGTCGTTGCGGTTGGCGGCGTTGAAGACTCCCAAAACCAGATCCCCAGAATGGCTAGCAGAACGAGAACGGCTACTGCACCAAGGGGGCCTATCGACTCCATCGCCCGCTTCGACTGCTTGCGTGCGGCGGCGCGGCGTTTCCGCATAGACATCCTTTCTCGGTTCTCCCGGTCTCTACGGCGAGAACTGGCAGCTTGCTAATGTCTGCCCGACAGCACCTTTGCCAGCCCAATTAGTGAGTCACGTTCATCAGTAATTGTAGTTGGGATTGTATGGGCTTGGTTTTTGCGGCGTCTGGGGTGCTGGCGGCTGAGTTCGCTGTTGCGAGTTCATGCTCGGCCTTACGCCGGGGCGCAGCCCCTGCTTTGCCTGGAGAGCCATAATGAGCATAAGCCGTTCCGCCGTGCGAGGATCCTGCGGGGGCGGTTGGTACATGCCCGAAATCCGCCCCACCAAAACCAGGCATTCGATCCGCCGGCGCTCGAGCGCGGTGTTGGCGTCCCGCTGCTCCGCCAACACAGCGCTGAGTGGTTTGGTCGCATCGACCCAACGTGGATCGTTCTTGAGTAACTCGTCGCGCAGTTTGTTATATTTGTCGAGGGCAATGGCCATCCTCGCCTTGGCAACGGATTTGTCTAATCCAGAATCCGCCAATCCACTGGCGGCACTTGCCGCCTTGTCGAAGCCCGCAGCCCTGTAGGCCGCCTCGGCGGCTTTGTATTCTGACTTGGCCTTTCGCATGGCGGAATTGTTGGACTGCTCGTATTCGATGGCTCGTTCGACATCTTCTAAGGTTTCAACACACTCTTCCACTCGCTTCTTCGCAGCTTTAGCTGCTGCCACGGCCTCGTCGAGCGATTGCTTTGCCTTGGCCTTTTGCTCGGTCGAGCCGCCCCGAGGATCGACGACCGCAGGTTCCCCCCAACAGACACTCGGCAACGTCCACGCCAGCAGCAAACCGACCGCAATCCACCGGCTCATTCTTGTTGCCTGCGGTGGCATATTCGGATTTCTCAACCGAAGACAATCAGGCACCAAAAAAAAGATATATGCTCGGAGAAGTGGGTGAAGCTCAAGGAGCATTGCAATCTCACTTCTCTCTCTGCGTGGGATCCACGTTCGACCATCTCACACAGCAGGGGGGATCGCAATAATATGAGAACCGAGAATCTTGCCCATCAAGCTCCGCCTCCATTATATATTATAAGCACCACCTTGTTCGCCCTGTCAAGTCCGTCTCCTGGTTGAGTGGCCCTACGTTATCGATCATGCCACGTTATCAATCCGCCCTTGCGGCGTGCGGAGATCGAACAGGCCGAAGATTTCCGACTGGGTCAGGCCCAACTGCCGGGGGACCATTTCGCCGCCGTTGAAGATCGTGTCGAAGACTTCTCGCTTCTGCTCCAAGATGGCGTTAATCCGCTCCTCGATCGTTCCGACCGAGAGAAACCGGGTTACGGTCACGGCCCCCGCGGCCCCGATCCGGTGGGCCCGGGCGACGGCCTGATCTTCCACGGCCGGGTTCCACCAGCGGTCGAACAAGAAGACGTAGCGGGAGAACTGAAGGTTCAAGCCCACGCCCCCTGCGCCGTAGCTCATCAAGATCACCGAGCATTTCTTGTCGTCTCGAAACTGCTCGATCACGCCATCGCGCTGGCGAGATGGCACCTGGCCGTGGTATTCCAACGGATTGAAACGGGCCAGCTTCTGGGAGAGCCAGCGAAGTGAGTGGACCCACTGACTGAAGACAATCGCCTTCTGACCACTCTGCACAACTTCTTCCAGATCGGCGCTGAGGCGTTCCAACTTCGTGCTCTGCCCGGTGGAGGGGTCGAAGTTGCAGATCTGCTTCAATCGCAACACGAGCTCAAATACATGCTGCACGGTGATCGACTCACCCAGGGCGGAGAGTTTGACGACGCCGTCCTCTTCCGCCTGACGGTAGGCGTCGCGCTGCTCGGGTGTGAGTGGCAGTTCGGCGTCGCTGACCAGTTTGGGAGGAAGGTCTTCCAGCACCTGGTCTTTAGTGCGGCGAAGCACATAGTTGCCCACGGCCTTGGCCATCCGGCGCGGCTTCATGCCTGGCGTGAGGTGCCCTGGGGCGACGAACTCGAAAATACCCACGAGATCATCGGCCGTGTTCTCGATAGGCGTTCCGGTCAGCGCCCAACTCCGGCGGCGACGGATCGACCGCACTGCCTGCGCGGTGGCCCCATTGCGATTCTTGATCCGTTGCGATTCATCGAGCACCACCAGGTCGTAGCCCACGGTCGGCAACGAGATGATTTCACGATCGCGATGCACGACTTCGTAGTTGGCCAGCGTCAACACGGCCTCGGGCAGGCGCCACAGCCAGGCGCGGCGCGAAGGATCTCCACTGACAGTCGTGATCGGGATCTCCGGCGCCCAGCGACTCAGCTCGCGCTGCCAGTTGGTGACCAGCGGCTTGGGGCAGACCAGCAGGACGCGGCGCACTTGCCCGGCGTGCAGCAGCAGTCGCACGGCGGTGATGGCCTGCATCGTCTTGCCCAGGCCCATTTCGTCGGCCAACACAGCGGCCACGCGAGGATAAAGAAAGGCCACGCCATCGAGTTGATAAGGAAATGGATTGTGCGGCATCGACAGCACGCCGCCGAGCAAGTTCTCCAGCGCCGGCTGCAAGACATAGAACAGCCGATCGGAGAGACGCACCACGTCGTCGGGCGGCTTGATGCGCGTCGTTCGAACGGTGTTCGCCGCCGCACCAGGATTAGCGGCAGGCATGGGCAAGCGCTGCGCCGAAACGGGAACATGCACTGCCGCTTCATCCGGCTGATGAAACCGAAAGGTTTGCACGGCGGGTGCGCGACGACGGCGGCTTTCCAAATCGAAGGACGCGACTCCGGGTGGCTTGAGGTGCCACGCACCATCATGCAGCCGGGCAACTGGCCCCTGGGATGTGGCAATCCAACTACGAGCGGCAGCAACGCTCGACGTGGGCTCCCACAAAGCCTGAGCGACCGGCGGAGGCGGGGCCTGCCAACTCGTGTAGGTGGGAGATTCCATGGCTCTAACTCACGCCGCGGCCCGTTGGGCTTCGCCGATCGCATCGCGGATCCGGCCAAAAGGCTCCGGCCAATCGAACGAATCGCCGAGTCTGGCCATGGCTGCCGAGATGCCGGCGCGATCCGCCTGTCTGGTGTTGGGAATTGCGAACCGCACGGTGGTCGATTCGAGGAGCGTCAACCCTGGCGGAACAGTCCCCTGCCCTGCCGTCTGAGGCAACAACAGAGCCACCGGTTCCTTGACCAATTCGGCGGTTGCCAGCATGGGTACCAAGTCCGTCAGCACCAAAGGCACTTTGAGTTGCGTCGCGCGGAGCAAGGTCTGGCCGATCTGCTCGCCGTAGATAAACGGCAGCAATGTTGCTCCGTAGAGAATTTCCTGCGCGCGGTTCGGCTTGATGGGCGCGGTGCAGTGAAACTCCAGCGGCCTGCCCAGCGCGTTGAGAATCAAATAGCCCCCGAGCAATCCTTGCACAGGGCTATCGACGACCGTGAGAAATCCGGCCGCAGCTTCCGCGCCCGAGGGAACATTGCTCATCAACGACCTCTGTGAATCGACTGTCAGACAAGATGCCTAGAGCGCCGAGTGCCTCTTGTTGGAATCGGGTGGTTCCGGCAGCGGACTTTAGGCAGAATCTGACGCTGGCGCGGGTAAAACATGCAGATCGCCGCTCATGAAAGGACGGATTAAGAGGACTAAATTGATGCTTTGTCAATTGCTCGGCCATGATTGTAAATGAATCTTGCCCAATGCTCGACAACCCGGCGGAGAGTGCTTATACTACGAAAAACCCTTTGGCGTTCCTGCAGGGAAATTCAAAAACTTATGACACGCGAACCACAGCCTACGACACCTGTGTTCACTCAAATTGGAATTGCCACAGGGAGACACGATGCGCCCGTGACGCACCATGCCAGCCATGCTGGCGAGCAGACGGAATTGCTGCATCAGATCCTCACGGCCATGGATCGCAACAACGAGTTGCTGGAAGAATTGGTGGCCAACGCCAGCGCCGCGCAACGCCAGCGGGTAACGGAACTGAATCAATGGCGGCAAGCGAATCCGCGGCTGGCCGAGTCGTGCCGCCAGGCCGCCGAAGCTCTGGCCCAGGTGCAGAGCGAGTTTTTGCAGTCGCTGACCGACGAGGTTTGCGAGAATGCCGACGCGATGGCTGATGGCGATTTCGTGTTCAACGAATTCGTCGATCGTTTTGGCCCGCGGCTGGCCCACCTCAACGGTGTGTTGCAGATGCTCAGCCAACTGAGTACGGCCAACGACGCTGGTCGCGATTAGTAGGGTACGCGGAGCGTACCAATTCTTAAGCGCGGCATCGCTACTGGCCCTCCAATGTCCGTTGTTCTGACGGGGCTTATTCGCATTCCAGGAAGTGGTACGCTGCGCGTACCCTACATTTGACCACTTGCCGCCGCGCCAGCTTGTTGCGACTATGGCAGGGTAAGCATCCCCTCCACAACTCCTGCCACTGCCCCGTTTGGACATCCTTCATCGCGGGCGGACAAGCCGCCTGAGGCCCTTATGGTACCCACTGATCTGGAATCCGCGGTCCAAAGTGCTAAGGACGAACTCGATGCCCACGTTTATGAGACGGTGCAGTGGCATTTTCATCCATCAACTGGCTGCCCATTCTGGTTGGAGTTTGCCGAGAAGCTACCGTTCGATCCACTCAAAGACATTCGGACGTATGCCGACTTGCAGAAGTTTCCCGACTTCGAAGACGAGTGGCTCCGCGGCGGGCCGGTGCGACGCTGGGTGCCGCGCGGATTGGCCGAGAAGCCCGTCTATGTTTTTGAAACCGGCGGCACGACGGGGACACCCAAGACGCGGATTGTGGTCGAAGATCATTGGATCGACTACGAGTTGTTCAGCCAGACGCTGCCCGATGAATATTTCCCACCCGGCTCGAACTGGTTGATGCTTGGCCCTTCCGGCCCGCGGCGGCTGCGCTTGGCGGTCGAACACCTGGCGCAGTTTCGCGGCGGCATTTCGTTTTGCATCGATCTCGATCCTCGCTGGGTCATCAAGCTCATCAAACGCGGCTGGATGGAACATCTCGAAGCCTACAAGCGGCACTGTATCGACCAGGCGCTCACGATTCTCGACGCCGGTCACGACATCCGCTGCATGTTCACCACACCCAAGCTGCTGGAAGCATTGGCCCTGGCATTGGAAGAGCGCGGCAGTAGTATTCGTCAGGCCGGCATCATGGGAATCTTCTCGGGCGGCACGGAGTTCACACCGCAGTGGACGCGGTTTGCCACTGAGGAGTTCTTGGACGGTGTGTATATGACCCCGACCTATGGCAACACGCTCATGGGTCTGGCCGCCTCAAAACCGGTCACGGCCGAGGACGGATACAAGATTTCCTACTACGCTCCACAGCCCCGGGCAGTAATCGAAGTGGTTGATTTCGGGGACTATCACAAGCTGGTCGAATACGGCCAAACCGGCCGGGTGCGGCTGACCACGCTGACGAAGGAGTTTTTTGTACCCGGGTTTATGGAGCGGGATGAAGGAGAGCGGGAGCGGCCCTTTGCGAAATATCCCTGGGACGGAGTGAGCGGCGTGCGTCCCTTCCACGAACTTGCGGAAGCGACGACGGTGGGGGTTTATTGATGCTGAAACTTCCTGTCATCCGCTGGGGCAAACCTTATGAGTCGCTCGAGCAGACGGAGTTGGTCCATTTCCTGACCGGCGAACCCGTTGCGCAGATGGGGCAGGCAAACCCTGGTTTGCTGGAGCGGGATATTCGCAAGGCTCAGCAGGCGCGCGATGTGCTTCGGAAGATTTCGCCTCAGGATCTGATTGCGCGGATGCAAAAAGCCGCGGCGTTGTTTCGTGATGCAACACTCAGCGTCGGCGGTGGCGCTCAGACGCCGGATGATTTCGTTCGACAGCAATCGGCCACCACGGGCTTGCCCGAGGTGATGTGCCGCGCGAATGTGGCCAAGAATTGCTTCGTGCTGGAAAACATGGAGCGGATTCTCGATGCGCTGACGCGCGGGTTGGCCCCCGAGATTTTGGCCAAGGGCCATGGCGTGGAGAGTCGCGGCGTTACGGTCAGCTATCAGGCGCAGTCGCCTGTGCTGGGATTGGTGTTGCCGAGCAATTCGCCCGGCGTTCATGCCTTGTGGCTCCCGGTGATTCCGCTGCAGATTGCGCTGGTGATTAAACCGGGCTCACAAGAACCCTGGACGGCCTATCGCATGACGGCGGCCATGGTCGAGGCCGGACTGCCGCCGGAAGCGATTTCGATCTACCCTGGCGGGCATGACATGGGTGGGGCGGTGGTCAAATGTTGCCGACGGAGCATGATCTTCGGCGGACAGAACACGGTCGAGCAGCATCGGGGCAATCCGCGCGTTCAAGTTCACGGCCCAGGTTGGAGCAAGATCATCCTGGGCGACGACGTGGTCGATCGCTGGGAAGATTATCTCGATCTGATGGTCACGAGCGTCTACGCCAACGGTGGGCGAAGTTGCATCAACACCTCGGGCATCTGGGCCTCGCGCCACACGCGCGAGATTGCCGCGGCCTTGGCGAAGCGACTCGGCCCTGTCGAGGTCAAACCGCCCGACGATCCTCAGGCGGGCCTGGCCGCTTTCACCGATAAGCAAACGGGCATCGCCATTTGGCGGTCCATCGAGAGCGATCTTAAAGAACAAGGCGTCACACACAGCACGGCCGAATATGGCCCGCGGCTGATCGAACTGGAACGCTGCGCCTATCTGCGGCCGACGGTCGTCCACTGCACCAGCCCCAAGCCGGCCGTGGTCAAGAAGGAATTCATGTTCCCGTTGGTGAGCGTGGTCGAATGTCCGCAGCAGCAGATGCTCGATCAGATTGGCCCGACGCTGGTCTGCTCCGCCATCACGCACGATGAGCGGTTCGCCGAGCGCCTGGCCGACACCGTCGATATCGACCGCCTCAACATCGGCCCGATTCCCACCACGCAACTCGATTGGCTCCAGCCGCACGAAGGGAACCTGATCGAGTTTCTTTACCGCAGTAGAGCGTACCAGCAAAAAAGCAAATGAACCACAGAGACACCGAGGGCACAGAGAAGAGTCAAGGAACACTAATGCGCACTAATCATCGCTAATAAGATTAGCGTTTATGAGCGATAGTTAGTGTTCCCTAAAACCTTTTTCTGTCTTCCTATGTGTACTCTGCGCCTCTGAGGTTCAATACAGTCGTGAGTGATATCCCGATGAGTGTCCCTTATATCCTGCCGTTTGACTTTCAGCCCCGTACGCGGATCGTCTTCGGGCCAGGACGGATTGCTGACTTGGGAAAGCTCACGGCCGAGTTGAACTGCTCTCGGGCGCTCGTCGTCAGCGACCCAGGTATTGTGGAGGCAGGGCACACGGCTCGCGGAATCTCCGCCTTGCAATCGGCCGGCCTGACAACGCATTTGTTTGACGCCGTTCACGAGAACCCCACCACGGACGATGTCGAGTCTGGGTTGATCTTCGCCCAGACCGTGCAGCCGGATTTGATTGTGGCCATCGGCGGGGGCAGTTCGATGGACTGCGCCAAGGGAATCAATTTTCTCTACACCAATGGCGGCCGGATGCAGGACTATTGGGGGCGCGACAAGGCGCGGCGCGATCTGCTGCCGATGATCGCCGTGCCAACTACGGCCGGCACAGGCAGCGAGGCGCAATCGTTCGCCTTGATCTCCGATGCAGCCACTCATGTCAAAATGGCCTGCGGCGATCGACGAGCGGCCTTTCGCATTGCGATTCTCGACCCAGAACTTACACTTACTCAGCCACCGCGCGTTACGGCGCTTACCGGTATCGATGCCATCTCGCATGCCCTGGAAACGAGTGTCACGAATGTGAGAACGCCGGTGTCCACCATGCTCAGCCGAGAGGCCTGGCGGATGCTCTCAGGCGCTTTCACGCGAGTGCTTGAACAGCCAGATGATCTCGATGCTCGTGGACGGATGCAGGTGGGAGCCTGTTTGGCAGGTCTGGCAATTGAAAATTCGATGCTGGGGGCTGCACATGCCCTGGCCAATCCGCTCACGGCCCGCTACGGCATTGTCCACGGTCAGGCCATCGCGGTAGTGCTGCCGCATGTGGTGCGGTTCAATGCATCAGGATGCCAAGACACCTACGCAGAGTTGCTCCGCATAAACGCAACAGCCCTTGCACCGCAAAACGCGGGCGCGGTGTTGGCAGATCGGCTTGCAACCTGGGTCGCACAAGCCGGGCTGTCCGTCCGCCTTTCCGAGTTGAATGTTCCGCACCAGGACTTGAAGGAACTCGCCGCAGCCGCCGCAGAGCAATGGACTGGCACGTTTAACCCGCGTAAAGTTGGTACGGAAGAACTACTGGGGCTTTATGAAGCGGCGTACTGAGTACTGAGTACTGAGTACTGAGTACTGAACCATAGACCTCTATGCCAACCACACCCCCCACCACCGCCGTGTTGATCGCCTTGGGGTGGGTGATGTGTTTCTTCGGCTGCGCCGAACCTGCTCGCGATGCGCCACCCCCCTCCCCTCCTCTACCAGCAACGGCGCCTGTCGCGGCCAAACCTGCCTCTGGCGACTGGCCTCTGTTTCGCAGCGATGCCGCCTGCCAAGGTGTGGCCACTTCCGAACTGCCGGAGAAGCCACCGTTGCTGTGGAAAGTGAAACCCGGCACTAGTCCGTTCGATGCCACGGCGGTCATCGTGGATCAAACGGTTTACGTTGGCGACGGCGAAGCGTTTTACGCTCTGGCCTTGGCCGATGGCAAGCTTCGCTGGTCGGTGCCGGTCGATCAGGGATTTCTGGCGTCTGCCGCTGTGCGCGATGGGCATATCTATGTGGGTGACGCGGCCGGCGTGTTTCATTGCCTCAGTGCGCAGGACGGCCACGAAGTGTGGCGCTATATGACGGCCGCCAAAATCAACTCCAGCGCCAATCTGTTTGAAGACAGCGTGTTGTTCGGCTCGCAGGATGGTTCTCTCTATCGGCTGCGCTGCGCCGACGGGAAACTGATCTGGAAATATACGATTAAGGCCGACGGCGGCATCCAGTCCTCGCCGTCTCTGTCGGGCGATAACGTGCTGTTTGCCGGCTGCGATGGGAGCTTGCATGTCGTGAACGTCGAAACTGGCAAGCACTTGCGAAGCATCGACCTTAAAGATCCGACCTTATCGAGCGCCGCAATTATCGGCAATAATGCTTATTTCGGCACGGAGGGGGGCAATTTTCTGGGGATCGATTGGCGATTGCCCAAGCTCTTGTGGACGCATCGCAATCCGCGCAGCGACCTGGCATATCGCTGTTCGGCGGCGGTTACAGTGGATCGAGTCGTCTTCGGCGGCCGAAACAAGGCGGTCGAGGGGCTCGATCCGAAGGATGGCAAGCCGATTTGGAGTTTCGTGACCGGCGGAGCGGTGGACTCTTCCCCCGTTGTAGCGGGGGACAACGTCTATTTTGGCTCAGCGGATGGGCGGCTCTATGGCCTGTCGCTCGAGACTGGTCGGTTGGCCTGGAAGCACGATACGGGGGGCGGATTCACGGCGGCCCCGGCGATCGCGAGTGGGAGGCTGGTGATCGGAAACGAAAACGGAACCGTTTATTGCTTCGGAGCCGTGGTAAAATAGAAACATGACCACCGAAACCGCTAAGACTGAAGTCGGCAGCTATTTTGTCGCCAACTACCCGCCGTTCTCGGTCTGGTCGCGCGAGCAGTTATCAGCGATCGAAGCGGCGCTGGCCGCCCCGCCGCGCGAGGTGCCGCTGGGCCTCTATCTCCATATTCCGTTCTGCCGTAAACGGTGCAAGTTCTGCTACTTCCGTGTCTACACGGATAAGAATGCGCATGAGGTGGAAGACTATGTGGCTGCTCTTTCACGCGAAATTGAGCTGGTCAGCCGGCAGCCGGTGATGGGGGAGCGGCCGTTTCGCTTTGTCTACTTTGGCGGCGGCACACCTTCGTTCTTAAGCGCCAAGCAGCTCACGTCGCTGGTCGATCGGCTGCGGGCCAACATCAATTGGGATCACGCGGAAGAAGTGACCTTCGAGTGCGAACCCGGCACGCTCAGCGAGCCGAAGGTCCATACGCTCAAGGAACTCGGCATCACACGGCTCAGCCTAGGTGTGGAAAACTTTGGCGACGCGGTCCTCTCGGAAAACGGCCGGGCCCATCTCTCGGGCGAAGTCTACAAATGCTGGGACTGGATCAAGGCGGCCGGCTTCTACAACGTCAACATCGATTTGATCTCCGGCATGGTTGGCGAAACGTGGGACAACTGGCGCGATTGCATCCGTCGCACCATCGAACTGCTCCCCGACAGCGTCACGATCTACCAGATGGAGTTGCCGTTTAACACGGTTTACTCCCACGACATTCTTGGTCAGAAAATGGAAACGCCGGTGGCCGACTGGCCCACCAAGCGTGCTTGGGTGCGCTATGCCTTCGACGAATTCCAGACCGCCGGCTACTCGGTATCGAGCGCCTACACCGTGGTGCGCGACAAATCCAAGGTCAACTTCAGCTATCGCGACAATCTGTGGCATGGTAGCGACCTGCTGGCAACCGGAGTGGCCAGCTTCGGCCATGTGTCCGGGGTTCACTATCAGAACCTCCCCGATTGGGGGCCGTATGTCGCGGCTATCAATGAAGGCCGGCTGCCGCTGGGCCGCGCGATGACCCCCACGCCCCACCAACTGCTGGTACGGGAAATGATTCTGCAACTCAAGACCGGCCGGTTGGATGTCGCTTACTTCGAAGACAAGTTTGGCGTGGACATTGTGGAGCATTGGCGGCCCCAGTGGAATGATTTAGTAGCCGAAGGGTGGGGGGAGGTTGCGGAAGGAACCATCCAGCTCAATCCCGAAGGCTTGTTGCGTGTCGACGCCCTCTTACCGGCCTTTTTTGAGCCGGAACATCAAGGAGTCCGGTATACTTAGGGCAGGCGGCGCGGTGCTTGCCAGCGCCCCGAGTACACTGGATAATGAGAATCAAGTGCCGGCCTTGGATCCAGACGCCCCCCAGCTTACCTCCCACCATCAGGAGCCCTCCCATGAGGAATTGGTTACTTGCCATCATCTGTGTCGCTTTTGTGTCTCAAGGCGCCACGGCCTTTGCTGCCCTTGCCCAAAAAGAAAAGCCAGTCAAGAAGACCCCCTTTGAAAAACTGGACGCTGATGGCAACGGCGAGGTCAGCCTGAGCGAGTACTGCGTCGACACCAAGGGCAAACCTCTGGAGGGAAAGCCGAAGGAGGCCAAGGAAAAGACGTTCAAGACGTACGATACCGACAATAGCAACAGCCTCAGCGCGGAAGAATTCAAGCTCAAGGGGAAAAAGCCCAAAGCCCCTAAGTGAGCCGAGTTGCTGATCGGATGGCCATGGACGCGAACGCTAATCAACAACAGCTCGATCGGCTGTTGGCGCTGTTCCATCCGTCTGCTCAATCGCTAGGCCGGTGTACATTGGTCAAATCCGAGGAGATGCCAGCCAGTTATCGGCCCCTCCTGGATCACCAGGAACATATGACCGTGGCAGTCGAGGCTTTCCACGAAAGCCTCGTCAGTGTTCAAGTATTGGCAACGCATATCACGCCCACCCATTACGCGCGCGAGATCCTCTTGCGCAGGCAGACGGATCAGGTTGTGGTGCAATACGGGATCATGCGAGTCAGCCTGGGCTGTCTGAACCCCGAGGTGCGCGGCGAGATCGAGTCGCAGCGCCGGCCGCTGGGACGCATTCTGGTCCGGCACAATGTGCTGCGCACGATCCACGTCCATGGCCTGTGGCGTGTGGAGCCGGCCGCTGAGTTGTGCAGGCATTTTGGCTTGGATCGACCGCAAACGACCTACGGCCGCACGGCCGGCATCGATCTCGATGGTACACCATCGGTGGAAGTGCTGGAGATCGTCACACCCCTTTGAAATCAGAGCTTACCGTGATGAAGGAATCTTACGATTGCATCGTGCTCGGCGGCGGGCCTTCCGGCTCCACGGCGGCCACGCTCACGGCGGAAGCCGGTTTTTCGACTCTCCTGGTAGAACGGGACAAATTTCCCCGGTTTCACATCGGCGAATCGCTGATTCCCGAAACCTACTGGACGTTGCGCCGACTGGGCATGTTGGAACGCTTGCGAGAAAGCGCCTTTCCCAAGAAATACAGCGTCCAATTCGTCAGCGGCGAAGGCAAGACATCCGTCCCCTTCTATTTCAATCAGCACGACCCCCGCGAATGCTCACAAACCTGGCAGGTGTGGCGTGGCGAGTTCGACCAGATGCTCTTTGAGAACGCCGCCGCCAAAGGAGCCGAATGCCACCAGGAGACGCGGGTGATGGAGGTGCTGTTCGAGCAAGACCGCGCCGTAGGCGTGAAGCTGCAAGGCTCCGACGGGAAAATACGCTCCGTCTTCGCCAAAGTCATTGTCGATGGCACAGGGCAACAGTCGATCATCGGCACGCGGCTTGGAGTGCGCAAGATCCATCCGCGGCTCAAGAAAATGGCCGTCTGGACGTATTTCAAGAATGCCGCCCGGCTGCCGGGGATCGACGGGGGAGCCACGCTTGTATTACGGACCCAGAATCGCAATGGCTGGTTCTGGTACATTCCTCTGCACAGCGACATCACCAGCGTAGGCGTGGTCGGCGACGTGGAATATATGACGCAAGGGCGTGGAAAACCGGAAGAGGTCTTCGCGGAAGAAGTGGCCCTCTGCCCTGCCCTTCAGGAACGCATCGCCGGGGCCGAGCAGGTGGATGGCATCCGCGTGGCGCGGGAGTTTTCGTACACGTCGGAACGTCCCGCGGGGGACGGCTGGGTGTTGGTCGGGGACGCCTTTACGTTTATTGACCCTCTTTATTCATCGGGCGTGTTCCTAGCGCTAACTTCGGGAGAACGGGCCGCCGATTGCGTCATCGAAGGATTGAAAAAAGGGGACACCTCGGCTGCCCAACTGGGAAAATGGGCTCCCGACTTCGAGCAGGGGGTGGCCCGGATCCGCAAGCTGGTCGAAGCCTATTACTCCAATTGCTTCAATTTTGGCGAGTTCCTCAAGGCTTTTCCGAGCCACCGTGGAGGGATTACCGACGTCCTGATTGGCAGGGTATTTCATGACAAAGCCGGGGACGTCTTCCGGGACATGGATCCCTGGCTGCCGGAGGCATTGCGGGGGTAATTCAAGGCCCGAATGTCCCTTGTGGATACCGCCCAAGAGGGTAGAATGAGCGATTCCCTCATGTTGACCGTTTAGCACTCCATCTGTTCGAGAACCGCATGCCAAAGTTCCCACCCAGTGCCCGGCCGAAGCGCCGCCCCAAGAACAAAATCCGCACGAAGAAGAAGGATCCCATCATCGTCGATGGCGTCCGCCCCCGGCCGATGTATGTGGATTACAAGGACTTGGAACTGCTGAGCAAGCTGACGAACCGGCATGGGAAAATTGTAGGCCGTCGCAAGAGTGGCTGCGGTGCTGTCAGCCAGCACGCCGTGACGCTGGCCATCAAGCGGGCTCGCTTCCTGGCGCTGATGCCGTATGTGGGCGACTGACGCTGGTGGTAGGTCAGGCTATTGCCTGACGTGGTCTTCATCACTCAAGAACCAGTTCGCTACTCGCGCTCCGCCTCGATTTCGTGCGGCAATCGTCAGGCAATAGCCTGACCTACGTGCTGTCACCCTGCCGCATCTTGTCGCCTGGGCAAACTTTTCCACAAGATGCCGCGCCCGCAAGTCCGATGCTCTCAGTGTATGGTCGTGCGCAAGGATGCGCTGCTATCCACGGTTCAGAAAGCCAGAGCACGGATGCACACGGTTCTCACCCTACTTCTGGTCAGTGCGATCAGCTTGCAGTCTGCATTTGGCTGTTGTTGCCGTGCTGCGCTGTTGATGGGTGATGTCGCGGTGCAGTCGCCGGCCGATGCACAACATTCGTGTTGTTGCGAGCAGCACTCGCCAGATCAATCGAAGCAGTCGCCTGCGCCGTGCAAGTGCCGGCTGGATTGTGGATCATCTGGAGCTTACGTCTCCACGCCCAAGTCCTCCTTGGCCAAGCCCGACAGTTTGGCATGGTTTCATATGCCGGCAGTGGCGTCGATTGCCACGGGGCTCGTCTCGACCTGGTCAGCTCGCGCCTCCGCCACTGCGGAGCCCGGCGGTCGCCTGCCACTCTATCTCGTGCATCAACTCCTGCTGCTTTGATGCCAGCACTGCTGTGCTGTAGTTGCTGCCGCTGGGTTGGCCGTCAAGGCAAAACTCAAGTTGGGAGCCCCGTTTCCCTGAAGTTATTTCTGGGAGCGATACGAATTCGCCCCTCATTTCCGCACCACTTAAGCGCGCAAGAGAAGGAGTCGTCATGATCCGCCGTGCCAGGTTATTCCTCGTGGTCCTGTCCTGTTTGATGCCCATCGCTGCGCAAGCGGCCGAGGCGCCACCCGCCGATACACCCACGCAGCGTTCGCTGGCCGCCGCCGCGGACGCGGGGCAATATGCGATCGTCGTGTTCTACAAGGAAGAGAATCCGGCCACCAAAGCGATGATTGCCACGATTCAGCAGGGGGTACAGCAGCGGACGGGCCGCGCTACGGTGTTGTATGTGAACGCCACCAGCGCGACCGAGAGAAGCCTCATCGATCGGTTTGGCGTGTCGCGCACACCGATGCCGGTGGCCGTTGCCGTGGCCCCCAACGGCGCCATCACAGGCATTTTCGCCAAAACCATCTCGCACCAGCGGCTCGACGGAGCGTTCGTTTCGCCGGGCGTGGCCAACTGCATGAAGTGGATGCAGTCCGGCAAGCTGGTGTTCGTTTGGGCACGAGCCGGTGAAACGGAGATCATCCCCGCCTGTATTGACGACTTTCAGCGCGATGCCGAGTTTGCAGGACGCTCGGGCCTCGTCACGCTTAACCTGAACGACCCGGCCGAGGCCTCGTTCTTCAAGGAGCTGCAAATCAATCCGAGTTCGCGAGAAGACGTGATTGGCCTGTTGGCGCCCCCGGGCGTGCTGGTCGGCACATTTAATGTCAGCGCTTCCAAGGGAGACATTGCCACGAAGCTGCACAAAGCGGGCAAGTGCTGCGATGATCCAAATTGCAAGCATAACAAGAGCAAGTAGTTCAAACGTAGCATGGGCTTCCTAGCCCGTGCAGGAAGATTTAGCACAAAAGGGGACAGTCCCATTTTTGGTTCCCAAAAATTGGGACAGTCCCCTACGAGAAGGAACTCACCGTGAATCTGCGATCGATCGTGTGGAAAGAAATGTGGCAGAGGCCGACGGCCATGTTGGCCAGCTTGCTGGCCATTCTGCTGGGTGTGGCGGCGTTGGTCGCCATTCGGCATGTGACCGTGTTTTCGCAACAGGAAATCGGACGACAACTCGATTCCTTGGGCGCGAACATCTTGATTCTACCCAAGGGCGTTTCGCTCTCCGACTACTACTCGGCCGATCGCAACGGGCAGACGTTGCCGGAAGAGCACGTTTCGGAGATCATGCTGGCTGGCCTTCCTGGAGTTGAAAAAGTATCGCCGCGGCTGGCCATACCGGTCGAAATCCAAGGCCAGACGGCCACGCTCACCGGCATCCTCCCGCAGCAGGAGTTTCAGTCGCGCGCCGCTTGGCAAACGGCCACCCTGTTTACCAAGCGAAAACACACCGGCTGCAAAAAGGTGTGCGGAACGAAACCAGCGACCAGTACGCCCGATTCGCTGGTCACGGAGCGAACGATCGAAAAATTGGCGTCTACCGAAGCCGTCGTTGGAGCCGAGTTGGCCGCCACGCTGAAAGTGAAGCCGGGAGACGAACTCACGCTGCTGGGCGAAAAGTTCCAGGTCGCGGCCGTGCTTCCTGCAGGCGGAACAGTGGATGACGGCCGCGTTTTTGCCCATTTGCACACGGTGCAGCGGCTCTCCAAGGCAGGCGAAGTTGTCAGTGCCATCGAGGTACTGGGCTGCTGCGAGGACGCCGCCGGACAGCTTGTTCCGCAGCTTTCCGCCCTGTTGCCGGACAGCAAAGTCGTGACGATTTCCCACGTCGTTCAGACGCAGGTAGGGGTCAACCGGTTGATGGCGGGAGTTTGCCTGTTCGTGCTGATCGTGTTGGCGGCGGTTGGAGGCGGAACCGTGCTCAGCACGATTTCGGCCAACGTCCGTGAGCGACGCCGTGAGATCGGAACCCTGATGGCCTTGGGGGCCACTCCGGGATTGGTCTCGCGTTTGTTCCTGCTCAAAGCCACCTGGGTCGGACTCGCCGGCGGCATGATGGGAGCCATCATCGGCACAATTCTGGCCGTCTGCCTCGGCCCGCATTGGGCGGGAGTGCGGGTGTTGCCGCTGTTTGACCTGTGCGTCATCGCTTGCGTGGGTGCATGGTTGTTGACGGTGGCTGCCGCCTGGTGGCCATCTCGCCAGGCCGCCCGACTCGATCCGTGCGTTTGCTTTCAGGAGACCTGACAACATGTTTCGCATCCAAGATTTGGCCAAGATCTATACGCGGCGCGGGCAGCAGGTGGTTGCCTTCGAGACGCCGTCACTCGATATTCCCCCAGGGCAATATGTGGCCCTGGTCGGCCCCAGCGGCAGCGGCAAGACGACGCTGTTGTCGATCTTGGGAGGGATGCTATCGCCGACGCGTGGCCAGATCTTGCTCGACGGCGTTTCGCTCTACGAACAAACACCGGCGGAGCGAGCCCGGCTGCGCGGAATCACCATCGGATTTGTTTTTCAGGCATTCAATCTCGTGCCATACCTCACTGCGCTGGAGAACGTGCAAATTCCCCTCTATCTGGCCGGTGTGAACAAGCAGAAACAGCGAGAGCAGGCCGCGGAGTTGCTAGGACACCTGGGTTTGGCGGATCGCCTGCACCACAAGCCGTGCGAACTCAGCGCCGGCCAGCAACAGCGCGTCGCCCTGGCGCGTACGGTGGCCAACAATCCGCCTGTCATTCTGGCAGACGAACCGACCGGCAATCTCGATCCAGATAGCCGCACGCATGTGCTTAACTTCCTGGACGACTTGCACGGTCGAGGGCGGACGATTGTGGTCGTTACTCACGATCCGTCGGCTGCGCAGCGAGCCCAGCGGCAATTGAAGTTACGTGACGGCGCAATCATCGAAGAACTCACAGCGGCCAAAGTATCCCGCGCAGCGTAGAGTAGTAGAAAGCAAGCAAAGGCACACGGTTTATGGTCAACACGACAACACGCCATAATCTTGCCTTGCGCCCTCCCCTCGGGTACCACTGGCTCCGCCAGTGCTGTGCCCGACTCAGCATCACCATCGCTATTTTCCTCCTGATTGCGGTCATTTCGTCGCTTGCGTCAGCCCAAAGCAACCCCGGCCCCGGCCAAGGGCCAGCCATTCCTGGCCTCCGCCGCCTCCCGGCCGTCGAAACCGCCGCCGCTCCTCCGTTTGAAGTGCCGGCTCCCAAACCCTCGGTCTCCTTGGTCGAGTTGGAGCAGATGGCGCTGGCGCATCACCCTGCCGTGCAGGAGGCCGCTGCCGCAGTGGAGGCCGCCCGCGGACGCGCTGTGCAAGCTGGGCTGCGTCAAAACCCGTCGATCGGCTATGAAGGGACGGACATCGGCGAGGAAGGGACCGCAGGCAAACACGCTGGCATCGTTCAACAACAAATCCTGACCGGCGGAAAGCGAACGCTGGCCCAGCAAGCGGCCGAGAGAGAAGTATTCCAATTGCAGCAGCAACTCAACACCGTGACGCAACGTGTCAGCGGCGACGTTCGCATGGGCTACTATGACGTGATTTTTTCCCAGCGGCGGATCGACATCAGCCGGCAACTGTCGAAGATTGCCGACACAATCGTGGACGTCGCTCGTCGCAGGCTCGAAGCTAAAGACGTCAGCAGCGTTGACCTGCTGCAATCACAAGCCGAAGCCCACCGCATCGCGCTGCAACTCACCGAATCGGAGATTCAATACCGGGCAGCCTGGCGGCGGCTGGCGAGCGTCGTCAGCGGAGTCGAGATGACGCAGGTTCCGCTAGTAGACGAAGTGCCCCCCGCGTTGCCGCGTCTCAATTTCAACGGCGCTGTGACCCGGCTGCGTGCCGAAAGCCCTGAGATGGCCACCGCCGAAGCGGGAGTCGAGCGTGCCCGGGCCCAGTTGCGTTTGGCCGAGGCCGGGCGTTATCCCAACGTGACTCTCCGCGGCGGCGTTCAGAAGAACTACGTCAGCGACAATACGCAGGGTGAAATCGGCATCATGCTCCCGCTGCAACTCTACGATCGCAACCAGGGCGCTATCCAGGAAGCGGATGCGCAACTGTTGGCCGCCGAGCGCGAAGTCGATCGCGTCGATCGCCAGTTGCAACAGCGGTTGGCAGTGGCGTTTCAGCAATACGATCTCGCCTACAGTCGGGCCGAGCGGTATGCCCGGGATATTTTGCCACGCGTCCGCCAGGCCCGGGAATTGATCGAGCGGGGCTACAGCCAGGGTGAGTTTCGCTACGACGAGTTGCTGATCGCCCAACGGAGCGTCGTGCAGGCCGACCTGGATTACATCTCCGCCCTGAACCAGCTTTGGCAGACGGTGGCCCTGATCGACAACCTGCTGCTGTCCGAGAGCCTGGCCGACCCAACGCTGCCACCCATGCCGTAATAATCTCACCCGTAGGTCAGGCTATTGCCTGACGATTCAGGCACAACTCACAGGATTTGCCGCAAATACAGGCAGAATAGCGCAGACCAACCGAACTCGGCTTGAAATGATCGGCCCAAAGGACGATCATAGATGTAGGAGATCATCGAATCATGCGGGCGTTTGTCTCTCGACTTGCCATTGGACTGTTGCTAACCCATGCCACGTTTGGCTGCGGCTGGCGTCATGCGCATGCCGAGCTGCCCCAAGCCGTCGCTCAAGTCGAGTCGAGCGATCACGATTGCTGCGATTCTCACGGCGAAGAGCCCTGCACTCCCACCCAGCATGAGCCGAGCAGGCCGTGCCCGTGCCATGTCGAGTGCCAAGTGCGTTGCAATTACGTTCCGTCGGAGCGAGTGCAATTTGAGGACCAGAATCAATTTTCGGTCCCGCTGGATGGTGTACTCGTTGCCTCAAGTATCCTAGGCGACCTCGTAGGCGCGCAAGAGGTCGTTAGTCGCTGTGCTGAACCGCTTCAGCCAGATTCGCTGCGCCGCCATCTTCTTCTGCAAGTCATTCTGACTTGATTCGACCCCGCTTGGGTTGATTGTCCCGCTGGCCGTTGTACGCGGCATTCATGCTGCGTGATTTCAGCCGGCTGAACAGCTTGGTTTCCAGTTCTCACGCGGTTAAAACGACTACGCCCGTTTTCGTTGGAGGCGCTATGTCTCAGGTAAGTGCGAAACAATCTCAGTTCAACATGAGTGGACGCTGGTGGTGGGCCGCCGCGGCGATTCTCCTTACGGGAACGCTGATATTTTCCCGCTCGCATTGGCTGCCCTATCTCCGAGGCGTGGGGGCAACGCCGAAGGCGGGCAGCCCTGCAACTGGTGAACATGCTGGACACGATCACGCCGCGCACGCCGAAATCAGCTCCATCAAGCTCAGCCCCCAGGCGCAAGCCAATATTGGTTTGAAGGTGGCCCAGGTTGAACTCCGCTCGTTTGAACCGACGATCTCCATTCCCGGAATCATCGTCGAGCGGCCAGGGCGATCCACCGTTCAAATCACGGCTCCCGTGACCGGCGTCATCATGCGAATCTATCCCATTTTGGGAGAAGCCGTGCGGCCCGGCCAGAAGTTGTTCGATATCCGCATTACGCACGAAGAATTGGTCCAGGCCCAAGCCGATTTCCTCCGCACGGCCGAAGAACTCGACGTGATTGGGAAAGAAATCGAGCGATTGGAAAGAGTCGCTCTCGAAGGAGTCGTGGCCGGCAAGACGCTGCTGGAGAGGCAATATGAACGGCAAAAGCAATTGGCCGTGCAACGCGCGCAGCATCAGGCTCTCTTGCTGCATGGACTTTCCGAACAGCAGGTGCAAGCCATTCTCTCAACCCGGACTTTATTGCCGAACATGACGGTTTTCGTTCCGACGGAGGAACAAACACCAGCAGCAGAAGTGGTTTATCAAGTGCAAGAACTCAAAATCGCCAAGGGGCAGCACGTTACCGCCGGCGATACGATGGCCATCCTGGCGGACCATGGCCAACTGCTGATTCAAGGAAATGCCTTCGAGAAAGACGCCGCGGCGCTGGCCAAAGCCGTGAAGGCCGGCTCGCAAGTCTCAGCCATCGTGGATGCGGATGGCAATAATCCAGAAGTCGTTGGTGATCTGGCCATCCTCTACCTTTCCGGCAAAGTCGATACGGAATCGCGGGCGTTTCACTTTTATGTGACGTTGCCGAACGAGTTGCTCAAGAAGCTGGAGCCGAAAGATGGGCACGAATTTATTTACTGGAAATTCAAACCCGGCCAGCGCGTGCAGATCAAAGTTCCCGTGGAACAGTGGAAGGATCGGATCGTGTTGCCTGTGGATGCCCTGGCGCAGGATGGGGCGGAAACCTATGTATTCCAGCAAAATGGCGATAAGTTCGAACGCCGGCCCGTGCATGTGGAGTATCGGGACCAGTCCTCGGTGGTGATTGCCAACGACGGATCTATTTTCCCCGGCGACAAGATTGCAATGTCCTGCGCCAATCAGTTGCTGTTTGAAATCAAGAACAAGGCAGGGGGCGCTCCCGATCCTCACGCAGGGCATAACCACTAGACCGCCACTCGACCCGCGGACTTGCGAAACATCACATGCTCAATGCAATCATCCGACTCTCGTTGCGTTATCGCCTGGTGACGATAGCCATGGCGCTGATCGTGTTGGCGTATGGCGGCTATGTGCTCCGGCACCTTCCGATCGACGTGTTTCCCGATCTCAATCGGCCCCGGGTCACCGTCATGACGGAGGCCCCCGGGCTCGCCCCCGAGGAAGTAGAGACGCTCATCACAGTCCCGTTGGAATCCGTACTCAACGGAGCGACGGGGGTGCAAGCGGTGCGTAGTTCCTCCGGGGTGGGGCTGTCCGTGATCTATGTGGAGTTTGAATGGGGGACGGATATCTTTGTGGATCGGCAGATTGTTGCCGAAAAAATGGCGCTGGCATCCGACCGGTTGCCAAAGGGCGTGCGCCCTCAATTGGCTCCTATCTCGTCCATCATGGGGCAGATTCTGTGCGTGGGCGTATGGAGCGAGGGAGGTAAGACTGATCCGATTGAGGTCAGGACTCTTTCCGACTGGGTCATTCGCCAGCAGCTGCTGACCATCCCGGGTGTGGCGCAAGTCGTCACGATGGGTGGGGGTCGCAAGCAGTTTCAGGTACTCGTGAACCCAGACTTGTTGCAGAAATACGATGTAACCCTGGAAGAAGTCGAGCAAGCCGTCGCCAACAGCAACGAAAATGCCAGCGGAGGCTATCTGGACGAAGGGGGCAAGGAGCTTCTGGTTCGCTCGCTAGGGCGGATTCAAAACATCAAGGATTTGGAATCCGTCGTCGTAAAATCGAATCCAGAACGGCCGGTGCTGCTCCGCCAAGTGGCTAGGATTGCCGAGGCGGCCCAAGCCAAGCGAGGAGACTCGGCAGTCAACAGCGAGCCGGCCGTGATTCTGACCATCTCGAAACAGCCAGGTGCCGACACCCGGGCCCTGACGGAGCGGATCATTAAAGCCCTCAACGAGTTGAAGCCTTCACTGCCGGCCGACATCCGCATTGATCCGACCATCTACGAACAAAAGACGTTCATCGACCTGAGCATTGCGAATGTGGTCGATGCGCTACGGGACGGCAGCATCCTCGTGGTCATTATTCTGTTTCTGTTTTTGATGAACTTTCGCACGACGTTCATCACGTTGACGGCGATTCCGCTCTCCATTGTCGTCACGGGGCTGGTCTTCAAATGGCTCGACATGTCGATCAACACGATGACGCTGGGCGGGCTGGCTGTGGCCATTGGAGAGTTGGTGGACGACGCGATTGTGGACGTGGAGAATATCTTTCGACGGCTGCGCGAAAATAAGCACCTGACACAGCCCAGGCCGGCCTTGCGCGTCGTCTATGAGGCGAGCAGTGAGGTGCGCAATTCCATTGTGTTTAGCACGATCCTGGTCGTATTGGTGTTTATTCCCCTGTTTGCCCTGGGGGGTATGGAGGGACGTCTGTTCAAGCCCTTGGCGGTGGCCTACATCGTCTCCATCCTGGCGTCGCTCGTCGTATCACTGACCGTAACTCCGGTACTGTCCTATTGGTTGTTGCCGCAGGCCAAAATCATGGACCACAAAGCGGACGGGTTCTTACTGCGGTTTCTTAAGCGACTGGCCGGTGCGGCCATACATTTCAGTGTGCGGCACCCGTGGCCGATTCTCGGTTCAGTGGCCGTGGCCGTCGCCATCAGTCTGGTGGTGGTCAGCCAGTTGGGACGAGATTTTCTCCCTCCCTTCAACGAAGGAAGCGTGCAGGTCAATGTGCTGCTACCGCCGGGCACGTCGCTTAGCGCTTCGGATCGCATTGCCGGCATGGTAGACCAGCGCTTGGAAAAGATGCGAAAAGATGGCAAGGTGTTGGCCTTCGGCCGCCGCACCGGGCGTGCCGAATTGGACGAACATGCTGAAGGGGTCAACGTCTCGGAGATCATTGTCAGTCTCAATCCGGAGTCCGGCCAATCGCGCGAGGACGTGCTGGCGGAAATGCGGGAGGAACTCACCCAGGTGCCGGGCGTGGTTATTTCCGTGGAACAGCCCCTCGCCCACTTGATCTCCCACATGCTCTCGGGTGTGAAGGCCCAGGTGGGAATCAAGCTTTATGGCGAGGACCTGAATATCCTTCGGAAGAAAGCGGAGGAAATGAAGAAGGCCATTGCCGACGTTCCGGGCGTAAAGGACTTATTGGTGGAGCAACAGATTGAAATCCCCCAACTCCAGATCAAGCTCAATCGCGCCCAATTGGCGACCCACGGAGTCACTTCCAACTATGTGAACGAGTTTATTGAAACGGCCATGAACGGCCGCACCGTTTCCGAAATCGTGCTGGGCGAAAAGAAATTCGACCTCATTGTCCGACTCGACGATGAGTTTCGCAAAGACCAGGGCAAGCTCCGGCGACTGGCGTTGAATCTGCCGAGTGGTGGCAGCGTGCCCCTTTCAACGCTGGCGGATATAGATCGTGTCAGCGGCCCGAACACGATCAATCGGGAAAATGTTCGCCGGCGAATTGTCGTCCAGTGCAACACGGCCGGGCGCGATTTAGGAAGTATCGTCACGGACATTGAGCAACGCTTGGCTCCCATCCAGGCAGCGCTGCCGACCGGCTATCGCTATGATATTGGCGGGCAATTTGAAAGCCAACGCAACGCCACTCAAATGATCGGGTTGTTGAGCCTGATCTCTCTGGCCGTGATGTTCCTCGCTCTGTACACGCTCTTCCGCTCGACGAACCTGGCACTCCAGGTGCTCGCGGCGTTGCCGATGGCCGCGATTGGCGCAGTCGCCTCCTTGGTCATTACGCGACAGTCACTGACGGTCGCCAGCATGGTGGGCTTCATTTCCTTGGCGGGCATCGCGTCTCGCAACGGCATTTTGTTGATTGCCCATTACCTCCATTTGGTGCGTTATGAGGGGGAACAATTCACCCAGGAGATGATCGAACGAGCCGGAAAGGAGCGGCTCGCTCCGATGCTGATGACTGCGCTGGCGGCTGGCATTGCCCTGATCCCCCTGGCAATGGCGGCCGGTGAGCCAGGCAAGGAAATTCTCTATCCTGTCGCGACTGTCATCATCGGCGGTTTGATAAGTTCCACGTTGCTCGATTTTTTCGTACACCCAGCATTGTTTTGGAAGTTTGGCCGCAAGGCGGCGGAAGCACAGATGAAGCAGGACGATCACGATGAGTTCGGCGACGATGAGTTGGGCGACGGGGCTGTGCCACCAAGAGTCGAACAAGTTTGAAGTATCGATTGAAACCCATTAACTTTGAAGGAGCTATGTGATGAAAAAACTCTCTTGGATTGTTGTTGCCGGAGCCATGGTCCTCCCGCTATCCGCAGGCTGCGACAACAAGCCGCCTGCAGGGCCAGCAGCCGGTGCAGGCGGCGAAAAACACGAAGAACACGCCCATCCGACAGAAGGCCCACACAAGGGGCAACTCATCGAGCTGGGCAATGAAGAATACCACCTCGAGTTGGTCCACGATGACGCGGCTCACAGAATCACGGTTTATGTGCTGGACAGCGCCGCCAAGCAGACCGTGGCCACGGCGGCCGAGCCGATCACGATCAATCTCGTGGTAGACAACAAGCCGGCGCAGTTCTCGCTTCCGGCGGCACGCCAGGAGAGCGACCCAGCAGGCAAGACGACTCGCTTTGAAGCGGTCGATGAGAAGCTATGCGAAGCCATGGATGCGCCCAAAGTGAAGGGCCGAATCAACATTTCCATTGGCGGCAAGCCGTTCACTGGGGCCATCGGGGCTCACGACCATGCCGGACATAAGGACTGAAATGGCCCGATGAGATTAATCTGCCGTAGCCGAACTCGGAAGAGTTCGGGGGTCCTGGAAAACCGAAGTCTCACGACTTCGGCTACCGGTATTGTCAAAGTAGACTTGACCGGCTGCGGGATCAACGCAATGATAGGGTATTGAGTTTGCGGCATTTGGGGAATCTATGCGCGCGGTTCTTTCCCTCCTAACTGCAGTCACATTGCTTATCGAAGGGACAACCGGATGGTGTTGCCATCCGCCTGGCCACGATGAGATGTGTTGTTCCGCGCCGGTTGAGGCGGCCGAGGTTGATGCGTGCTGCCAGCATCACGCGCAAACCACCAAGAGTGACGGGCAAAAACCCGTCGGACCTTGCCAGGGCGAGCCCAAGTGCCAAGGCATCTGCATCTTCCTCCCGTCGCAGAAGACGCTCGTGGAGATGCCGCAGCCGGTTACTTTGTTCGACGTTGCGGGCATGCTCCCCGCTCTGTTGTCCGACCCCATGGCTGCCGCCGCCGTCGGGTCTTCTTTAAGTGACCCCTTCGATGCTGAGCCGCCGGTGCGGCTCTATCTGCTTCATCGAACATTCTTGATTTGACGTTGTTTCCCAACGGCTAGTCCCATCGGTTCGGTGCTGCGCTTTGAACGCGCAACACTTGTACTCAATGGGACTCAATATTCCTTGAACATTCTCTACGGTTTACGCGCGTCTTTATTGAGGACTTCAGACCATGTCTACACCAACCCATGACCCGGTGGTCTCGCCGGTTCCTCAACAGTCGCCGTCACCGCCACGTCGCTCAGCGCCGGCTTGGATGCCAACGCGGCAAACTGTTTCGTCGGCCG
>JAIOPX010000339.1 GCA_021413705.1 Planctomycetota bacterium | reverse complement strand
CGCGCTCGAAATTAAAAACCTCAACGGGAATGTTGCCCAACGATTTTGCAGCTAACCAACTCGTTTCATTCTCTCCGGCCACGAAAAAACGCCTGGGCTGAACACATGGGTTCAGGACCGGCGTTAAAGAATTTCGTAGCTAGAGGTCACTCGAAACGTTTGGCTCTGTGATGGCGGGATTCTTAAGGTGGGTTTTTCGCAAGCGATTCAGAAATGCAGGAATTGCCCGCATTTCCGATCTTGCGTATTCTTCTTAGGTTGCCCATTCTACTTGCGATTGAGCTGGAGTCTAGTGTTTGGGCCGCAAAGTTTTCAAAATTCCGAAACATTCGGGATCTCGGTCTTTGAATAAGTCGCTAAAACAAATTGCAACCAGTTATATATCAATATGTTACGTCGATTTATTGCGATCGCTTATGGTGCGATTTAATTCGCACCTCAACCCGTAGATGTTGTGAGTTTTTGGTTGGAATGGGGCGGGAGCCGAGCGTAATTCTCGGGGATTGAGGCATCAAGTCGCCTCCATGGGCTGATGCCCGCGGCTCGCCTTGAAAAACTCACAGCCTCGGAAGAAATGAAGGCGTCCCGAGATATTGTGCCTGGTGGCGTTGAAGAAATGCGCGCTATGCGATTCAACATTCAGGCCAACCGCCTAGCCGCCAAACTCTGAATCCATAGCTACCAGCTTAGATGCGGCGCGCTGCGCCCTTCATCCTGATATTTCTTCAGCAGCGCCGAGAGCCGCGCCACGATCTCAGGGTGCTTGTCGTAGATGTTGTTTTTCTCACCTGGATCCTCGGCCAGATTGTAGAGTTGGCCTCCCGTCGGCTCGCCGGGTTGAGGCTTGAGGACCACTTGCGGATCGCTGAAGCCGCCCGAGCCAAGAGACGTGCAGAGCTTCCAATCCCCTTGTCGAATGGCGAATGTGCCGATCAGCGCATGATGGATGGTTGCTTCGCGGATGGGCTTGGATCGCGGTTGGTTTAGCAGGGCGGGAAGAATGTTGTAACTGTCCTCCGCTGCGTTGGGGGGGAGCATGGCGCCCGTGATCGCTGCGGAAGTGGCGTAGAGGTCCACCAACGAGACGATTTCATTGGATACCGTGCCAGCCGGGATATGCCCTGGCCAGCGGGCCACGAAGGGAACACGGTGGCCCCCTTCCCAGATATCCCCCTTCATGCCGCGCCAGGGACGGCTGGGGTCGTGGTGGTAACGCTCCTGGATCGAAAAGGTTTTGGATTGTGGATCCGCATAGCAGGGAGATCCATTGTCGCTGGAGAAGACGATCAACGTGTTGTCTACCTGTCCTGTGTCCTTCAACGCTTGAAGCACGCGACCGACGGTGGAGTCGAGTTGAGCCACAAAGTCGCAGACGATGCCGCCCTTGGTTTTGCCGACAAACTCCTCCGTCGGAATGATCGGCATGTGGGGCGCTGTCAAAGCAAAGTAGATGAACATCGGTTGCTTGGGATGTTCTTTGTGATGCTCGCGGATATACCAATCGACCTTCTCGGTGAGCATCGGCAGCGAGTTGGAGTTTTGCCACGGATTGAGCATCTTGGCTGGTACGCCGGCAATCGAGGGCATCTTATCTTTGCCTTGCCAATAGAGAGGCCGATCGTTTTCGATCAGTGCGTCGTCCGTCGGCGTGGCTCCCACCATGCCAAAGAAATAGTCGAAACCACGCGTGATCGGACCGTGGGTGATCGGTTTATTAAAATCCACGCGATCTTTCCAACCCGGCCCCACTGCCTTGGCTTGCCCCTCTTTGGTCGCCCAGGTCCACCCGAGGTGCCACTTTCCGAACCCGGCGGTGGCATAGCCCTGTTTGTGGAGCATGGCGGGCCAGGTGAGGCGGTCTTCTTCGATGAGCGCGGGTTCATACTGTTGCAACACGCCGAGTTTAAGCCGGCCGCGCCAGGCATGACGACCCGTGAGCGTTGCATAGCGCGTCGGCGTGCAAACCGAGGCCGGAGAATGGCCGTCCGTAAAGCGAATTCCCTCTTTGGCGATCTGATCGATGTTCGGAGTCTGGACCTTGGACTGATCGTTGTAGCAACTTGCGTCGCCATAGCCCTGGTCGTCAGCCAGAATCAGGATGATGTTCGGTTTGGAGTGCTCAGCGGCAGGTGCAGATCCTGCGAGGCCGGCGGCCAGCGTGGCCAGCAAGACGCGGCAGATGAATCGTTGACGACGATTGAACCACAGAGACACAGAGACACAGAGACCAGACAACGTGAGGCGCTGATTCATGCTAGGGCTCCGCCAGGGTGGGAAGATGCGGGCCACGGCGAAATGGGGCTTGGGCCGCCGTGGGTGGGGAGTGTCGGCTCAAAGCGAGATTCTAGACTCAAACTGGCTGAGGGTTCAACCAGCAGGAGGGGCCTCCAACCGTAGCATGGGCTTCCTAGCCCGTGAGAAAACGACGGGCTAGGAAGCCCATCCTACATTGGATGGTTCGACGCAGGGCTGCAATTCCCTGCGTCTTGGCGTAACTCAACCACCCTCAGCCATTTTCCCCATTTCCGACGAGTCGATCTCGTCGCCGATCACTCGCTGCCGCGGCGGCGATTCTGTGCCGGGCACGATCTTGGGGCTGGGAGACGTGCTGTCCACAATCTCGCGAAGCTCCTCGGAATCCATCACTTCGCTTTCCAATAGCCGTTCGGACAAGGCGACCAGTGTGGCGTGGCGCTCGCTGAGGATGTGGCGGGCTTTTTCCAGCCCTTCGCTGATGATGCGGCGGATTTCCTGGTCGATCTCACGAGCGGTCTGCTCACTATGACCAGATTCGCGATGGGGATCGGCCACAGGGATGAACGGACTGCGTGAACTCTGGCGATAGTTCACCCGGCCCAGCCGGCTCATGCCAAACTCCATCACCATGCTGCGAGCCAGTTCGGTGGCCCGCTCCAGGTCGTTCTGGCAGCCTGTGGAAACATCTTTGAAAATCAACTCTTCGGCCACCGTGCCGGCCAGCAACACCTGAATGCGGCTTTCCAACTCGCATTGCGTCACCAGGTAGCGATCTTCCTCGGGACGCTGCATCGTGTAGCCCAGGGCTGCCAGGCCACGGGGAATGATCGAGATCTTGTGGACCGGATCGGTGTTCGGCAGGCTGTCAGCCACCAGGGCGTGACCGCACTCGTGGTAAGCGATCCGCTGTTTCTCATCTTCGTGAATGATCCGCTGGCGTTTTTCCAGCCCGGCGGTGACCCGTTCCACGCCTTCGTTAAACTCGATCATTCCCACGCCCGATTTATTGTTGCGGGCCGCCAACAGCGCTGCCTCGTTGACGAGATTGGCCAGATCGGCTCCGCAGAAACCCGAGGTGATGGCCGCCACCTTCTTCAGATCGACCGAGTCGTCGAGTTTGACATGTTTAACGTGAACTTTCAGGATCGTCTCCCGGCCGCGAACGTCGGGACGATCGACCAGCACATGGCGGTCAAAACGGCCCGGCCGTAGCAAGGCAGGATCCAGCGTTTCCGGCCGGTTCGTGGCCGCCAACACGATCACACCGGCCGTGGAATCGAACCCATCCATTTCCACCAGCAAGGCGTTGAGCGTTTGCTCCCGTTCGTCGTGCCCGCCGACGATGCCGCTGCCGCGCGTCTTGCCCAGGGCGTCGAGTTCGTCGATGAAAATGATGCAGGGAGCTTTGGCCTCGGCCTGTTGGAACATGTCGCGAACGCGGGCAGCACCCACGCCGACGAACATCTCCACGAAATCCGAGCCCGAGAGACTGAAGAACGGCACGCCTGCCTCGCCGGCCACACCTTTGGCCAACAGGGTCTTGCCGGTTCCAGGAGGACCAACGAGCAACACGCCTTTGGGAATCCGCCCGCCGAGCCGCTGATATTTCTCAGGACTGCGGAGGAACTCCACCACTTCGCGCAGTTCTTCCACGGCTTCGTCGATGCCGGCCACGTCGTCGAATGTCACACCCAGGTCTTCCTGGGCATAGAGCTTGCCGCGGCTGCGCCCAAAAGCCATGGGCGAACCAGCGCCGCTGAGTCGCTTGACCATCATGAACACCAGCAGGCCAAGAATGGCCGTGATCGCCAACAGAGGCAGCCAACGATCGACAAAGCCCGGTCCGTCGGTAGCGTCATACCCCCGAAAGTGCTGCTCTTTGAGCAGCTTGGCCATTTCGTTGGACATCTCAGGGTTGGAGTTGGTCTCGAAGTTGACCTGTTTAGCCTGTCCTTCACCCGGTAGCGCCACGCCGAACTTGTCCACCACTTCCCGGTTGACTTTGCCGGAAATCTTGTACGGGGCGATTTCCAGGTCCGTAAGTTGGCTGAACCGATGGGTTTCCTGTTTCGGAGGAGTGCCCTTCTTTACGTCGATGAACCCGTTGTTCCGCTCATTGCGGACCAAGTCGACCAATTCGCCGTAGGAAAGGGTGGCTGCCCCCTGGCCCTTAAAGATCAGCCACACAAAGACGGCGCCGACCGCGACCGCCATGATGTACAGCAGAACCTGATTGGTTACCGGGGTAGGCTTTTTGTCCGCCGACTTTCGATTGATTTCTTTGCGTTGTTCCATAGAGGCTATTATACCCCATTCGGGCCAATGTGGTACGGCTTAGGGGATGTTCGGGTTGCCCCAGTAGGTCCGCCTTGCCGAGGCGGACCTGTAGTTGGCGACTCACGCTGTTAATTAGCATTGTTCCACGGTGCTTTTGGCGTCCACATAAGGTCCATTCCGGCAGAATGGACCTACTTGGAGGCGACTGGCATACGCCAGTAGGCCACTTTCCTGATAGAATCAGACCTGCCCGCACATTCGATTCAAGCTCCTCCCCCGCCGGGGTAGTACAACTCCGACTTCCTTCATGTCCAAGCCCGCTACCAAAGCCGCCACCAATGTCGCTGTGCTGGGATCGACCGGCAGCATTGGCCGGAGCGGGCTGAGCGTGATCGCCAACAGCCAGGGGCGGCTAAAAGCCGTGGGCCTCTCGGCTCATTCCAGCCTCGACCTGCTGGCTCGGCAGACCCAGGAGTTTCAACCGCATTGGATCGTGACTACCGATCCCGAGGCCGCCGCCGGTCGCGATTGGTCGGACTTGCCCCAGTGCTGTACGCGAACCGATGGTCCCGACGCGATGGCCGAACTGGTTTCACGCTCGGAAGTGGACGTTGTCTTGGCAGCGATCGTCGGCAGCGCGGGACTCAGTAGCACCTGGGCCGCCATCGCCGCCGGCAAGCGTGTGGCCCTGGCCAACAAGGAAACGCTGGTCATGGCCGGGCCGCTGGTGATGGAGCTGGCTCGCACCAGTGGAGCCACGATTATTCCCGTCGATAGCGAGCATAGTGCGGTGTTTCAGGCGCTTCAGGCGGGTCGGCGCGATCAGGTTCGCCGAATCGTGCTAACGGCCAGTGGCGGGCCGCTTCGTCATCGGCCTCTGCACGAATTGGGGGACGTTACGGTCGAGGAAGCGCTGGCCCATCCCACCTGGAGCATGGGACGCAAGATCACCATCGACTCCGCCACGATGATGAACAAAGCTCTGGAGATCATCGAGGCCCGCTGGCTGTTCGACTTGCAGCCGGAGCAGATCGCAGTGGTGATTCATCCCCAGTCCATCGTCCATTCGATGGTGGAGTTCGTGGACGGATCGGTGGTGGCCCAGCTCAGCCCCCCCGATATGAAACTACCAATCCAGGTGGCCCTGGAGTGGCCCGAGCGTCACGCCGGGGTGGCCCGCCGGATGGACTTCGGAGAGCCGCAAACGCTGGAATTCGAGCCCCCCGACATGCAGCGGTTTGATGCCCTACAATTGGGGATGGAAGCCGCCCGG
>JAIOPX010000338.1 GCA_021413705.1 Planctomycetota bacterium | reverse complement strand
CAGGCAATGAATGGGGCCTTTCGGCCCAGCCAGGACGCTCCAGTCCGTGGTCTCCCCGGCGAAGATGCCCCGCACCTGGTCCAGCGTCAGCGATTCCAGCTTGCTGGTCGGATTGACGATGATCGCCGCCGCCCGCCCGGCCAGCATGTGCTCGGCCGGCTGGAGATCGTTCCACTTCGCACCGTGGGCCTGCATCGCCCGCTCGCTGGGCTTGTCGGCCAGGAGCAGCAGCTCTTTTGAGGCCCCGCCGCCATCGCCCGAGACGAACGCGCCGATGGCCGCAACGTCGGACTCCGAGGGCAAATAACCCATTTGCGCAACGGCTTTGGCTTTCACGTACTCCACGACGAATTCAGAGAGCGCCTTGCCGCCGCTCTCAATGCCAACAGCCAACACACGTACGCCCTTACCTGACTTGGCTTCGGCCAGTCGTTCGTCAACACGTATCTTTTCCCGTTCCGCGGCCGACAATTTGCTCTCAATAGCAGTCTTCGCGGCCAGCGCGACGGCTTTATTCTGGTCCCCAGCCATGCGCTTCAGGATTGCAGCAGCCTTTGGATCATTCCCTCGCGCCGCCACCATGTGAATAAGTCCTTGTCGAACGCCAGCATCGGCATCGGACGACAATCGTTCCACATAGCGATCCTGAAGGTCTTTCGACAATTTCCCAAGCGCCCTTAGTACACTCAGACGTGGACCGATTTCCTTGGCCGATACCATCTCATCCAGGACGATCGAGCTTTGCGTGGTCGGAAAGACGCCGACGAGGTGCAAAATGTCGCTCTTCGACGATGCACTCAAGCCCGCATACACCTTGGGGAATACTTTCTGGAGCTGCGGCGATTTCTTACGCGCAAGGCTCATGAGTGCGGCGACCCTGATACCTTCGTCTTTATCGCCGGTGGCCTCCACCAGAATCTCATCCGCATTCCCAATCCCAGCCTGCGCCAAACTGCGAACCAGAGCGAGTCGCACGATGATCGCCGGATCATGACGCAACTTTTCAACGATGCTTTCGACGTCGCGATCCTTTACTGTGCGTAAGGTCGCCGCCAGGTTCGCGCGTACGATGAAGTCCTTGTCCTCGGTCAGCTTCATAAGAGCCTCGGGCGGCTTTTGCCACTCCATTGTAAGTAGCGCAGCCGCAGCCGCCGCCCGGATCCTGCTTTCCTTGTCGGCAGCCGCGGCGTTGACATCTTCAAGCACATATTCTGCGCGTCCGTTCAACCACCAGTTGATCTTGAGAGCCGTCTCACGCACGGCGACATCCTTGTCGCGAACGCCAAGCGCCACAATCGCCGTTTGCAGCGCCGGATCGAACTTTACACCGATCTCCAGAAGAGCTGTCTTGCCCAAGACGCTCGACCCGTTCATTATATCGATGCACGGCTCTTTCTCTGGCGGCAGTCGTCCGGACTTGAACGCAAGCATAGCAGCGCGGCGCACACGCGGTTCTGTGTCCGCCAGCGCCGTCAGCAATGAATTGGAAGCTTTAATGTCACTTGACCCCGCAAGACCAACCACTGCTGAGCCACGTACCACTTGGTCTTCTTCACGCAACAGTTTGTCCAGAACGCCCACGACGCCGGTCAGATTACAACTTCCCAAGACGACCATCGCTCGGTCACGCGTATACGGATCTGGATTCTCAATGAACTGAGTCAATAACCGGCTCGCCTTTGGTACCTTTATCCGCGAAACAGCTCTGAGTGCCACCCGTTGGTGCTCCGCTGTCCGATCCTTGCCGCACAGAAACTGCACCAAGGCACCAACCTCTTCAATGGTAATATCCAGGGATTCTACGCCGGGAGCGCTAGTGGTCGGCCTAGTTTGGGCCACAACCGATGCACTCGCGAAGACGCTCGCGCAGCAGCACATCATTGCCCTCACCGCCGCCTTGGTAAAGCGGGATCGCGTCGTCCCCGATGAATAAGTTACTGCGGTGCGCATAACTCCGACCTGCCTTCATGATCGTTCGAGCCAAGCCTTGCGATAAGCTCTCGCCATTTCGCGACCTTCCTCGGGAGACGTCGGCGGCGACGCGTAGTTCACCGACGGCATCGCCTTGGACAACTGCTCCCATGAAGCTCCCGCAACTTCCGGGCTCGTGTCTGCCAGCAACTCCAAGAGAACCGACACCGTCGGCGCAGACACTCCCACAGAGTACGCCAACTCCAGCCGCACATCCTGCTCGGGGCTTGCCGCCATCCTGCGAAGGACTTCTGCGTATTCCTTCTGGCCTCCCCGCAGAAGCACCAACGACGCGTGAATGCGCACGGTGCAAGCCCGGTCCGAATTAGCAGCCACCTCCAACGCCTTTCGCAATCCGGGCAAAACGCCAGCTTCCTCATGTTCTAGCGCATCGACAGCGGCCACCCTCGACTGCCAATCGGCGCTCCTCTCCAGAGCATTTGTTACAAAAACCGCGGCCCGCTCATCCTTGGACCTCACTGCAAACCGTCCCATCGCTTTGATCCCCCCAACCCTCGATACGCGTCCGGAAGCAATCGCACCTTGTACGGGCTCAAAACCCGTGACATCACCTATCTCCCCGAGGGCTTCCGCGGCACAATCCGCGAGACTCGCGCTGTAATGATTCGCATCCGATAGAACCCCAAGTAGATGAGGTACGAAAACCGGATCGCGAGTCTTCCCCATGAGCGCAATAAGGTGAACCTTTGCGTTGTCGCCACGCATATCTGGCGCGTCGGCCACCATAGCCGTCATTACCTCCCGCATCTGCAGATATGCCGCCTCATAGTCCAACGATCGCGGGCTGCCGGCAGACGCAGGCCCTTTGCTGCCCCCAACGCATCCAGCCGCCATCACGAGACAAATGCACAACAACACGCAGAAGTACTTCATTGACTTCTGCTGCAGTGGCCCATCTTCGCAAGCATCTCTGTATCTCATGTTTGCCCTTTCGGTGAGCGGATCGTTACTTCTGTTGTTTCAGCCGCAACACCACAAAGCCGGCGATATACGGCTTGGCTGCCTGGGCCATTAGTCGTGCACCGGGAGCAGACTCCAAGTACTGTGTGATGTAGTCATGCGACACTGTCATGCTTTCACTGTCCGTTCTATACGAACGTTCCTGAGGAATCACCTGATAATCATCGTATCCCTGCGCCTCAATAATTGGAATGGAAGTATATCTCCCGGTGGTGGCGTTCTTGATCGGCGCGCTTGAAATGATTACTATGTGAGTGAACCTCGTCGGGGTGTTGAAATTGCAATGTGCGATCATGTCACCGGGTTGTAGGGGCACGCCCGTTAACTCGTCCAGGGTCACGAAGGGCTTCTGTGCCTTCTTGACCAATGTAAAAGCTTGGTTGAGTTTCCGCTGGAGCTCCTTTTCAGCCTCCCCTTGGGGGTTAGCACCCAAGGTTGCGAAAAATGCAGCACCGCAATAGCCCAAATTCGGCGTTAGCGCACCCCCCGAAAAGGCACATGACAACGCGAGGTCACTGCAATCTTCGTTCACGAAGAAACCTTTGGCCCCATAGCCGTACGGCAATCCAAGATGCACATACGCCCATTCTGCTACGGTACGTCCGACCGCAGGCCTGGTACACGGCCCCACCATCACCTTATGCATACGCGTGACGACTGTACGGGCCTCTGCACGGGCTTGGGCATCTGCTTGGTCGAATGTTGCTGGTTTGGGCTTATTGGGAAGCGGATTTAGCCCAGTCTTGCGATCCGTGCAGTTTTGGAAAGGCCGCGGCGCAAACGACCGGTTGTGCGCAATCGTCACTTCGGGAGAATTCGGCTCATTGGGCCGGGTGGGTCCGAGCACTTCAACTTGGCAATAGTAATAATGCACACCGTCCTTGGCGTCTTTATACTTGGGGTTCCAGATGTCCGTCTTGTCGAATCCGGCCGCCGGCGCAGCTGTTGGATATGCGACGAACATCCCATCACCTTGAAGCGCCCCGTCCGCGGCGCCAGGGTCATGAATGAAAGTGTCACGCTCGGGTTTAATTTCAATCCACGAGTATTTTATCTTATACCGTTTGTCGGTGACCGCGACCGCGGTTTTCGGGACATCCAATTTGTCAATCCATTGGTGCGAGTTGTCGACCCTAAAATGGTAGTTACCGCCCCACACCATCGTTGCGGGCGGTGCGGTCGCTCCAAACGGTACGACGTATGCCTGTCCGAGCACAGGAGACCGCACAAAGCAATACATCCGCACGTCGTCGTGCGTCTTCGGGCAGTCTTGAAGCCTGGCATCCCCGGTAACATGAGTAATTTGAACGTCGATGGCCTCGCTATCCTTTTCGGCGCGAATTTTGGACAAGTTGTTGATTTCCCACGCTTCTGCTACCACCGGCGCTGGCATCAGGAGTCCATCGGCGACATTCACTACCGATAGCGTGCCGGGCAACTTGGTGCCGATAAAAAATGCTGTCGGCTTCCCCGCAGTTCCGAACACGAATCGATTAGAGGTGGCTTCATTCTTTTCAATCGACCAAATCCCATCCAAGAATCCTCCTCGAAGATTAGCTCGCTGAGCATCAAGAATCCCTGTTGCGCCAGTGACCTCCACAATGATCGGCCGGCTCCATTCTTCGACCGGCTCGCCCACCCTTACGTAAGTGACAGAGACAGAACCCGCGAAGTACCCGGGTCTCACGTCGATTGCAGCCTTGAATCGCTTGGTGTTCACTCCGGTTTCCGCAAAAGTTACCGCGCGAGTGAGCTGGCCACCCTCATTACTCAATACCAGCTCGCCATCGAATGAATCAGTTTGATCATCCCTGAGCCCCGTGAAATTGGTGATGCTCAGTTGCACGGAACTCCCTTCCACAGTGCCAGTGAACACCTTTGAGTCGTTCCCGGTCTCATTCAATTGTGGGTCTGTGCCGTCCGCATCGCGGTTCCCATAAAATGCCACTACGGTGTCCGCGGCATTCGGATTGAAGTTGCTTTGGCATACGACGCTGAAATCGATCGTGTCCGCGTCCACTTCTGGGACCACTGTCGTCAAGGGATACACCGGCTGGTTTACGCCAACTGTTACGCACGTCATTCCCATCTTCTCGATAGCGTTTTGCGCTATGACGGCGAGAGTAATTGAGTCTCGATCTGCGGGTAAAGGCAACGTCAACGTGATCGAGCCTTGAAAAGTGCCGTGACCTGCATATGGCCGGAACAAGGTTGGACTGTCCGGTTGCCACGTTACGGTCAGCGATGCAGCGGGAGACTCGTCGTTGTCAACGCACACCTGCACAGTGGCAATCTTCGCACTACTGGACGCCACCGTATCCGCAACAGAACACGTAACCGAACCGCTCAACCACACGGTCAATGATTGTCCAGACACCGTAACCGCCCCCTCGGAAATCGGATCCAACTGAATTTGCGGCCGTGGATCAGAGCTTGGCAGCATGTCCGAGTCCGTCAGCACGACCGGCGCACCCGAGCTGTCCGGAACTAGGAACTGTAGGCCCATGATCCCAATCTCCGCCGACCAGTGAGCGCCGCTTCCTCCTCCCCCTCCCCCTCCGCCGTTGCCACCAACGCCGCCGCGAGCCAGGTTGCCTTCAGCAGCCAACGGGAAAAAAGCCGCTGTTGAAACGACAAACGTGCATTGGACTTGGATCTGCCCGACTGGCAAGTTGTTCTCCATTCGAATCAAGTTGTCCTTGATCCGAATGATATTAAGACCATCCGGCTGTTTCCATACATCGACGTGCGTGGGGTCGCCGTTGGGGAGCTTGTTGCCAAACTGAACAAACACCTTGCCCGATGGCGGAACGAAGGTCTTTGAAAGCACATCAATAGAATCGCCATTGGGTGTTATTGTCTCCGCCTGCGTAGGATCAGTGTCACCCAACCCATAGTCGATTTCATTGTTCAGCCCTACGGAGTTGGGTTTGGATCCAACCGTTTGATCCTCGGCTGCCACGGTCACCGCACCACAAAGCAGCCCAACAACGAAGAATATTCCCACGAACGTTTTCATTGGTCTTCCTTTCCCTGTTTGCCTTTTGCATTTTTCTCGGCCTGACGATATGCCTTGACGTAGGTCAATGCGACTCTCCGCCAATCCCCAGACGATTCGGGGAACGTCTCCAGGAGCTTGATCCCCTCTTCGCGATTGCCTTCGTCGATCAGCGCGCCGGCGTAGGCGATCCGGGCCTGATAGGCCCATTGGGATGTCTTTCCGGAAAACGCGAGTCGGCGAAGGAGTTCCTTGCCTTGATTGCGTTGCGGTCCTGCGGGCAGATCGATGGCGACATTGGCGGCTGCGTAGGCAGCTCGCTCCTGAGTTGACGAAAGAGTTTTCACGTCAATGTCTAACTTGTTCCCAAAGACCTTCGCATATTCGGCCACCGCTTCAGCACGTCCTTTTGTCCAGTAAACGCACGTCGCGTGCAAATACTGTGAGTATTCAGCAGCAACTCCGTGAAGACGTCCAAACTCGCCTTGTGATAGTCGCTCGGACATCTCGTCCGCATCAGCGAAATGCTGATTGACGTAATAGAAGTCCGCCAACAATACGGCGAGACGTTGACGCGGATCGCACGCCTGAAGTTCCTCGGGATAAGCGTACAGGTAGCCGTGGTCAATCCCCCATTTCAATCGGGCGGAATCATTCCAGCCCCCCGCGAATTTGATATCGCGATCACTTGAGTCCAGTTTGGCGATCTTTTCGACCTGCGCGGACGCCTTTTCCTTCTGGCCATCGGCGAAATAGAGGAACCCAAGTAGCTTGGCACACTCCAACTCAATTCCATTGAGATACTTATCGTCCGAATACAGACGAAACAAAGCCTCAACGGAATACCGTGGCCGCGCGACTCGTGGAACTCCTGACAATCGGATCGCTTGCCCATGGCCGCTTACTGCCTGAACATCACCGGGTCGCTGTTCGGCCGTCGGCGTCGGCAAAATCATCTGCGAAGGTGGGGGCGCTTCGGGCTTCTTGCGTGCTTCTGCTATCCACGTATCAAGACGCGTCAGGTATCCTTGTGAACTCGCGAGATCAACGCGCCGCTCCAACGAAGCCTGCCCAAGGATGAGCAGGGCTTCGCCAGCGTATGGGCCCTTAGGATATAATTCGACGAGTCGATCTAGGAGAACTTGACTATCTTTCCAGTTTCCCAAATCAGCCTGTAAAACCCCGGCCATGTACCATGCCTGTTCCGCACGCGGGCTCTTCGGGTAACGTTTGACCAGCTCCTGCAAATAGGGAAACGCCGTGCCTTTGGTCTTCACGATCGCCGCCAGTCGTTCCTTCTCCGCCTTCTCGCGTGCATCCTTCTCGTTGGGACTCAGTGGTTTGTCGCGACCAATTTCAGATTTGGGATTCGCAATCTCAGATTTGTCCGCCAAGTCCTGGATGATCGTCGCCAGCCGATACAGCGTCTCATCATGCCAGGTCCCGTCCGTGAACTCCTTCAGCGAGGCCAGGAACTGCTCCTTGGCGACATCGCGTTTGCCCTGTGCCTGGAGTACGGCCCCCTTCATGAAGATCCCGAAGGCGATCTGGGCATGGGTGGCTCCGTTCATGGGGCCTCGGGCGGGAATCGGCGGCTGACCGGCAACGGCTGGCAGGCCGCAGACGCGGTCCAGGAACGCCTGGGCGTTCTCGTACCGCCCGGCGACCGTGTAGATGACGCTCATCGACAGGGCCAGGTCCGCCCTGTCGCTCTCCTTGCTCTTGCCATCGCCCTTGACATCATCCGGAATCACCGACTTAGCCGTCTTGGCGGCGGCGACCAGGGCTTCCAGGCTCTGGCCGGCCTGCTTGTTCGGGGCCAGCTTCTTGGCCTGCTCGAACGCCTCGACGGCGATCGTTCCCTTGTTCTGGCAGAAGCTGACCAGACCCACCCGCAACTGCACGTCGTAGGCGATGGCCTTCCAGGATTCTCCACCCTTGGCGTCCGCCAGGCCGGCCGGGATCGACGAGCGGGCCAGATCGGCATACTTCCCCGCCTCGTTCAGATCCAGCACCTCTTCCAGAAACAGGTCGATCAGCTCCACATACGCCTGCCCACGCCACGGCCCGGCCGGCAGCGGCGTGATGAACTTCTTCCAGTGTGCCGCCGCCTCGGGCAGCTTCTTCTGCCCCATGAGGCACTGGCCGATGGCCAGATCGCTGTGCGGGGCGTAGTCGCTGTCCGGATAGGTCTTGATGATGCCCTGGTAGAGCGGGATCGCCTCGATGAACTTCCCGGCCTTGCGGAGCTTCTCGGCCTGCTCGAACTCGGTCAGGCCGGGTGTGGCATCGTATTTGAGATGGGCCTTGAGCGCCTTGAGTGCCTGGAGGAACGGGGCGGCCTCCGCCTGTGGCATCTCGACTTTGACCTGGCGCTTCAGGAAGTCCTCGCCGAGGTCCATCGCCTTCTTGGCATCATCGAAGCGCTTCTCCTTGACGTACAGACGGGCCAATTCCACGGCCGCCTCGGCTGTGCTGGTGTAAGGGATTCCCTTTTTCAGCACCTCTTCAAGCAGCGTGATGGCCTGGGCGGTCTGGGCGGGCTTCTTGGGGTCCTCCAGCATCAGGGCCTTGGCGATCTTCGCTCTCGCCGCGTTGGCCAGGTAGTCATCCGCCTTCTCCAGTTCTTTCCAACGCCGCTGGGCTTCCGCCCGGCTGGCTTTGTTGTCGCCGCCGGACCAGTAGCAGCGGGCCAGAATGTGTGTCGCTTCAAGCTGGGCAGCGCGCTGGTCCTTGTCGCCGGCGGCGGATTTCTCCAGGCGTTCGGCGGCCTTGAGGGCGTCTTCGTACTTCTCGGCGTAATACAGCTTCCATGCCTCGGCGCGCTGGGTCATGAGCTGCTCGCGCTTGGAGGGGGCGTCACCGCGC
>JAIOPX010000074.1 GCA_021413705.1 Planctomycetota bacterium | reverse complement strand
ATCGCAACCGATCCCGTAGGAGACCGGCCTGACCGATATGAACCACGCAAAATCAAACGCCGCAAGGATCGATATACCCACATGACACGCCCCCGAAATGTAGAACGCCAAAGACTTTGCAGCTAAACCATGTGCCATTCGAGCTCGCCTCGCTGGAAACGCAGTTTTCGAGCTTGCCGAAAAACATGCAATCCATCGATACTTTTCGTTCACCTCCTTGCCGCCCGCCGCGGAGCGGCGGGCGGCAAGGAGGTGAACGGGGCGCGACGCAACGTGCAAGTAAGCTACCAAACTTCGCTTCTGGTGAGGCAAGCTCACCAGGGGCGAACAGCCAATAACCATATTATCCTGCAAGAACTTACCCATACTTGGCATATTCAAGCTTAGTGCCATTGAGGCAAGCTCGCCGGTGGCGAAAAACGACCGATCTTTTTTTCTCAACGCATCAAATCTCACTGGTGGCTTTTTTTAAGTATTGCATTTGCCAGGGTTTGCTGTAGGGTGAATATTGCATACGACGGCGCCGGCATGGAGCATGGCTCGCTTGTTATTGAGCGATGCTCTGCCGGATCGCGAGGGATCGCATCGGGGTAGTTCTAGGCTTCACAGGCCGGGGCTGCAAGCATATTTACAACTGGCCTGCGGTACGCGCGCGTTAGGAGAATCGGGTAGCGGGGGTGGTTTTGACGCAAAGACGCGAAGGGGCAAAGACCCCGGCGCGTCGGGACATGCTGCGCGCAAAGAAGAAAGGTAATGACGAAATACGAAAACAAGGAAAGCACGAAAAGCTAGTCGGTTTGAAAAGAAGTGGTTCAAACGTGCGCTGAGAGTGCGCGCCGTAGCTGCTCCGTGGAGAGGGGGTCCACAGATTGCTCAGATGGCCAAGAAAAGGGGAGAACATCGGGAGAACAGAGCGGAGAACAAGCGGAGAACAAGCGGAGAACAAAATTCGCAACGTATTGCATAGCAAGGAGTTGCGCCGGAGAACACGAGGAGAGTGAGGTAGGGCGTCGGCAAGCATGATCGGGGAGGCGTGCGGTGGATGGGGCGGGGAGCCCGAAGGCCGCAACCCAAGGAAAAAAATGTGGACAGGAGAACGCGGAGGAGCGCGGAGTCCGTACAATTGCCTGACTCCGCGCTCCTCCGCGCCCTTCTGTTCAAGAATCTTCTTTTTGCTTGGAAGGTGATTGTTGTACGGAAGTCGCGGCTGGAGTTGCGCGTCAAAACAGCAGGCTGAAGCCTGGACTCCAGCCTGCTGGCTCTTTGGCAATTCGATTGACTGCACCTCTGGGCACAATTCGGCTTGCACGCCCTCCAGTGATGGTGCGGGCGTTGTATGACGCTCTTTCGCTTGGCGGCCGCTCAGCCGAAAAACTTTTGCTTGAGCATCGCCAGCATGGCAGCTGGGTCCATTTCTTCAGCGGGGAGCTTGCCGTCGGGGGTGAGGTTGTCCACGACGTGCGGCAACGATTCGGCCAGTTGCTGGCTCGCGCCGTCCACATCCGTTCCCAACTGCTTCGCAATGCCGCTGAGCTGGTCAGCGGGGATCGCCTTGCGGAGCTGGTCGGCCGTGATGGGTGGGTTCGGGCCGTTGGCAACCCAGCTTTCGGCGGCTTGTCCTAATCCGGCCGCTTTGAACTTGTCCATCAGACCCTGCAAGCCACCAATCTGCGGACTGTTGATCAGCGCCAGGATGCCGCCGAGCAACCCACTCTGCTCTGTCTGGGGCTTGTCGCTGGTCGAGGAGAACATCGTCTTCGTCACCGTTTCGAGGATTCCCATAACATGCTCCTTGTTGAGAGGGACTACGAAATGGACCGAATCGCGCTGAGAAAAGGGCTCACTCCAGAGGAGAAAGCTGCCGGTCATTGGAGCCCGTGATGAGTTGCGGAGATATAACCCATTCGGGTTATGCCATGTTATGCCGGAGGAACCGGGAGCTAGCGCTCTGCGGCTAATCCTTTAAAGGAAGACCTGACATAGCACTAGGCGCGGTTCGGCTTGCGGGCCGTCCAGGTCCAGTGGCGGTCGCTGGTGGTGCGCACTCCGAGGCGGTCGAAGTGCAAGGCCAACACCAATTGCCGGATCTCTTCGAGCGACAGCGCCGCGCGGAGTGAGTCGTCGAAGAGTTGCTGTTGATGGGGCGTGGCCTGCCGGGCGTGTTGATAGACCAGCCGTTTGACCGCCGCGTCGTCCGGTGGGCGGAGCAGGTCGCGGAAGAAGAGCAGGGCGCCGGGGGCGGCCGCGCGGACGGCTTCGACCAGCAAGCCGCCCGGCTCCGGGACGTGATGGATCAGGCTGTTGGAGATGACGGCCGCAAACCGCCCGGCGAAGAGGGTTTTTGTTTTGGCGTCGGCACGCTCAAGGGTGATGCGATCCGCCAGGCCTGCCCTGGCCACATTCTCCTGGGCAATGCGGAGCATGTGGTCGGCCAGATCGACCGCCACGACTCGCAATTGCGGACAGCGGCGGCAGAGTTCGATCGGGATCTGGGCCGTACCGGTGCCGAGGTCGAGGACTTCGATCTTGGGCGCATCTACCAAGCCCGCCGACAGTAGATCGTCGACGAACTGGCGATTGACCTCCGCATGGTCCATCGCGTCGTAAGCCAGCGCCTCCTCCGGCGTGTCCATCGCTTCAGGTTCAAGCACTCGGGTGAGCATGATGATTTCCTTGAAAGAACTTTGAACCACAGAGACACAGAAGCACAGAGAAGGGAAGGGGGAACCAAAGAAGAAGGTTTGGAACACTAATCAGCGCTAATAACCGCTAATCTGATTAGGGTAGATTAGCGCTGATTAGTGTTCCCATAAATTCTTTCCCGCTGTACTTCAACGGAACAATACAGGAAGGCGGGTTTGAACAGAAGGGCGCGGAGAAGCGCGGAGTCAGGCAGTTGCACGGACTCCGCGCTTCTCTGCGCCCTCCTGTTTAGTATTCTTCGCTTCTACTTTTGAGGATTTGTCGATTGAGGCTCTGGCTTGATCGAAAGGACGCGGCTAAAGCGAGCGTGGTTCGGTCCGTTGTGGGCTAGTACCTCCAGCCGCAATGATGGCGCAGCGTGGGATTGCAGCCCGTGGATACTCGCAAAAGTTAAATCCGCCGGAATGATGAATTCCGTTGGTTGGCCTGTGCTGTCACTATGGCGGACACGGTCGGCACTGCTGAGCAATTGCCGCTCTTGCGTGGTTCCCTTTTCATCCGTCGTGATTAAAGTGAGAGACAGTTCAATGCTGGCAGGCAGCGGCGCTCCGGTGATCGATTCAGTACGCACCGTCACGCGGCTCTCGACGCCCGGCGTGATCGTGGCCGGCCCCGACACCAAGAGCCGCATGTGGTCCCGCGACACGTCGCGCCGCTGGGAGCGATCCCACACATACCCGCCCAACGTGACCGCCACCAGCAGCGACAAGGCAACATAGACCACCCAGGGCATCCAAGCAGCCGGCCTGCTGCGCGTGGCTTGCATCTTGGGAAGTTCCACCTTGGAGCCTTCGAGCCGAGCCGCCTTGGCGATTGCGTCAGCCTCGGTCGAGACTTCAGAGTAGGCACGGGCGACCTCCGGATCGGAGCAGATCCGCTCCCGCAGTTCGGCCGTCTCTACGTCGCTCAGCAAACCCTGGATCATCCCCAATAGCTGCTGGCGGAGATGATCGTTTTGGCTTGCCATGAGTCAGACTCTGGAGAATTGGGCGAGGAGTTTATTATCGACGCCAAGGCGCCGAGTCGCAAAGTTAGCTCTGACCGGCCAAACTCCCAACCTCAAGCCTCCAACCTCTCTGCTATACTATCCCCCATGTGGCCGCAATCGGACAAGACGGAGGAGTTGCTGGGGGACGCCCGGGCGGGGCGCGACGGGGCGGTAGACCGCCTGCTGGACCGCCATCGGGAGGCCGTGCGCCGGATGGTCGAAATGCGGATGGACCGGCGGTTGATGCGCCGCGTGGATGCCAGCGACATCGTCCAGGAAGTGCTGATCGAGGCCCACCGGCGTCTGCAAGATTATCTGGCCAAGCCGGTGATGCCGTTCCATCTCTGGCTACGGCAGATGGCGCATGACCGGTTGATCGATGCCCATCGCCGGCACCGCGTGGCCGCTCGACGGAGTCTCGATCGTGAACAGCCTTTGTTGGCCCCGGCCCATCTCGATCATTCGACCATGGAGTTGGCCGCCCAGCTTTGCGATCACGAACTGACTCCGGCTGCCGCGGCCGTGCTCAACGAGCTGCGCGCCAAGTTCGAAGCGGCACTTGAGGAACTCGACGAGCAGGACCGGGAGATCGTGGTCATGCGGCATTTTGAAAAGCTGTCGAACAGTGAAGTGGCGACGGCACTGAACCTCACTCCGCCGGCGGCTAGCATGCGCTATCTCCGCGCGGTGCGCCGGTTGAGGGCGGTGCTGGGGAGTGATCAATCGTCGTCAGATCATTGACCGCGCAGGAATTTGAACCACAGAGACGCCGAGAACACAGAGAGACATCTTCTGCTTGCCGTTTTTGAGTTCGACTCCTATTCTTTAAGATGTCATGAATAGCGAGACTCGCACATTGCTGAATCGGCTGGGTTTGCCACAACGGCTGACGGGGCTGGCAGTCGGGTGTGAGTGGCACCCGGCATCTGGATCGCCGCTAGCAGTACGCTCGCCGATCGATGGAGCGGAACTGGCAGTGATCGGCACAGCGCGGCCTGAGGATGTCGCCCAGGCAAGTGCAGCGGCGCACGAGGCATTTCTCGCCTGGCGAATGGTGCCAGCGCCGGTGCGTGGCGAGTTCGTCCGCCGCCTGGGTATGGCCCTGCGAGAGCACAAGGAAGATCTGGCGGCGCTGGTCACCCTGGAGGCAGGCAAGATCGTCGCGGAGTCGCTGGGCGAAGTGCAGGAGATGATCGACATCTGCGACTTTGCGGTTGGGTTAAGCCGCCAACTCGAAGGGCGAACCATGCCGAGCGAGCGGCCGGCCCATCGTTTGATGGAACAGTGGCATCCGCTGGGACCGGTCGGCGTCATCACCGCCTTCAACTTTCCGGTCGCGGTGTGGGCCTGGAATGCGGCGCTGGCCTGGGTATGTGGCGACACGGTGGTCTGGAAGCCCTCGGAAAAAACGCCTCTCTGCGCGCTGGCCTGCCAGGCAATTGTGAATGGCGTAGTCGGTAGCTTGCCCGGATGTCCTGCAGCGCTATCGAGCGTGGTGATCGGCGGTCGCGACGTGGGGCAGGCTCTGGCGGCGGCCGTTCGGCTGCCACTCATTTCCGCGACCGGATCGGTGCCGATGGGACGTGCGGTGGGACAGGCCGTGGCCGCGCGACTCGGGCGGTCGCTGTTGGAACTCGGCGGCAACAACGGGATGATCGTGACGCCGTCGGCCGATCTGGAGTTGGCCACTCGGGCGATCACCTTCGCCGCGGCCGGCACATGCGGCCAGCGCTGCACGACACTACGGCGGCTGATCGTTCATAACAGCCGGGCCGACGAATTGCTCACGCGATTGAAAAAAGTCTACGAGCGGTTGGCGATCGGCGATCCTCGCCAGAGTGAGACATTGGTCGGCCCGCTGATCGATGAAGCTGCCTGGCAGGCGATGCAGGCCGCGCTGGCGGAGGCCACGGCGGCGGGCGGCCGGGTCATTGGTGGTGATCGCGTCACGCAGGGAGTACCGGCCGGCGGCGTCTATGTGCGGCCTGCGCTGGTGGAGATCGTGCCCGGCGCGCCGATTGTCCAGCGCGAGACTTTTGCCCCGATTCTCTACGTGATGCGCTATGAGGCGCTGGAAGAAGCAATCCGGATTCACAACGACGTGCCACAAGGGCTCTCGTCGGCAATTATCACCACCGACGTCCGCGAGGCGGAGAGCTTCATGGCGGCTGACGGCAGCGACTGCGGGCTGGCCAATGTGAACATCGGCACCAGCGGCGCGGAGATCGGCGGCGCCTTTGGTGGTGAAAAAGAAACCGGCGGCGGCCGAGAATCCGGCAGCGATTCCTGGCGCGCCTACATGCGCCGCCAGACCAACACGATTAACTTCGGCAGCGATTTGCCCTTGGCGCAAGGGATTCGGTTTGACCCGTAGCGGCAGTCGTCAGGCAAATAGCCTGATCTACGCCTTCGGTGTATCTGGCAAACGCCTCGATGCAGGGCGCAACAGGTACGATGCGGCGCCGATCGCCAAGAGGATAACCGGCGGAAACATCTCCTTGATCGGATCGCCGCTAAAGGCGTGTGACGCGAACGCGCCGAGCAAGTCGAATGTGAAGCCGGCGTAGGCCCATTCCTTCAGCCGCCGCGTGCCGGGTAGCAGCAAGGCGATCACACCCAGCACTTTCGCCACGCCGAGTATCGTGGCCAGATACTCCGGGTAGTGGAGTCGAGCCAGCACCTCACGGACGGATTCGTGGCGGAGCAGGTCCGCCACACCACCGAAACCCATCGCCGCACAGAACAGGATCGTAGTGATCCAATAGGCAATGAGTTTGGCTTTCATAATGTCTGCCTCACCACTTCAATCCAAACTTCTCGCCCCCGCTGGGGCCGCTGATGCCCCCTTTGAGCGGGCCTTGGTTTTTGCGCTGGGGGATCGGTGTGGGTATGGCCAGATCTTCTTCTTCCTTCTTCTTGCCGGTGGGCTCGGGGCGGGCTTCCAGGGCTTTCAGTGACAGGCTGATGCGCTGCTGCTCTTTGTCGAGCGATATCACCAGCACTTCCACTTCCTGGCCTTCTTTCACCACGTCGCTGGAGCGGAACACGCGACGGTGCGCTAGTTCCGAAATGTGAACCAGACCTTCGATACCCGGCTCCAGCTTCACGAACGCGCCAAAATCAGTCAGCTTGGAAACCGTGCCGGACACCTTTGACTTGGGCGTGTACTTTCGCTCTGCCGAGTCCCAGGGGTTTTCCCAGCTTTCGCGATAGGAAAGGCCGATCTTGCCGGTATCGCGATCCATCTTGGTGACGCGGACCTTGATCTTCTGCCCGACTTCAAGCACCTGGCTGGGGTCGGCCACGCGATCCCAACTCATCTGACTTACGTGGATCAGACCGTCGATGCCGCCGAGATCGACAAACGCGCCAAACGGCTGGAGCCGCGTTACCACACCGTCGCGGATCTGGCCGACGTCGAGCTCTTCGAGCAGCTTGGTCTTGGCTTCCGCCCGTTCGCGCTCCAACATCGCGCGGCGGCTGAGCACGAGATTCCGGGCCTGAGGATTCACCTCGGTCACGACGCAGGTCAGCCGCTGGCCGACAAACTCCGCCAAAACTTTCACGCGGTAGATGGAAACCTGGCTGATGGGGATGAACCCGCGCAGCTTGTTGACTTCCACTTCCAGGCCGCCGGAGTTATGCCCAGTCACGGCCGCCTCGACGACCATCCCTTCGCTGATCTGGTCCCAGCCGGCAACCGAAACGGCCGCATGGGGCACCGAGAGTTCGTAGAGCCCTTCGGCCGCATCGAACTTTCGCACGGAGACTTCCAACACATCGTCGGGTTTCGGCAAGACTTCAAATTGGGCCGCCGGCACAAGTCCTTGGTTCCGCCCGCCGAGGTCGATAAACACATTCGACCCGCGGACATACAGCACGCGACCGCGATGCAGCGAGTCGGCCTCCAGTTCAGCACCTGATGTGCTGGCCCCGGGTGTGAGCATGGCATCCAGCCCCACGCCCCCCATGGCGGCCTCAAGCTCCTGCTCCATGTCGTCCGTGAATGCGTCGCGCACACTCGGCTTCGGTATCGGCTCCGAACGCGGCACAGGAATGTGTGGAACATCTCGCGCAGTTTCCGCCGTCTTAGCCCCCGGGCTCGGCCCCGCCGTGGTGGGCGAGTCGCCGGGGGTTGGCTCGACACCCTCACTCGCCTGTGACTCAACGGGCTTGGCGGAATCACTTGTTTTCACGTCTCCCTGTTGCGTCGCCGCCGGATTCCTCGCGGACGCTTCGGGTTGGAATTCCCGCTTTGGCGCTTCAGCCTGAGGCGGTGCAAACTGCGACTTGGTGCGGAACACACCCGAAGCTTGTCGCTGCGAGCCAATCTTGATACGAGCGCGGGGCCGATCCGCTTGTGCGGCCTCGGGGCTGCCTGATGCGCTGGTTTGCTGCTGCTCAACCGCAGCAGTCTGGTTGGTCTCGTTTGCCGAATCCGCCGGATCGTTCATCGCGCGCCGTATCCTCTGAAATATCAGAATAGCCAGGGTCGCCAACATATTCCGTCGGCGGTGGGAGGGAAGCTGGTGATTCTAGTCTCCCTGATGGGCCTTGGCCAAGCGTGGGTCATGGGAAACCGCCTCACCCCTGCCCGGGGGGCATTGTGAGAAGTTGCATACTCTAAGACTCGTTTCCCGATTCCTTTTTGGGCCACAGTGCCGCCGCCACGCCCCACATGGCTAGCCACACCACAATGCTGAGCCATTCGGAGTGTCCTCGGACGGCATCGGCCAGAAAGACGAGCGTGCCCAGGATCAACAGCACCACAGCAACCGTCAAGCGAAAGCCGGTACCGGAAGTCTCGCCGGGCTCTTGGAAATAATCGCCCGAGAAATCGTCCCCACCCGTGTCATCGGCTCTGCGGAACTCCGGGTCGGGCACTCCCTCGCGCGAGGCGCCGCATGACCAGCAGACCTGATATCTGTTCTCGACAAACTCCCCGCATTGCAGGCAGGTCCAATGATGGGCCGGCGCGGTTCGCGCAGCCAATACCTCCGCACCGGTTGCCTGCTGAGCCCGCAGCCGAACGGCAGCAATGATCTGTTCCGCTCGCTCGCGATCTGGGGTGGCCACCTGGATCTTGACGCCCCCCAGCGCCTTAAGCTGCCCAAAGGCATCCGAGACCTGCGTGTTATCCAGATAGCAGGCAATTCCTGCCTCCTCCAACTCCTCTTGAAACACGGTAGCTTCCACCGGGGAGCAGAACTCAGCGACAACGGCCAACTCGGAAGTCATGGAAAGCTCTGCGGGAAAGGGTGGCCGGGACTGGAGCCGAGCCTCCTGCGAGGCGAAGTCCCGGATGCTTCATTTTACACTGAAGATGCGGGCCTGCGCTGCTCATTGTACCGTGGCATACCAATTTCTGTACAATCAACCCACGCGAGTACTCCATCTCTGTCGCACGAATCATGCTCCCCAAAACCCTGCCAAGTAATGACTGACAAGGAACGTATGGAGAATCCAATCCAATCGCGCTACGACAGAGCGGAGCATGGTGGCTCGAAAGCGCCAAGCGTTAACAATCCACCAGACCGGCTGGGAGCACTGGTGGCCATCGTGGCGCTAACCTACCCGGTAGCGTACACCTACGTCTATTTTGTCGGTGTCGCGGGTGCACCGCAGATTGTGCAACAGGTAGTCTACAGCGGCGGCAAAGTCTTGCAGTTTGCGATGCCCCTGTTGTGGATAGGGTGGCTATGGCTCAAGGGAATGCGTATCGCGAACGACACCCAGGACGCACCCCTTTCACTCGGCCGATCGCTGGCCATCGCCTTGGGTTTCTCCTTGCCGACCGTGGCCGTAATCGGCGTGGCAGGCGGGCTCTGGCTGCTGCCGGCAGGGTATCTCGACGTGGCCGGCCGGGAGATCCGGGAAAAGATTCTCCACTACGGCATCACTACACCGTTGCGTTATGCCCTGCTGGGCTTCTTCTACAGTGTCATTCATTCCTACCTGGAGGAATACTACTGGCGCTGGTTTGCCTTCCGCCAATTACGGCGACTGACTCCGCTGGCTCCCGCCGCGATCATCTCCGGCATCGCCTTCGCTGCCCATCATGTGCTGGTGCTGGGCCTCTTCTTTGGCTGGGGCTCTCCGCTAGCCTGGCTGGCCGGCGTAAGCGTGGCTGTAGGAGGCGCCTTCTGGGCTTGGCTTTACGAGCGCAGCGGTCGCCTATGGATGGCCTGGCTGAGTCATATGGTGATCGATATCGGCGTGTTTGGGATGGGTTATTGGATGATCCTGGCAAAATAATTCGCATCAAGTCTTTCCCGCTGGTCAGTTCGCCACTATGGAACGCGCCTGGGCTCAACGCCCGCCTGGCGAAGTATCGGATCGAGGCGACGAGAAAGTTCCGGCAGGTGATGGCTCGGAACTTGAGTGCCATCGAACTGCCGCAAGGTGCGATTGCAGGTCCGACGTCGCTCTCGCAACACGCCTTCCGCCACATGGCGGCTGCCCAAGACACAGGCGACCGTGCCGAGGCCGGGCCAGGTCGTATCTCCGACCAGCCAGAATCCTCGACAGCCGACTTCATAGGGAACCGCGTGTTGATTGGCGTTATGCAGTGATTGGCGCACACCCCCCACGGCACCGCGCGGGCGATGCGTAAATCGCTGGTAAGTGCGTGGCGTGCCGGTTTCTTGTACCACGGCATGACGGGCTAGTTCTGGATATACGCGTCTGGCCAGTTCCACGAGACGGCAGCCTGCGGCCTGCTTCTGACTCTGGTATTCTTGAGGCGATAAGTTTTCCCAAGGGCTCAGATCGCAATGCGTTGAGAGCATAACGGCGCGATATCCGGCTGGAGCGCTGGCGATATCTCCGGGTGAGGAGACCGATACGAACATGTTGTTGCCATTGCCCAGCGGCAGGTTGTAGTCGAAAAGGAGCTGATGATTAGTGAACTTTTGGCACGCGACCTCGATCTCGGGAACGCCGAGGGAGACGACGATCGCGCCCCCTTGGCACGGGGCGTCGCGCTGCACATAGCGCTTCAGGCTCGTGGCAACCGCAGGTGGTCCAATGTGGGCCGTGAGAGAGACAGGGACCGCCGCAACGACTTGGCGGGCTGCTATATTCCCCTGGGAAGTTTCGACGTTGAAATCGCCAAAACGACCGGTGACGCGATGTGCGAGCACGCCGAGCCGCAGTTCGCCTCCAGCCGCTTTGTAGTGCGCCACAAACGGCCGCCAGAATCCGCGCATTCCGCCGCAAGCCCGCATCAACCCTGCGCCGCGGATTGTGATGCCCAGTGCGGCGTTGATCAAGGGCGCATCATCCACCTGACTGTGGACCGTGTCTTCCACCAGCATCGACAACAGACCCGCCAGTGGCTTGTCGGCTCGTAAACCATACCGACGCAACGCGTCTCCCAGTGTCCAGCGCGCGTAGCGTGCCAGCGGCAGATTGTGCAGCGGGATCGTCTGCCACGCGCGCCAGGCGTCGCGGCAGGAACGTATGGGCAACTTGACTCCCAGCCGGCTCGCCCGCCAGAACGTGTCTGCCAATCGGTCGAGCAATTCCCAAAATTGAACATGGGACTTGGAATCTCCCAGCAGGCGGCGTTGTGCTTCCCAGCGCGGGCGATCGCGATGTAGAGTCACTTGCCGATCTGGCAGCCAGGCGACGTAACCGGGGAGTGTTTCAGCCGCCACGGGCTCCATGCCAATCGCTTGCAGCAATTCTCCGCCGACGCCTCCTGGCTCAAAATCGACCAGCGTTGTCGCCCCCACGTCAAACGAGAAGCCATGACGGCAGTAGTATCCGGCACAGCCGCCAGTTTGGCGGTGGGCCTCCAGGACGATCGTCGACAAGCCGCAGGTTTGCAACCGCGCGGCGGTGGCCATGCCAGCGATGCCTCCCCCAATGACTGCTACGTCCCACATCGCTGTATTCCCGCTTTTTGCGTCCTGCGATTTCGGGCAATCCCGCCCTCTGCCAAACCGTGGCTGGTTGGCCTGATTAACCACTCCGTGGCGGGGCAAGAAACTTCCCGCGGTTTTGCGTGCATTTCGCGTCCCCAGTGGCGAGGGGGCTGGCTCATTTGGGCTGCTTTCCAGGGCATCCAGCAACCCTCGCAGACTGGCCATTTCACACCCTACCCATTAGGATAGATAAGTGCGCTGCCCGCCTTGGTTTCCGACCGTCCAGCCACCCATTCCCTCCTGCCCGGATGAAGCTGTGCCGATGTCTAGTGCTGCCGAATGCTTGGTCTCTGGAATAACTGGCAAGAACAACAAGTGTTGGGTAGTTTCGGCCCATCAGCACTGGCAGAGCCAGTGGCACACGGGAAGAAGGTGCAAGCCAGGGCTCAGGGGTGAGCGTTGCACACATTCTTTGATGCTGTTGCTATTGGTTGGATTGTCACTCATCGCCTCTCCTGCCCTGGCCGGCGACTGGCCCCAATGGCGGTATGACGCGGGTCGAACGGCCGCCTCGCCCGACGACCTGCCGGCCGATCTGAAGCTCTCCTGGGTGCGCAAGTATACGCCTCGCGAGCAGGTGTGGGACGATCCGCTGAATCACGACCTGATGCCCTACGACCGGGTGTTCGAACCGGTAATCGTCGGCCGGCGATTGATCGTGCCGTTTAACGATCGCGATAAAGTCGTGGCCCTGGATATTGATTCCGGGCGAGAACTGTGGACATTCTACTGCGATGGCCCGGTGCGATTGCCTCCGGCGGCTTTCAAGGAAAAACTCTATGTAGCCAGCGACGATGGCTGGTTGTATTGCCTCAATGTGGCCGATGGCGCCGTGGTTTGGAAGTTTCGCGGCGCGCCGGGGGCTCGCAAGGCACTGGGCAACAAGCGAGTCATCTCGTCGTGGCCTGCCCGGGGGGGCCCGGTCGTGCGCGACGGCAAGGTCTATTTCGCCGCCAGCATCTGGCCGATGATGGGGACATTTATCTATGCGCTGGATGCCGAAACTGGCAAGGTGCAGTGGGTCAATGATGGCACCGGCGCTCAGTTCATTCTCCAACCGCATGGGTCGCCATCCTTTGCCGGCGTAGGCCCGCAGGGGGCGCTCGTGGCCACAGAAAAATTGCTACTGATCCCGGGGGGGCGCAGTGCGCCGGCCGCCTACGAACGCTCCAACGGTCAGTTTCAATACTTCCATTTCGTTCAAAAAGGCATTGGCGGTTCGTTCGTCTGCGCGGACGAGAAGAATTACTATGTGCATACCCGGTATCGGGAGACGGCGGTCTGCGATCTTGCCAGCGGCAAGCCGTCGAAGAAGGGGCGCGTTCAGGAACCCGTACTCTTCGATGGTGGCAAGGCCATGGTCGAAGGGGAAAAGATATCGGTCGCGGCGGGCAAGTTTGCATTTAACGTGCCCGCCGACGGCAGCGGTGACTTGATTCGTGCGGGCAGCCGCATCTATGCCGCCGGCAAGAAGCAGATCACCGCGCTCGATACGGAAGGCAAGGCCGTTTGGTCGCAGCCTGTCGAGGGAGAAGTGTTGCGCCTGCTGGCCGGAGCCGATCGGCTGGTGGCCGTCACGCTCGACGGGCGGATCATGGTGTTTGGACCTCAAGCCGGCAGCGCAGAACCGGTGGCAGAAGCTGTGACACCAGCCGCGCCGCCGGCCGAGACTTCTGCAAAAGCCAAAGAGTTGATAGCGCGTGGTGGGGCCAAGGACGGGTATGCGCTGTGGTTTGGCATCGACGATCCGGCTTTGCTGCAAGCGGTGGTGGGCGAGTCCAAGCTGCACATTGTGGCGGTTGATCCTGATGCCGCCAAAGTGGCTCCGCTGCGAAAGCAGTTCGACGCCGCGGGGTTGTATGGCAAGCGAGTCGCCATTCACCAGGGTGATGCCAAATCGTTCGCCGCGCCGCCGTATATCGCCAGCATGGTGGTTGTCGGCCGATCGATGGCTGCGGAGTGTGCGAAGCCTGAAGTTCTGGCAGCCATGTTCGAATCGGTCCGCCCCTATGGCAGCGCGCTGGCAATCTGCGATGCGCCTGCGGATCTGGCGGCGGCCATTGAGGCTGCCAAGATGCCGCAAGCCAGGGTCGCGGCGCCGGGCAAGGATCTCATGGTTTTCCGAGACGGCTCACTGCCCGGCGCCGCTGATTGGACGCACCAATATGGCGACATCGCCAACACGGTCAAATCGAACGACCGCCGCGTCAAGCTGCCGCTAGGTGTGTTATGGTTCGGGGGCAGCTCCAATCTCGACGTCTTGCCCCGCCACGGCCACGGCCCGCCCCAACAAGTGATTGGCGGCCGGCTGTTTATCGAAGGGATGGATTGCCTGAGTGCCCGGGACGTCTACACCGGCCGCGTGCTGTGGAAGCGAACCATCGAGGGCTTGGATAACGATGGCGTCTACTTTGACGATTCTTACAAGGACACGCCTTTAAGCACCGCCTACAACCAGAAGCACATCCCGGGCGCCAACGGCCGCGGCACAAATTATGTGGCCACGGAAAAGGAAGTCTACCTGGTACTCGGCAGCCGTTGCGAAGTCCTCGACGCGGCGACGGGCGAAACCATGCGGAAGATCGAGATGCCCAAGGGGGAAGGCCAAGTTGCGCCGCCGCTGTGGGGCTTTATTGGCGTCTACGGCGACATTCTGCTCGGGGGAGCCGGCTTTGCCCACTACAGCGAACAACCGGCCGATCTTGCCTCGCGCAAAAATCTGGGCATCTTGAATCTCTCCGCCAGTGACGGACTGGTGGCCTTCGACCGGCACACCGGCAAAGTGCTGTGGCGCGTCAAATCGGATTGCAGCTTCATTCACAACGGCATCGTGGCCGGCGGGGGCAAGGTGTATTGCCTCGATCGATTGCCCACCAGCATCGAAGGGGGAATCAAGCGACGCGGCCAAAAACCGCCGGCGTACCGAATCCTGGTGCTCGACTCCAAAACCGGCAGCGAACTGTGGCGGCAACAGAAAGATATTTTTGGCACGTGGCTCGGCTACTCAGAAAAACACGATCTGCTCCTGCAAGCTGGCGCCCACAACAGCGACCGACTGGCGGACGAAGTTGACAAAGGGATGGTGGCCTATGACGCCAAGAACGGCAAAGTGCTCTGGCAGGATCTCACCCGGGCCTATGCCGGTCCCTGCATCCTGCACAACGACACCATCCTGACCAATGTTCCCTCCAAGGGGACATCGTCCGGCGCGTACTCGTTGATCGACGGTGCGCCCGTGCTGCTGGCCAATCCGCTGACGGGGCGCAACGAGCCGATGCAAGTCACCCGCAAGTACGGTTGTAACAGCGTCGTCGCCAGCGAGAACCTACTGACGTTCCGCAGCGGCGCGGCGGGGTTCTACGATCTGGCAGGGCATGGCGGGACCGGCAACTTCGGCGGCTTCAAATCGAGTTGCACTTCGAACCTCGTCGTGGCCGGGGGAATCCTCAATGCCCCCGACTACACGCGCACCTGCAGTTGCTCGTATCAGAATCAAACGTCACTGGGGCTGGTCCACATGCCCGAGAACGAAATGTGGACGTACAATCGGTATAATCAACTGGAAGGACGCATCCGCCAACTGGGCGTCAATTTCGGCGCAGCCGGAGATCGCCGCAGTGGTAGTGGCACGATGTGGCTGGAGTGGCCCTCGGTGGGTGGCGATTCTCCCGCAGTCGCCATCGAGGTCAAGCCAGATACGGCTCCCTACTATCGGCGCCACGCAGCAGGTTATTCCGGCGAGCTCCCCTGGGTGGCGTCATCCTGGGTAGGCGATGTCGAATCGGTCACGATCAACCTGAACTACGGCGATCCGGCCAAGAACGCCGCCGCCAAGGAAAGCAGCAAATACACATTGCGGCTGTTTTTTGCGGAGCCGGAGGACATTCAACCAGGGCAACGTGTGTTCGACGTGCAGGTGGCGGATCGGCCGCCGATTGAGAATTTGGATATCGTCAAGGAGGCGGGTGGGCCGAGGCGGGGGATCGTGCGCGAGATCAAGGGTGTCGTTGCCCAGGATAAGGTGACGATTTTGTTGAAGTCCAAGTCGGCCGCCCCGTATGGGGCATTGCTGTGCGGAGTAGAATTGATTCCGGAGCCGTAAACCGTGATATCGCGGCGAATAGAATAGATATGTGCGCGACGAATAGAATAGAGAAGCGGAACCAATACCGCGGCGATCAGCCGGCAGGAGAAATGGGAACATGACTAACCGAAACGATGGTTCTCAGTTGCGACGACGGCCCCGGCGCTCCGCCATGATTCTTGTTCTGGCGGCGACGTTGGCCGGCGTTAGTTGGCATCATGCAGCCCAGCCGCTTATGGCCTGCGAGATTCCCGTGTTTCGCTATGCCCTGGAGCGCTGGTCGCCTGATCCCTATCAGATCATGGTCGTGCATCGATCGCCGCTGACCAAAGAGCAACAGACATTGATCCGTCGTATTGAAGTGGCTGCCGATCAACCGGCGAAGCCGGCCAACCTGCAAGTGTTGACAGTCGATTTGGCGGCCAAGACCGATGACCCCACCTTGAAACTGCTGCAAGCAAAATATGAGACGCTCACGGCCCCGCTGATTACCGTCTGCCAGCCCCACTCGCAACCCGATGCTACGCCGATCTGGACCGCGCCGCTCACCGCAGAGAACATCGACCGGCTGGTCGATTCGCCGGCCCGCCAGGAACTCGTCCGCCGGCTCACCACCGGCCACTCTGCCGTCTGGATCATGCTCGACACGGGCAATGCAGAGCAGGACAACGCGGCCGTGGCCGTCATCGAAAAGGAACTGGCGAGGCTGTCCAAGGAACTCAAACTCCCGGAAAAATCGGTGCTGGAGGCCGATGAGTTTTTCAAACCCGAAACCAAGGTGGAACTGAAGATTGATTTCTCCCTGTTGCGACTTAAGCCTGGAGATGCCAACGAAGAGGCGTTTCGTGCCATGCTGTTGGCGAGCGAAGCGGACTTGAAAGATCTCAAGGAGCCGATCGTCATGCCCGTGTTCGGCCGCGGCCGGGCCTGTTTCGCATTGGTCGGCAAGGGTATCAGTTCCCAGCAGATGGAAGAGAACAGCCGTTTCCTGGTTGGACGCTGTTCGTGCCAGATCAAGCACGACAATCCTGGTGTGGATCTGCTGTTGGCCGCCAATTGGGACAACCTGGTCGGGGGCCGTTCCGATGTGAGCAAGCCGCTGCCGGAACTCAGCGGCCTGGGCGTGTTGGTGGTCGATGTTGAGCCGGCCGGTGATACGAAGCCGGCGGGAGCCGCACCGCCGCTGCCGCAAAAGCTGGGGCTGAAAACGGTCACGCCCGTCGCTCTGTCGCCGGCCTCAACAACCGCCGCTACCGAACCGACCGCCGCTGCCGACAAGCCGAAAGAACTGGCCGACTCGCGGCCCGCGCCGATGGCAGCGGGACCGAGTGTGGCCGACACGAACAACCCGCCCACTTTGTTTCTGGCCCCGATCGTGGCCATCGTGATCGGCGTCGGCATCTTGTTGGCCGTGGTGGGCTCGTTGTGGTTGAGGAATCGCGGAGGGGCCGGGTCGTGAAGATTCATACGCTCCTATGGCGCGAGATCGCCCATCGCAAGCTGAACTTTGCCATTGGGCTCCTGGCGGTGGCGGTGGCCGCGGCGGGAAGCGTGGGCGTGGTCGCGCTGCTGGGCGCCTATCAGACGCAGACCTCCATTCAGTTAGCGGACCAAGAGTCGCAGCTCAAGCGGCAAATGGAAACATTTCAGGCTGGACAAGCGGTGCAAGTGGCCCAGGCGAAAAAAACTCATGAGCAAGCCGTCCGCAAATTGGACGACGAAATTCGCAAGATCACCAAAGACTTGGGTTTTAACATCTTTATCCTGCCGGCCGAGCAGAACTTGACGGAATTTTATGCCGCCAATTTTGCTGAAAAGACGATGCCGGAAGAATATGTTCACAAGCTGGCCAAGAAGGGGGACATGTTTACGATCCGCCACTTGCGACCGGCGCTGATTCGCAAGGTCGAGTGGCCGGAGAAGAACCGGTCGCTGTTGCTGATGGGTGTGGCCGACGTGGTGCCCCAGGCCCATCTCGATCCGCAGAAACCGCTGGGAGACTCGGTCCCCGTCGGAGCGATCTTTGTCGGCGATACGCTGGCTCGCGAACTGAATCTCAAGCCCAAAGATGAGGTAACGCTGCGCGGCAAGAACTTCCGCGTGGATAAGGTGTATCCAGCCCAGGGGAACAAGGACGACATCACCGCCTGGATCAACCTCAAGACGATTCAGGAGATGCTGGACATGACTGGGCGGATCAACATGATCCAGGGTTTGGAATGCAATTGCGCCACGGTCGATCGTCTGGCGGAGATTCAGAAGGACATTTCCTCTGTGCTGGGTGACAAGGTGCAGGTGATCGAAGTTTCCGGGCAGGCCATCGCCCGGGCCAAGGCCCGCAACCAGGTGGAGTCGCAAGGCCAGGCCCGACTGAAGAGCATTATCAAGCAGGGAGACGACGACCTGAAAAAGATCCAGGTCGAAGGCATTACGACGATGAAGCGAATCCGCGAGGATGCCACGGCCACTCTCGGCCGATTGCAAGCGATGACGGCCATTGTGCTGCCGCTGATGATCGTGGTGGCCTGCGTGATGGTGGGGTTGTTGGCGCTGATTAATGTTCGCGAGCGACGGGTGGAGATCGGCATCTTGCGGGCACTGGGAACCCGTTCACGGCAGATCTTCGCGCTGTTCGTGGCCCGTTCGGCGCTGGTGGGGCTGGCTGGTGCGGCACTGGGTTACGGTATCGGTGTATTGTCTGCCGCGGCCTGGGCAGGGAGCCGGACCGACCATTCGCTGCTAGTGCCGGAGATGCTGGTTGGCTTGTTGTTGGTCGGCCCGCTATTGGCCGTGCTGGCCGGATGGCTACCTGCGATGCTGGCGGCGAATGAAGATCCCGCGATAGTGCTGCGGGATAATTGACATGCTACTCTCCATCAACGACGTCTCGAAATCCTACGAAGTGGACGGCCGCGCGGTGGCTGCGCTGAGTTCCGTTTCTTTGGAACTGGCGCCGGGGCGGTTTGTGGCTCTCAAGGGGCGGAGCGGATGTGGAAAATCGACGCTGCTGCTCTCCGCTGGCGGGCTGCTTCGACCCGATGGAGGGAGCGTTCGCTGGGGCAACATCGACATTTATGCCTTGTCTCCCGAGGAACGAGCGGCATTGCGGGCTCGTGAAGTGGGCTTTGTCTTTCAGCAGTTTCACCTCGTGCCGTATCTGAGCGTGCTGGAGAATGTTTTGGCCGCCACGCTAGGACTGAGCACCGACGCCACGCCGGCGACTGCTCACCGGGCACACGAGTTGATCGATCGTTTCGGGCTCAGCGACCGCGTCACGCATCGACCCAGCCAGTTATCCGTGGGAGAGCGGCAGCGCACCGCGCTGGCTCGAGCGCTGCTGAATCGCCCGCAAGTGATCCTGGCCGACGAACCGACGGGGAATCTCGACGCGCAAAGCGCCGCGGTCGTGCTCGATGAACTGGCGTCGTTCGCCCACGCTGGCGGCGCGGTGTTGCTGGTGACACACGAAGCGGAAGCGGCTGCTCGGGCGGACGAGTGTCTGAATATGGAGGCTGGGCGGTTGGTCGGCGCAGCCGCCGCTGCCGTGTGAATCATTGAAGAGGAAGAGAGAACATTGAAATGAGTTGGACATACAGAATATTTGCAGCGGTTCGCGCCTGCGAGCGTCGTGGCGCCGTCAATAGTTTCTACCTGTTATTGATCGGCGGATTTGCTTCGCTGGCCGTGTTGAGCTGGATGCTCTGGTCGATGGGCAAAACCGCGCCTAGCTCGGACCGCACAGCGGGGGGGCTCATGGTTTACTGTGCGGCCGGCCAGCGGCTGGTCGTCGAGAAGATCGCCGCGGATTACAAACGGGAGTATGGCGAAGACATTCAGATTCAGGCGGGAGGATCACAGAGCCTGCTGGCCCAGATCGAGATCAGCAAAACAGGAGATATTTTCCTGTCCGCCGACGACAAGTTTACCAAACTGGCTCGCCAGAAGGGTTTGGTCGAAGAGACGATCCCGGTGGCCACGCAAAAACCCGTCATCGCCGTCCTTCGAGGCAATCCGAAGCACATAACGAAGATTCAGGATCTGTTGCGCGATGATGTGAAGACCGCATTGGGCAATCCCGATCAGTCGGCGATTGGCGATATGACTCGAACTCTGATGCGAAAATCCGGTATCTGGGAGGCATTGGAAAGGCGTGTTACTGAAAGTGGCGTCTTTCAAGCGACTGTCAACGAGGCGGCCAACAGCGTGAAGCTCAAAGCCTCCGATGCGGCCATCGTCTGGGACAACACACTCTATCAATACCCTGACCTGGAGGCGGTGGAGACACCCGAATTGAACGCCGGGTTGGCGCACGTCACTTTGGCGGTGCTCAAGTGTAGCCAGCGCCCCACATCGGCGCTCAAGTTCGCCCGTTATCTCACAGCGGCAGACAAGGGTTTATTGGTATTTAAGAAACACGGCTTCGACGTGGCGGATGGTGACACCTGGGCGGAAGCCCCGGAGATCGTGTTTTTCTGCGGTTCGGTCAACCGCCGGGCGGTGGAGCCGATCATCGATGCTTTCCAGAAGCGAGAAGGCGTGCGAGTCATCACTTCATACGATGGCTGCGGCACGCTGACCGGGAAGATGCGGGGCCTCATTAAGGACGGAAGCCCTGGCTTTCCAGACACCTACATGGCCTGTGACGTTTTCTATTTGCAGAACGTGGCCGATCTGTTTCAGGAGGCGGTCAATGTTTCCGACACGGATATTGTGATCGCCGTGGCCAAGGGGAATCCGAAGAACATCAAAACATTGCAGGATCTGACCAAGCCGAACATCCGTTTGGCGGTGGGGCAAGCAGAGAAATGCACGATCGGGGCGCTGACCCAGAAGATGTTGGAGGCCGAGAAACTTTCCAGGCATGTTCAGGATAACGTGGTCACGGAGACAATTTCTTCCGCGGCCTTGGTGCCGGCCGTCGTCACGGGGTCGGCCGACGCGGCGCTGGCGTATGCCACCGACACGATGGCCGAGGCGGACAAGATCGACACGATTCGCATCGACATCCCGTCCAGCAAAGCAGTGCAGCCGTTTAGCATCGCGCGCTCGAGCAAGCACAAGGAACTGTCGCGCCGACTCTATCAAGAGGTGACTCGCTCGAAGGACCATTTTCAAACGGCCGGGTTTCATTGGCGGCTCGACGAGCCGGCCAAGAATACGACGACGAAAACCGTGGCTGGCGTCCAAGGGACGACGTCGAAAGAAAAGCCATCGGCAGCAGATTCGAAGAGCTCGATCCAAGGCTCGCAGCCATGATGGGCCCGGCTCCGCAACAGCGTGAATCGAGCGAACCCCATCGTGTCGGGTCGGACATGTTCTTGTACCTGTCGATCGGCGTCGTAGGGGGCACTTACGTGCTGCTGCTGGTGGGGATGCTGGTGGCGGACGTCGTTTATTTGGCTCGTTCACCTGCGCCGGACGGAGGCTGGCCTGTTATCGGCCATTTAGTCGCGGCGATGGCGGATCCTAAGATTCAGTACTCCATCAAGTTGACGTTGGTCTCCTGCCTGTTCACGGCCATCCTCTCCGTGATGGTTGCGGTTCCGATCGGCTACGCACTCTCCCGGTTCCGTTTTCCGGGCCGGAGCTTGCTCGACGCCATTCTCGATATCCCGATCGTCCTGCCGCCGCTGGTGGTCGGATTGAGCTTGCTGATGTTATTTCAACTGCCAGGCATCGACAGGGCAAGCAAGTTCTTCGTTTACCAGACTCCCGGAGTGGTATTGGCGCAGTTTATGGTCGCGGCCGCCTTTGCCGTGCGAATCATGCGGGCCGCTTTCGACCAGATCGACACCCGGCTGGAAAATGTGGCCATGACGCTGGGCTGTTCCCGCGCTCAGGCTTTTGGGCGCGTAGTTTTGCCGCAGGCCCGGCAGGGAATGCTCACCGCCGGCACCATGGCCTGGGCGCGCGCGTTGGGTGAGTTCGGCCCGCTGTTAATCTTCGTTGGCACCACGCGGATGAAGACCGAAGTTCTCTCGACGACCGTTTATCTTGAGCAATCGGTGGCCAACATCCAGGGTGCCGTCGCCGTGTCGTTGATCATGGTGCTGGCCGCCGTCGCCGTGCTAATAGTCGCTCGCGTCTGGGGCAGCCGCACGTTGACGTTGTAGCGAAAGCGGAACAGTTCGGGGACTGGAGCATTTTTCGGACGCAGCGCTTATGCTTTCGACAAACTGACATTCCGAAAAATGGGCCTGTCCCCCTGTGCGTACTGGGTGCCTCGAAGGCTACGGGTGCCTCAAGGGGACAGTCCCATTTTGCTGGGGCAAAATTGGGACAGTCCCCGCACTCAACGGCGTTCAGCTAACCCGCGCCGGCGCCAGTATTTCCAACCTGGCACGAAGAAGACGATCGCTGAGACGACGCCGAACAGCGTGATACCGAAGTCCGGGACGCCCCAGGCCGTGTGATAGCGGGCCACCACGGCCATCGCGCCGGCGGTAAGGAACAGCGCGGCCGAGTGAATGTAAAACTCGCCGCTGAGGATACCCGCCTTCACCGCAAAGACCATCCCGTTGATCAGCCCCAGCACGGGTGAGAGCATGAGAACCGGCATGCCCAGGATCCATTCGATGGCGAACAGCCCGACGCTGGCGATGACGCTGGCCCCCCAGACATGAGCCACTTGGCGTTCTACGAACGTGACCGGTCCGGCCCGATGGCGCAGCGCCCA
>JAIOPX010000337.1 GCA_021413705.1 Planctomycetota bacterium | reverse complement strand
AGTAGCCCAGGAGATGATAATCGAGCGCCTCCAGATCGATCTCCCGCTGCGGCCGAGCCAGCCGCATCTCCAGCAAGGCCGGATCGTCGAGCGCATGATCGTTGGGAAAAACGACGCTGGAGTCGTCCTCCTGGCGACCATACTCCTGGCGAGCGGGGGGCGTAAGCCCCCGTTTCTTCCCGCTACATCGACGTCCAACAATTCGGCCCACATTTCAGCAACCTCCCCATTCCCCCCGACCGAACACCCTTCAACTCGCCAATGTCCAAGCTTTCCAATACCGTGTGCATAACTCCTGCCTCCCAATTGAGCCCGCGCAGATCGGTCCTCCCTGGGATGCGAGCCTGCCGGAGTTGTCGAAAACTGGCTTCGATGCCGAACCGCTGACGATAGCGTTCCCGAATCTCGACGGGAGTGCCACCAACGCGCCAGGCAGCGAACAGCAGTTTCTGTTTCACCTGCTTGTCCTTGCGATTGCGATGCCGACGAAAGCCAACGCAGACCCGTACCGTGGCCTCCGTCTTTCCACTTTTCATCGTGTATTGATACCAACCCGCTGCCTGCCGCCTGAGCTAGTGCAAACTTTTCTTGCGAATCTTTTTCGGCTTCCGCCCGCGGAACATGACCGGCATCAAGAACGGCAGTTTTTCCGCTTTCAGAAAGGTCACGACCGACACATTGAAAAAGGCCCGGTCCAGCAGAACTCGCTTGATTTTCAGCTTGATTTCGCGAATTCTTGCCAGCAGTCGCTTCAGGGCGGTGACGGTCGATTCGTGGCGCCGCACGTAAGTCAGCGCCACGGTGTAACGATAACCGCGGGTGACGATGCAGGCCGAGGCATAGGCGTGAAACTTCTTCGTTCCCTGGCGGGGTGGCCCGTAGTACAGTTCGTTCCGGCTCTTCTGGGGTTCGCCGTAGTACGGCGTCAAGTGCCAGTCGATGGCCAATTCCCAGCTCGCCCTCATCAGTTGTCGGGGGATATCGCACAACAACGCATTGTTGAGGCGACGCTCCAACACCGTAAGCGTTTTGGGGAGCCCATCGGCCAAAGCATCCCGAATCGCCTGGTCGGACGGGTCATCCGCCAGGTCGCGACACGCCGCACAAATCGAGATCGAACGGGCGGCTGCTCGCAGCACGACATTCCAAACCACCGTGGCTGTGCAAAGCCAACCGTGATCCTTCAATAGCTTTGCTTGCAGCAGCCAATTCAAACTCCACTGATGCACTTCGCTGGCAGATATGATATGACTAGCTTTTGAACGCATGGCTCCCTCCATGGAATGACCTGTTTTGAGACACAAGTCATTTTTATGTGGAGCTTTGCGTTCACCTATATCAACTTGCCGAACTTGGAACTACTGGATTAGCGGAGATTAGCGCTTATTAGTGTTCCAAACCGCTTCTCTTCTTTCTTTTTATCATGGACGATAGCTCACAACACGCGCCAGATGCCCAACCATCAACGCTGCGACTTTGGCCGCTACTGGTGATCTTATTGCTGGCCGTGGCCGGCTTAATCACCGCTGCATCGCTCGGTACTCTGGCAGAGGATACCGAAAGCGGCGTACCCTGGACGGTGGCGTATGTCACGGGCGCGCTGACATTTCTGGCGCTGGCCGGTTGGCTGCTGTTGCTCTCGCGCATGGCGGCAGTGCCTAAGTGGACCATTTTCGGCATCGGCTGCCTGTCGGTGGTGTTGCTGTTCGCCACGCTCAAGTTAGAGTTTACGGGGAACCTGACGCCAACGGTGCGCCCGCGGTCGTGGCTGCAGGCACTCTGGCAGTCGCGCAATATTTCCGTGGAAAAGCAGGATGCCGTAGATCTTGTCACCAGCGGGCCGAATGACGTGCCAGAGTTCCTCGGCCCCGGCAGACGTCCTGTCTTTCCAAACATTGCTCTGGATACCGACTGGAAAGCCCATCCGCCGCGCGAAGTTTGGCGCCGTCCGATCGGGCTGGGTTTTGGCAGTTTCGCGGTCGTGGGTGATTATGGCGTCACCCAGCAGCAGGAAGGTTCGGATGAATTGGTTGTCTGTTACGAGTGGCGGACCGGACGGCCGCGCTGGAAGCATGCCGACCGCGCCAGCTTCGCATCGTCGCTTGGGGGCGACGGCCCTCGCGCCACTCCGACGATCGACGGCGGCCGCGTCTATTCGATGGGGGCGACGGGCATTCTCAATTGTCTCGATGGGAGCAATGGCAAAGTCATCTGGCAAACCGACACGCTCAAGGACAATCAGGCCCGCAACCAGGACTGGGGCATCAGTTGCTCGCCTCTGGTGGTGGATAACCTGGTCGTCGTCTCAGCCGGCCTCAGCGATCCGGCCCTCAAACAGCGCTCGCAGCCCCACTATGCGCTGATCGCCTACGACAAAAACACGGGCAAGCCGGTGTGGCGGGGCGGGACCGATGACGCCAGCTATTGTTCGCCGACGCTGATCACGCTCGGCGGCGTGAGGCAGATTGCCATCGTCAATGCCGGCTCCGTCACGGGACACGATCCGAAGGACGGCCGCGTGTTGTGGGAGTTTCCCTGGCAACGCAACATGCCGACCGTGTCCCAGGTGGTGGCGCTGGACGACGATCGAGTGTTCATCTCGAAAGGCTATGGCGCTGGCTGCGGAGTCTTCCGCGTCACCCAGGACGAACCGGGCAAGTGGGCGGTCGAGCAAGTCTGGACCAAAGCGACCATGATGCGCACCAAGTTCACCAACGCCGTAATCGTCGGCAAGCAAGCCTACGGTCTCGACGACGGTTTTCTTCAGTGCATCGATCTGGAAAAACCGCGATTGCGCTGGACCACTCGCAGCCACCGCCAGGCCGACTATCGCCACGGCCAGGTATTGCTCGTCGGCGATCTGTTGTTGGTGCAGTCGGAGCAAGGAGACGTGGCGCTGGTCGCGGCCAAGCCCGACAAGTTTCAGGAACTGGCCCGCTTTTCGCCCCTGTCCGGCCGAACCTGGAACTACCCTGTCATGGTCGGTAATTTCTTGCTGACGCGCAACGACCGCGAAGCGGTGTGCTATGAGCTGCCCGTGAAAGTACAACCCTAGCCCGAAGCGCGAACGAGGAAATCATAAAAGCTGTCGAGATTTGAGGTTTGCCAACCGCTCCTCTGAAATCGAAGCCATAATATCCTTATCAATGGGGTACTCGCCGGTATTGTCTACAAAGGCGACGACAAAATCTTCAGTCGTTGTAAGTATTCCGTCCCACTGGAACTCATTCAAGCGCCGAGCCACATTCTGCAACACCTTCCGTCCAGCCGAATAGCTGCTCTTCATTGACATCAACTGCGAGTGCAGACTGCATTTGTCGATCAGGTTCTGGTCTTGCAAATCCACGAAAAAATTGTCACTACTTGAACGCATCTCATCCGGCGCCCAGAGATAGTATTGAACATCGGAACCTGCCGCGATGATCTTTTGTCGCTCCTTCTCGCTTCCCAGTACGAGGAACGGCGGCCAACCCGCCTCGAAGTCCTCGCCGCAGTAGCATATCAATAAGCAGCAGACTCGCGCTTCGATCTTAGCTTCCGTCAGTATCCTTGGAATCTGATCGAAGAGCATTGCTTCAATCTCAGCCGACAAGGCGGGGATCGACTCGCCTTTGGCGGGACGGCGGTAAGTCAGCTTCTTAGGAGGTGCATCGAGCGGCGTCCCGTCAGCATTGAGATATTGCTGCCAAATGTTCTGAAGTCGCCCCTGATCCTCATATTCATAGGTTAATTGGACGTATGAAACCGATGCCGGCCCCTTCCACTGGCTGTACTTCGAGTTGCTGGGAAAGTACGTATCATGTTGCCAAGAACAAGAAACACTCTTTTCCAAACGACTATTCTCCCAGAAAAAGGATTCGACTGCCCCGTGGCCGTGGCTGAATGTTTCAACGCTGGCTAGACGATTGCGTTCGTAAACGAAACGGCGGACAAAATCCGCCTTACGATCTTCAGGTCGGGACAACGGGGGAATGGTGATGTATATTATCCGTCCTTCTTCATAAATCCATTGAGTTTCCGTTGTCCGTTCCTCGTTGTACTCACCGCTAAACCACGGATTGCGGATAATCAGAATTTTTCCATCGGCATCCAATCCATGCTGTACATTTAACGGCTTCAATGGTTGTCCATCCTTCAGCCAACGCGCTTTGTGTGCAAAACGTTCCTTCTCGAAGGGGCGGCCCTCGAACATATCACCTGTCGCCCAACGCCATTCAACCACTTTGCGATGGTTCTCTTGGGCCAACTCTTCACATCGCCTATAATCGCTGTAGGCAACGTAGACCTCTCTCAGGGGTTCAGGATCAAAAGATGGCAAGGGCATTTCCTCTCGCTTCGAGCTCACTTCAATAGCCTGACCTACGGCTTGCCTGGCACCAGCAGTGCCAAAATAACCTGGGCATAAAGCCGATGCCCAAAGTCGTTGGGGTGGTTCACTCCGTTCCCCGTCAGATCATAAAAACTCTTGCGCTTCAGCAATTCCTGCCAGACTGCGGTCATGTCGGCCAGGGCCACACCGGGTCCGCAGAGTTTCTGGAGTGCGTCGCGGTAGAGCGGAAACTGCTCCATCGGCGGGCTCCACTGTGGGTTGCAGAGCATGGAGCTGACAAGAATGAATTCGGTCTCCGGCGAATCCTTGCGGATTGTTTCGATGATTCCTTGGATGCTCTTCCCATAGTCGGCGGCGTTGCGGCTCGAAACATCGTTCATGCCAAAGGCCACGATGACCAGATCGGGCTTCTTGGCCCCGAGCCGTTCCTGGCGCGCCTGCTGCAATCCGCCGCGGGCCTGCCAGCCGGCATGAGCGAAGTTCTGAAAAGTCACCTGGCTCCCGTAGTGTTTTTCCAGCGCCTTGGCAACCAACTCTCCGTATGGCGGAGAGCCTGGCTTGGCCTTGGTGAACTTCGACGCGTTGTAGCCTTCCGAAATGCTGTCTCCGCAGAGCAAAACCTTGATGGGCTCCTTGGCGGTCAGCTTCTTCAGCGTTCGCGGTAAAACTTCTCCGGCGAACTGGGGCGTGTAACCCTTCCACTGGCCCGGCAGGCAAGTATACGTGACTTCGATCTGCATCCCATGATAAAACGCCCCTTCTCCAAACAGGATCCCGCGGCTGGCATCGCCGCGCTTGCCGCCGATCTTCGGCCCCTTGGACGACATCAAAGGATAGAGTTCGTCCTGGGTCTTGAAAGGAATCCGGCTCCCCTTGGGAAGCCGGATCGTGGCTGTGGCCTCATCCAAGAGATAGTCCCGCCCCGCCTCGTAGGTAACGTCCCGCGCCGCATTAGTGACCGAAACAATCTTCTGCGGCTGAAACAACAAAACGGCCGCAGGAAGTGAATTGGCATCGGGCTGGATAAAAAACACCGTCTCCCGCATCTGCTCCGTTTTCCAAAACGGCGTCAGCACCTGGGTGGCAAAATCGGCCTGATCTCCTGCAGCCGCATCCGCAGCCAACAACTGTTGATCGGCGCAGGCCAAGACGAGAGCCGTCGAGAGGATGCCCAGCAACCACGCACATTGAGTGAATGATCTCATGTTCATTTCTTAGCCCGGATCGCCGGCCATTGCTTCAGAAATGTTTCAGCCATGATCGCGTGACCGCGGCCGTTGGGGTGGATCGCGTCGCCGCCGTGAGTCTCCTTGATCTTGGCCAGCATCGGCGTGCGAATGTCCACCACGCTGACTCCTTGTCGAGCATCAAGGGTCATCAGCCACTCGCAGTAGCGGGCCAACACCTGGTCGTAATACGGATACGCTGTCCGGTAGCCAAACTTCTTGGGATCCTTCTCCGCTTCCACTTCCGCTTCCGCATTGGCCTTGGCCAGCAATGCCGCCTGGGCAGCGGCATCGGTTCCGGCGGGGAATGGGGGGCCGGCGGATGCAAACGGCGGCGGCGTGAGCAGGATCAAGTGAGAGCCGGCGGCATTGGATTTCTTGATCAGCGTTTCGATCCCGGCTTGATACGCGGCAAAACGCTTCTCATTGAAGGGATGATAGATGCCGTCGTTGATGCCATAGCAGGCGACGACCCAGGTCGGCTTTTCCGCAAACACTGCGTCTACCCAGTTGAGCACGCAAGGCCGGCGGCCGGGATGATAGGCTTCGCTCAAGCCCGAGACGGTTTCACTATAGTGGCCGAAGTTGTGAACCTGTGGCGGATTAGTCGGGTTCTGTTTCGTCAGCTCCCCCTTGATGATTCGCACATATCCGCCCGCCTTGGTGATGCTGTCACCGAGGAAAAAAATCGACTCGGGTGCGGGCTTGGGCACGGCCGGCGCCGGTTCTTCAGCTTGCAATGATGAAATAAAACCAAGGCAGAGAGTGCAAACAATGAGGGTGCGTTTCATAGGTTGATCAGCCTGAAGGGTTCGTGGTGACCTGTGAGCGGGTGGGCGCTAGCCCCCGGCCTTACGCATGGATCGCTGAATAATTCGCTGCTTGATATCCGCCCACTCCTGACGGGTCCATTCCTCAGCCGGTCCGCTTTGCAGACCTTCCATAAGAGCGGCCTCAATCTCCGATCGTTTGTTCCGCGCCGCGTCAACCAGGGCCACGATATATTCGTTCGCGCTCGCAAACTGTCCACGGCTTACCATCGCCTGAACAAACTCTTGAAGATCCGCTGGAAGGTCAACCGGAATGCTGGTCATAAGTGATACCCTCCGACTCTCATTGCAGCAACCGGCGTCACCTGCGACAGCCGCTAGAATCCCGAGCCACCATAGCGTGAGACGTGGGTGCCACGCATTCTAGCAAACC
>JAIOPX010000336.1 GCA_021413705.1 Planctomycetota bacterium | reverse complement strand
ATCGCGCAGGCTGGCCAGCGTGGCGTCGTTGGTCTTCAGGCGCTCGAAGCGGTTGGTGAGGTCCAGCTTGACCTGCTTGATCGTGTAGTGACGGCCGGCATATTCGTAGCTGTCGCGCGGCGAGGCAATGTCGTTCTTCAGCCGCAGCACATCCTGCTTCTCCTTGCCGACGCGCCCTTCAACCACGGCAATTTCCTTCTGCAACCGCTCGACTTCGACCTCTTCCTTGGCGATGATCTGCATGTTCTTACGAATCTCGGGTACGAGATCTTTGACCAGCTTGCGAGCCCGGTCGATTTCAAACTCCACCGGCACGCTATTGCGGACCGAGTCGGTCACCCAACTGTAGGAGGTTCCCACGTAACTGGCACAGTCCTTCCCAAACACAAACAGCATCAATACGGCGGCTGCGGCGCCCGAGTAAATCAATTTCCGAATCATCGCACGGTCCTCCCTAGGCATAAAGCAATACGGATGTTGGGCCACCCCGCGCGGGCGAGGCAGGCTCCGGCCACAAGGGGATTTCGCCAGGGTTGGTGGGATCTTGGAAGGGGGTCGAGAAAAATTAAAGATCAGGGGTGGGTGACTCATGGGCGGCCGGGGCTGGAGACGAGCCTCCGGCGAGGCGAAGCCCCGGAATTGTCGAATTTCGACGCAAAGGTGCGAAGAAGCAAAGACTCGCAAAGTTGGGTAAGGTAAATTGCAGTGTCCAAAGAACGTAGGATGGGCTTCCCAGCCCGTCCCTCTTTATATAACTGACGCACCGGGAAACCCGTCCTACTATCATGCCTACCCCCCACGAAAACCTGATCCGCCAGATCCATGCCTCGGGCACGCAGTCTGTCCTCTGCCTGACGGGGGGCGGAAGCTCGGTCGTTGGCGAGTTGCTGGAAATACCCGGGGGCTCGGGTAGTTTGCTGGAAGCCGTCGTGCCCTACTGTTCGGCGGCTCTGGATGCGTTTTTGGGTGGCCGGCCGGAGAATTATTGTTCGCAGAGGACGGCCCGCGGGATGGCGATGGGGGCGTTTCAGCGGGGGAGGGAATACTTGGGGGCGGTTGGCAACTTGGAGCGAACCCCCGGCGACTCGCCGGGGGCTAAGACGGCGGGTTCCGCGCTTTTGGCCGGAATCGGATGCACGGCGAGCCTGGCCAGCGATCGGCCGAAGCGCGGGGCGCACCGCGCCCATGTGGCGGTGCAGACGCTCGCGTTTTCGTTCAGCATCTCGTTGGAACTGACCAAGGAAGCCCGGAGCAGGCGCGATGAGGAACGGCTGGTCGCGGCGGTGGTGCTCAATGCTGTAGCCGAAGCGTGCGGACTGGCGGAGCGCGTGCCGTTGGAATTGCTGCCGGGGGAGACGCCGATCTGTCAGCGAATCGATGCACCGGCAGCGTGGCAGGAGTTGCTATGGGGACAGCGGCGGGCTGTGTGCCACTCAGGATCGTCCGCGCCGCCGGCAATTTTGTTTCCCGGTTCCTATCATCCGCGCCATGAAGCTCACCGGCAGATGGCTCAATTGGCAAGTCAGCGGCTTGGGCAACCGGTGGCTTACGAGATCTCCGTCGAGAACGTCGATAAACCGTTGTTGGACTACGGCGCGATCGCCGAGCGGGCGCAAGAGTTCACCGCCGAGACGCTGTGGCTGACGCGCGCGCCGACCTTTGTCGAAAAAGCCGAACTGTTTCCCGGCGTGACCTTTGTCGTCGGCGTGGATACGATTCGCCGGATCGCTGAGCCCAAGTATTATGGCGGCAACGCATCGGCCCGCGACGAAGCCATTGCCCGGCTGACGGAACAGGGTTGCCAATTCCTGGTCTTCGGCCGCGTCGATCAGGGACAATTCCAAACGCTTGATGACGTGGCATTGCCACTAACGCTCAAGGCGATCTGCCAGAGCGTGCCGCCGGAGCAGTTTCGAAGCGATGTTTCGTCAACGCAGTTGCGGCGCGCAGAGTAATTAAAAAGCCTGGGCGTCTTTCACACTCAGTGCGTCGTCCGAAGGGATAAAATCCCAGGTGGGATTGCTCAGCACGGTCGGATGCCGACGAGCGGCTTGGTCCAACTCGTTGTGAAACAGCCCTTGCACCCGCTGCATTTCCTCCTGATTGGAGAGATACTTTTCCACCACCCGGTTTCCCACCGTGCGAACCAAGGTCGCCAGGGCCTCGGTCGAATGCAGCGTCACCACGTCAAAGCGGCCAGCCGCTTGTCGCTGGTAAACCGCCATTCCCCCTTGCGCATCGACCGCTTTGCGATATTCATCCAACAGCGCCAAAACTTCCGGCATCACCTTGGGACGAGGGAACGTCAGCCCGCCGGGCAGGGAGACATAGAAACTGCCGTCCTTGTTCTGCTTGAGATGATGGACCAGCGCCGGCATCTCGATCGCCCGCAGACGGGACAGTGTCTCATCGTCCTCGCCGCCGGCCTTACGCACCGCATTGACCTTGGCCAGATAGTCGGTCAACTCCTTGTGCGCCAGCGTCTCGACCAAAGCCACCAGATCGACCGTGTCCAGAACCGAAGTGGCCACTCGCAACAATTCGATGCGGTTGGCGTCGGCCGGCGCTCGCAACTCCGTCACCAGCCGCTTGATCGCTGCCGGCACGCGCTGCGGCTGAAAATTGCTCAGCACGCTAGGATCAGCGCCGCCAGGACACAACAGCGTCAGATCGCCAACATCGCGGCAGAGCGTAAACTCGCGATTGATCAACTCATGCTCGTTGAAACCAAAGAAACCCCACCGCGTGGTGTAGCTGGTTTCGCGAACCATGTTCAGCACGCCCCCATCCAACTTGCGCACCGCGAACCGGCTCTCCCGCTCATACGAAGGCGCGCCAAAACCGCCACGTTCGCGGAGCAGCCGGTAGATGCGGTCGTTGTTGTTGCTCGCTTCCGACGCCTGCTTGTAGTGCGCCGTGAGAAAGTCTTCCTGCTGTTTCGGGATCGCCTGGATCGTCGCAACTTCCACGGGTGTGGACATGTTGGCGTAGACGCTTTCCCAATACTTCTGCAAGCTCGGAAACGCATCGGGGCCCTTCGACTTGGGGCCGATAGCCCGCGTCGTCACCGACCATGGCACTTTGCTGTCCAGCGTCGGCTCAGGCTGATATTCGGCATAGGCCTTTTGCAGCGTCTGAGCGAAGGCCTTCGGCAAATCCTTGGCCTGAGCCCGTTTGGCGATGCGCTCGATAATGTCACCCAGCAGCTTGGACTTCGCCGGCGCAGCACTTTGCCCCTGCAACATGAGATAGTTGTGGGTGCCGGGGAGCTTGGGGACTGCCTTGGCCGCTTCAGCCAGCGGGAGGGGTTTACCGCCAGGCGTGATGCTGCGGGAATAGACGGTCAGATGAAACCGCTGCATGTCGGCCCCCACGTCGGCGGCGATGACAATACCCTGGAAATTGTCCGCCTCCGACAGCACGGCCTCGGCCAGGGCTTCATAGGTCCCCAGCGCCACAACTTCGCAGATGTCCATCAACTGCTCGACATCCCGAATGTTCAACCGCTTGCTGAGTTGGCTGTTGAAGTTGGCCAGATCCTTGGCTGAGACGCCGCGGAGCATATCCTTGCGCAGGTCTGCGACCATCGGTTCCGGCACGGCGCTCATCTGCCGGAGCATCATCAGCATCGGCTTGATTGGTTCTGCATCGGCCACGATCACCAAGTTGTCGTCCGCGTGCTCGCGCAACCCCCGGCCGATCATCTCGCTCCGATCCAGACGCCCCTCGCGAGGCGCCGAGAGGAGCATCTGCGCCAGATCCTTCGAGCCGCACGCACAAACCACGCGCTCGGAGCAAACCAGGAACAGGTCGTTGTGCTCGATCTGAATGTGGAGCGCCGAGCCACCCTCCAGCGCCACTTCCTCGGCGCCGTTGACAAAAGCCGCCAACATCCGCGACAGGGCTTTCATATCGCGAACCGGCAGCGTCAAGATAAACGACTTGTCCGGCGTCCCCTGGGCATAGACTGACAACGTGACGGGCCGCGCCAGATCGAGGCCGCTCTGCTCCGCCAGCATCGGCACGGTCAACGGGCGTCCCGTGGTCTGCATGCCGATCAACGCCAGCAGCGGATTGGGGCCGTCGAGCAGCTTGCGGCGATCCGGCGGCAATGCCTTTTCTGGAATGAACTTGGTGGCCATCGCGCTCAGATCGTTCAAGAGCAATTCCGCGCTCTTGATGCGCACATGCACTACGGCGCCGCTGGGCACAATGGCTTCCGGCGCATCGCCTGCCAGCAGTCCGCTCGGCTTGAGCACCAGCCCAGCCGGCGCTGGTCGCTCGGCCTCCTGAGCCATTACCCAGGGAGTGGCGAGCAGCGCTACGCCAACGATCAACCCCCGACACATCCAACGAACTGACGCGGTCATGTTCAACCTCCTGCCCTGGCAAGTTATTGCGAGGCGATTACGTGAATAAAGGAAAAAGTCCGTCCCCG
>JAIOPX010000073.1 GCA_021413705.1 Planctomycetota bacterium | reverse complement strand
TCGTCTGGTTTCTTTGGATGGCCATCCTCTTCTGGTTTCTCGCCGGCATGGCCGCCAATGAGGAAAAAGCCTTCGATGTTGATGAAGATCGCGCGATCGTTCGGTGTTCCGGTTGGTTCTAACACGCCGACGACTTTGAACAATTCGTTATGACTGTGCGAGGCCGCGTCGTCGGCCAACCCATGGGTGACGGAGAACTCCTTGCCGACTGACACAGATCGGGTGTCGTGCCGACAACCCGAAAGTCTTTGTAGCTATCGCCCATGCAAAGTGGCACCGCGACGTCAATCACGCCGCCATGTTTGCCCGTGGTCAATTCCTTGTAGTAGCTCCAGGGAAGATTCTCGATCGGGCGGCTGAGATGAAACACGGTGTTGAAGACGAGTTGCAGTGAACTTCCCTTCTTGCCGACGATCAAATGATAGCCCTGGGCGGCATCGCTGAATGAACGCGTAACAAGGCCGTGGATGACAAACACGATCACCACCAGCGCCACGCACAGTGCCATGGAGAGGCCGGTCAGCCACGATGCAAGCGCTCGCTGCTGGATGCTGCGCCAGGCTATTTTGAACAGACTCATGGAGGTTGCTTTCTCAGACGCTTCACGCTGCGGCCACGGCGCGGTTGATTTTTTCCAGACGTTCCACTCGGCCGAATTGCTCAGCGACGTCGTCGGCGTGTGTCACCAGGACCAGGGCCACTCTTTCTTCACGACACGTTTCGCGCAGCAGATCGACCACGATTTTCTGATGCCGCGAATCGATATTCGCCGTCGGTTCGTCGGCCAACAGCAGCCGCGGCCGATTGGCCAGCGCCCGGGCGACCGCCACCCGTTGCTGCTCGCCGACCGACAACATGTTTGGTTTGTGCGTGAATCGATGACCCAGGCCGACGCGAGTCAGCAAATCCTTGGCGCGCCCCACATCCGCCCGACCGCTACAGAACGTCATGCCCAGCAGCACATTCTCCAGCGCCGAAAAACCGGGCAGGAGATTGAAGGTTTGAAACACATAGCCGATTTTGTCCGCCCGAAAACGGTCGCGGCCGGCTTCGGGGAGCCGGGTGATGTCATAACCATCGATCTGCACTTCCCCCGAGTCAGGCTGGCTTAGCCCGGCAATAATATGCAACAGCGTGGTCTTGCCGCAGCCACTATGCCCCATCAACACCATCTGCTCCGCCTCGTCCACATGGAATGCGGGGATATCGAGAATTGGCAGCGGGGTGCCATCCGGCTCGACATACGCTTTACGAAGGTCGCGAACCAGGAGCATGGGAGGTTGGCACAGAGAGGGGAGGGGGAGGGAACTCGTTGGCTTGCGGCCAGCCGCCGCAATGGGTGTCAAGCACGTCAATGGTAACGACTTAGCAGCCCTGCACAAGGCCGAACGAACCCTGTGCAAAGTGCGCACTCACCCCAAGCCACTGCTACGTTGCTCCGGCAATTTGGGTTCGCGCGTTGGGCCGGGGATCGACAGTAGGTCCGCCTTGCCGAGGCGGACCTTTCGTTGAGGCGCAATGCGACAACAACGCGCCAACTCATGTTCCATCGCCGCCAACTGATCTAATCCCAACCCAACAGATCCATTCCGGCAGAATGGACCTACTTTTCGGACGCTCATCTATTTGAACCCGTTGCATCGCCCAGGCAGCGGCCCGCCAGCCGCCGCCACAATCGCATTGACCCACGCCCCGTAAGAGGCGTACTATTCTTCGCCCCACAAAGTTCTCTTCCCAACAGGTGGCCGATGCTTCGTCGCAAACGCCGATGGCCGATGGTGTTGCTGTGCGTCCTGGTCGTATTGGCCGCGGCGGCCGGCTGGCTGTACCAGGCATCGAACGCCGTGCCGGCATTCTATGCCGAGGCGCTCAAGCCTTCCGCCACCACCGAGAATCAAGCGGGCCACGACATGAAGCGCAACGCCGCGGCGCTTGCAGGCGACACATTGCGCGGCGGACGTTGGCGGGCCACTTTTTCCGACAAGCAGATCAACGGCTATCTGGCGGTCGATCTGCCGGAAAAACATCCCGACGTGTTGCCACCCGGCATTCGCGATCCGCGCGTGTCGATTCGTCACGGCGAAGCATCGATCGGCTGGCGCGCCGAGGGGCGCTGGCCGGCCGTCTACTCGCTCGTCATCGTCCCGTATATGGCAAAGCCCAATGTGCTGGCCGTGCGGATCCGTCGGATTCGCGCCGGGGCCGTGCCGGTTCCCCTGGGTGAAGTAGTGGACGGCCTGACCCTGGCCGCTCGGCAAGCGAACCTGCGCCTTCAATGGCAACAGATCGACGGCGATCCGGTGGCGCTGGTGGAGTTGCCCACGGAATATGATGCGCACCAACGGCTGGTGCTGGACTCGATTGAGCTTGCCGAAGGCGCGATCATCATCGCCGGCCACTCCGAGACACCGCCCGACGATGATGATAAATCGGCAACATCAAAGATTGAAAAAGAAATCGAAACCGAGATCGAAGCCACCCGGGCCGCCGATCAATCCGGCACAAACGACAGCCGCCAGCGTTGATCGGCGGCACTTTCGCGGCGGAGTGTGAGCGTTCCCTGCATTCGTTCGCCCTGTAACCGGACGACCAGTTCGTTCTCATCATCGGTGATAGTTTCGTAAGCCCCCTGATCGTGGCGGGATACGCTTCCTCTTTCGCCAGAGACCGGCCCTTGGTGGTCCAGATATGCCAGACGATGATCGGGCAGCCCATCGATCGCTTGTTCTGTGGCCTGATCCGGCGCATGGGAAAGTGCCCAGCAGCGCAGATGGCCCCCGAATTCCAGCATTAAATCCCAATGCGAAGATCTCGCAAAGTTGGTGGGGGTTTCGTGCCAAAGGAGGACAAATCGGGACACGGGAGAATCATATCCTGGTAATAGGGCTGGAGACTGTCCCAGTCCCGCAGGGACGAAAGAATGTAGCCTGGGGCGGAAGCCCCAGGTAGAGGAAATTCATCCTGATCCAAAGTCCAAGCGGGACGACATCGTTTCCCGATCACGTCAGTTTGAGTATAGGGAAAGAGTTATCGTCGCTCAAGAAAACCACGTCGTCTCGAACTCTGATGCCGCCCCGCTGGGGCTTGAGCGATGGATTATCTCACTTCCTGGGGCTGGCGCCCCAGGCTATATTATGCCGCCACTCCGCGGCTAAGAGCGATCGGTCAGTGACACCAACTGAAGAAATGGGACTTTTCACTTGTGTTGAAGCCCTATCTGCCAAGAAATCCGACAACATTGCTTCCGCCAACTGGCTTTGCGTTCTGCTCCTGCTCAAGCACTTCCAGTTCCTTTAGCAACCGGAGGATCTGCTCGTGAACGGCCGGCGTTTGGCGAATGATTAATTGCTTGCCGACGCAGCGGATGCTGGTCGTGCCGGCCGGCCACTTCTCGGCGCCGATCAGTTCAACAATGCTCTTCTTCAACTCCGCCAGATCTTGATCGGAAATCGTATCGGATTGCGTGAGAGTCCAGCGAATCCATGCCGGTTTGCTCACGCGGCCGAGATGATAGATGAATCTAAATAGAACGACCGAGGGGGGAATGTCAAGAAAAAATCACGGCCGCCCAGGAGAAGGCTCCCAAAAATTCGTTGTCGCAGAGGAATCTACATGTGGTGCAAGGCTTCCAAGGAGCTTAGAATAGCTGGATCGTATTTCTTGTACCTCAAGTCTGACTTCAATCATTTGCTAACATTATCGGAGAGCCAATCATGTTCCGCAAATTTGCTCCCTTGGTGTTGTTGACCGCGTTTTCCGGAGCCGCCGTCGCTGGGGGTGAAGGGCTTACAGCACCCGGGTTCGCTCCCCCACCTGCTCCCGCAGACGGACCCCAGCTCGATGGCCTGCCCGTAGAGGCACAGAAGCTGGTGGTGGACTTTGATAAGGAAGCGACCGAAATCCGGCTGAAAGCCAAGCAGGATATTGAGACACGGCAAGAGAAGCTCATCCAGCAGCTAGTCAAGTTGCAGGACGCCTATAGCAAGCCCGGCACGCTCGATGAAGCGGTCGCTATCCGCGATCGGATCCGGCAGATGAAATCCGACCTGCGGGCCGGGGCCGTCGATGCCAAGCCCGATCCGGGCATGATGACGGGTTTTCGCGGCCAGTTGGGGAAGGTCTTTCATTTTCGCGTCACGGGTAGCGCTGCCGGATTTGTCTTCGGCACCGATGTCTATACCGACGACTCTACCCTGGCTACGGCCGCGGTCCATGCAGGAGTGCTTCGCGATGGACAACAGGGAATTGTCAAAGTTACCATGCATCCGGGCCAGCCGGTCTACGCGGGCACAACGCGCAATGGTGTCACCAGCTATGCCTGGCAGGATTATCCGTGGAGTTACCGGGTAGAGGCGCCGTAGTGACTCCCTGTAGCATGGGCTTCCGAGCCCGTGACTAGCGACTGACCAGCGTCACACATGGCATGGACCGCACGGGCGGCATCATCGGGCATCTTTCCCGAGCTTCTCTCGTCGCGCAAAGCAGCCCTTCATTTTGCCTTGCCGCCAGAGGGAACGCGAATTGCCTAATGCGTTCATTTTCCCGGTTCCGATACCTCCGACTGTGACCCGCAATGGCGTCGCTCACGCACCGCACAATCCCCACGAGGTATGTTACCCATGGCTTTATGGTTCCCATCATCGCGGCTGGCTCGAACGGCTTTTGCATTCCTGGCGACCGCTTCTGTGGCCGGATGGAGCTCCTCCGCTCCCGCCAGCGTGTTGCTGATCTCGCTTCCCAACGGCGAAACTGACATCCAAAATGCGTCGAACGAAGTCTGGCCCTGGGCTCCCGAGTCCACCGGTGATGCCGAAGCCGAGAACCAAGGCAATCGCCCGACCGTTGGCTTGGCTCCCGAATTGAGCATGGCTGAAGCGGCCGTTGCGGAGGAGGACTATGCCGACCAGGAAGGCTACGAGGCAGTGACCGTTCAGCCTTGGGCCGCGTCCTTAGGAGCCGAGCCCAGCACGACCGGTTCACTGCTCAGTTCCATCAGTGCAGCCCTGACGCAATGCGACGGCCTTCAGGAACTAGTCCACCAGAATCAGGATGCACCCAACGATTCGATCGCCTGGTCGTTTCAGAACAGAGCTCTTGGCCTGTTGTCGTTTCCCATCGGCGCCACGGCACGCAACGCTTGGGGAGAGGCATTTGCCCGCTGGGGTCAGCACGGGAGCGAACTGCGGGAAGCTCTGTGCGACCAGGGTGTGTTGTATCGATTGTTCCGGGCATCGATTGAAGCGGAGCAGATTGCTCTGATTGAAAACCACACTGAACCGGAAGTTGCAGCGCAGGAGACGCGTCTTGAACCGGCTCCCACCGTAGCCGCATCGGCCCACTTGCCAGCAACTGTTACGCCAACACGCTTGCGGTTGTTCATTTTGACCCGACCCTTGGTCCGCAGTGCGGCCGAAATGCTGAATCAAGCAGGCGGCTCGCTTCAGAACGCGGCCGCCCAGCTCAACAGAATCAGCGAAGCCGACCCCGCGCCGGCCAATGATCCGCCTGCCACGTCGGAGTCATCGCTGAACGAGATCCCCGGCTGGAACGAAACGACGGCCATTCCCCACGACCCGGCCGCGGCTGAATTCTTTGGATTCTGAGTAGGTCCATTCTGCCGGAATGGACCTGTTGGGTTGGGGATAAGATCCTTTGGCGGCGATGGAACATGAGTTGGCGCTTAGTTGTTGCATTGCGCGTCAACAAAGGTCCGCCTCGGCAAAGGCGGACCTACTCCTGCCCGGGGCTATGGTCCCCGGGCGGACGGGCATAAAATGGCAGCCCTGTTGGGAACCTGCCATTTATATGCACCGTTGAGGAACGCCACCGATGAAAATCCAAGCTGTTACTGGGTCGCTCAAAGAGATCGAGGCTGATGCCTTGGTTGTGGGGCTTTATGCCGAGGAGCAACTGAGCGGACCAGCGGCGCAGGTCGATGGGGCGATTGGCGGCCAGATAGGTCGGCTGCTGGCGAGTGGCGAGATCAACACCGGCTCTGGCCAGGTCACGACCATCTTGGCGCCTGCGGGAGTTAAAGCTGGCCAAGTGGTTTGTGTTGGACTCGGGCGGCGGGCGGTATTGGATGCCGGCGCGGCGTTTCGCACGGCGGGGGCGGCTTCGCACACGCTGGCAGCGCGGCCGCGAGCGAAAGTGGCCTACGCGTTGGGGGACGATTGGAAGCCAGAATTGCACGAGGCCGCGATCTGCGGCGCAGTGGTCGGTTGTCAGGCGGATGATCTGTATCGCAAGGAGAAAAAAAGGCACCCTATCGGCGAGTTACTCTGGAGTCATGCGGATGCCGCCACGCTCCAGTCGGGACTGTTGCTGGGCGAGTGCATGAACTTCACGCGGCGGCTGGTCGATGAGCCGGCCGACGTGATGTATCCCGAATCGTTCGCGGCCGAGGCGGGACATGTCGCGCGTGATTTCAATTTGGAGATCGATGTTTGGGGACGTAAGCGACTGGAGGACGAGCGGTGCGGATCGCTGCTGGCGGTCGCCAAAGGATCCAGTCGCGACCCGCAGTTGGTCATGGTTCACTACCGCGGGGCCAAGTCGGCCACCGCGCCAACGCTGGCCTTGGTCGGCAAGGGTGTGACCTTCGACTCCGGCGGTCTGTCGATCAAGACGAACGAGCAGATGAAGGTGATGAAGTGCGACATGGCGGGTGCGGCCACTGTGCTGGGGGCTGTCAGGGCGATCGCGGGCCTCAAACTGCCGGTCAACGTCAGCGGCTACATGGGTTTGGTGGAAAACATGACCGGCCCAGCCGCGTTCAAGCTGGGAGACGTGCTGAAATCCCGCGCCGGGATCACGATCGAGGTTCACAACACCGACGCCGAAGGGCGGCTGGTGCTGGCCGATGTGCTGACCGTGGCTAACGAGCGCAAACCGGCCCGCATCGTCGATCTCGCCACGCTCACCGGAGCCTGCATGGTGGCCCTCGGTGAGAATGCGGCGGGCCTGATGACCAACAATCAATCCTGGTGCGATGAAGTTTCAGCCGCGGCCCACGAGGCAGGGGAACCGGTTTGGCAGCTTCCGATGTTCGAGGAGTTCGCCGAGCAAATCAGCAGCCGCGTGGCGGACATCAAGAACACGGGCGAAGGTCGTTACGGCGGCGCGATGACAGCGGCCAAGCTGCTGGAGCGATTCGTCGGCGACACGCCCTGGACGCATATCGACATCGCCGGGCCGGCGTATGCTGAGAAGCCAAAGCCGTGGCTGGATGGAGGCGGCACGGGAGCGTTGTTGCGGACGTTGGTGCAACTAGCGCGAAGGGCCGAGTGGGTGTAACATGCCCTGGATTACTGAAACCGCCTCAGCGCTGTCTTGGCAGCGGCTTGAAGAACTCACGCTGGCCACGCTGAGCGAGGCGAAGAGACGCATTGGCTCTCGGCCGCGGCGCGTGTTGCTTTTGCCGCCGGATATCACCCGGATGCATTCCGGCAGTGGGCGGATCACGGAGATTCTCTACAACGCCTTGGCCGGCGAAGCGGAAGTGTATGTCATCCCCACGCTTGGCCAGCATGTGCCGCATACGCCGGAAGATAATCGGCGAATGTTCGGCTCGATACCGGAGCCGCAGATTCTCGTCCACGATTGGCGGGGCGGCTGCGTACAGGTTGGCGAAGTGCCAGCGGCGATGGTTCGCGAGACAAGCAAAGGGGCGGCCGATTGGGCATTGCCGGTGGTGCTGAACCGGGCACTGATGGAGGAGCCGTGGGATCTGGTGATCAACGTCGGCCACGTCGTGCCGCACGAAGTTCTCGGATTTGCCAATCACAACAAGAACTATTTCATCGGCGTGGGAGGCAAAGACCTGATCTGCACGTCGCACATGATGGCGGCCAGTTGCGGCATCGAAAATAACCTGGGTTGCCTTATCACGCCTGTCCGCCACTGTTTCAACTGGGCGGAAGAGCAGTTTTTGTCAAAACTGCCGGATCTTTACATCCAAGTGGTACTTGCCCGCAACGCCGCCGGCGACCTGGTCCATACGGGCTTCCACGCCGGCGATGATTTGGAAACCTATCTGACGGCCGCCCGGCAATCGCGCGAGGAGAACATTACCGTCTTTGACGAGCCGCTGCAAAAAGTCGTCTGCGTGATGCAGGGAGACGAATTTCACAGCACCTGGGTGGCGAACAAGGCTGTGTATCGCACGCGAATGGCGTTGGCCGATGGCGGCGAGTTGCTGATTCTGGCGCCCGGGCTAACTCGGTTCGGTGAGCAGCCGGAAGTTGACACGCTAATACGTAAATACGGTTATGTCCCCAGCCCGCGCGTGCTGGAGTTGTATCGGCAGAATGCGGACATGCAGGATCTGGCTCACGGCACCGCCCATCTGATGCATGGCACGAGCGAAGGGCGGTTCAGGATCACTTATGCTCCAGGCCATCTCACGCAGGCCGACATTGAGCAGGTTGGCTTCGAGTATGCCGACTTAGCCGCGATGACTGCGCGTTACCGGCCCGACGAGTGCAAAGAAGGTTGGAACACCACAGCCGATGGCGAGCGATACTATTTCATCCCGACGCCTTCAGCCGGCTTGTGGTCTACCAAGGCAAAGCTGTATGACCGCGCGTAACACCGGGCCGGACCGTGTTTATGGAACCCACGCACTTGCAACAAGTGTGGCGGCGAACAGGGCTGTGGCCAGCCAGATGCCGCGGGGAATGCGGTGGCCGTCGTAGCGAATCAGCAAGGCGGCCAGGAGGCAGCAGAATAATCCAGCGAGTCCCACGAAGGCAGCCCAGGGTTGGTATTCGAATAACGATTGCGGCGGGCCGTTACTTTGGCTGAAAACGGACAAACCTAGTACGAAGAACGCTCCGCCGACGAGCAGCTCGACCAGCGGGTAGCGGGCGGCGATCGGCGCTTTGCAATCGTAACACCTTCCTCGCAGCAGCAGCCAGCCAAGGACCGGCAGGTTGTGGAACCAGCGAATTCGCTTCCCACATTTGGGGCAACTTGATGGCGGGCTGACAATGCTCTTGCCCGCCGGCAGACGATAGATCACGACGTTCAAGAAGCTGCCGATGCAGGCGCCCACCACGGCCAGCCAGATAAAGATGAGGATCGACATTAGCACCGCTGTGGTCATGAATTAGGCTGGAGACTAGAGGCTGTAGGTTTGTAGGAACGGCGCTCGCTTCTAAATGATACCGTGCAGCGGGCCGCCACGCTCGGCTAGCCGGTCCACGCGGCGCGTAATTTCAGGGTCGGGTTCCAGCGGTGGCGCGTGGTGTGGCTTCCGCCGGGCGTCGATCACCAGCGTGCCGTGGCAGCCCCAATGCTTGCGGTTTACAAAGGCACCCGTGCCATAAATGTCCGCTGCCGGGTCGCTTCGTGTAAAGGCCACCCAGAGGAAGTTGGAGAGTGACGCCGTGGAAAAAGAACTGTCGTCGGCCACGACGACGAGCGGAAAGCCGCCTATCGTGCTCGCGCCGCGGTCCTCCAGATCCCGTTCCAGATCGGCTGCCTGGGCAGTTGCTGCCGGGCCGTTGACCACGAGCACACCGGGCAGCGCCACGCGCGGTTCGCTCCAGCGATCCGGCAGGCGGAGGTCGTCCGGGATGCTGGTCGGCAGAGTGCGGCGCGGCGGGCCAACCGCGGCGATCACCAGTTTCGAGCCCTCGTTAATCCGCTGGCCGCTGTAGTCGAGCGTGTCCATCGTCGTGGCGGTCTGGAAATGGAGGTCGCGAGTCCAATCGACGCGCTCAAGTATGTGTGTGAGAAAACGCTCGATGTCATGGATGTCGAGTTGCGGATTGTCGTTGGCGGCGGAAATCCATAGATACTTGGCCAGCGACAATTGCCCTTGGCCCAGAATGGCGTTGGCTTGCGTCAACAGTTCCTGCGGACGCTGAAGCGGCGCGAAGGGCGTATAGCGCTCGCTGCCAATCGCGAGGAGCAGCGGATGGACGCCGGCCGCATCGACCGCGTGAACCGCCTTTACGCCTGGGATGACTGTTGGAATCAGCGGCCCGGTCAATTCGTGGATCAATTGTCCAAAGACCGTATCTTCCTGCGGCGGACGTCCGACCACCGTAAATGGCCAGATGGCGTCGCGACGATGATAGACGTGATCAACCTTGAGCACGGGAAAATCGTGCGCGAGACTGTAGTAACCCAGGTGATCGCCGAACGGTCCTTCGGGGAGCAGCTTATCTGGATCGATGGTCCCACAGATGCAGAAGTCGGCATCGGCGTGGATCGGCAGCCCGCCATCGCCCCGGTCGATCATCCGAACGCGGCGCCCCATGAGCGCTCCGGCGAAGCGCAGCTCGGAAAGCCCTTCGGGCAGAGGCATCACCGCCGCGAGATTCATCGCCGGGGGCCCGCCGACAAACACATTGACGCGTAGCGGTTCACCGCGCTCTCTGGCGGCGGCATGATGGATGCCGATCCCGCGATGGATCTGATAGTGGAGCCCGATCTCTCGGTTCGGTACATAACGGCCCCCGGAGAGCTGAATGCGGTACATGCCCAGATTCGAGCGGTCGAGACCCGGTCGCTTTGGGTCTTCCGTATATACCTGAGGTAGCGTGATGAATGCCCCGCCATCCAACGGCCATGATTTCTGTTGCGGCAACCGGTCGATCTGCGTCTGGTTCTCCAGCACAGGCCCGCTGCGTACGCGCCGCGGGCGCATGGCCAACGCCGTGCCCACGGCGGCCAGATAGCGAAATGGTTGCCGGGCAGCTCGCTGCGGATCGGCCTTCAGTTCAATCAGCCGACGGACGCCTTCCAGCGAATCACGAAAGATATATCTCGCCCGCTGGATCGTGCCGAACAGGTTACTGACCATCGGAAACTGGGTGCCGCGAAGATTGGCAAAGAACACGGCCGGCCCGCCGGCCGCATAGACGCGCCTGTGGATCTCGGCCGCTTCCAGGCTCGGATCGACCTCAGCCTCGATACGGACGAGCTGCTTGGTTTGGGCAAGATCGTCGATGCACTGGCGGAGAGACCGATAGGACATGGAGGCATTCCGTGGTAAAAATCGCAGTCACGATAATAGGTGGATCGTGATTGCGATACCATAGCCCCGGGCTCCGCCCGGGGGCAACTTCATGTAGTGTGTAACCCTGATGGTTTTCCGGTAGCAGGGAGAACCCCCGGGCAGAGCCCGGGGCTATGATGTTGCGTCCGGGGCTATGTTCCATGCGGCGGTCACGTACAATTGCGGCGGGAGAGAAACACCACGATGAAGGATAACCTTACACCTCTTGAATCGCTGGATCAGGCAGCCGAGCAAGCGGAATTTCTCGATCGCGACCTGAGTTGGCTTCAGTTCAACCGGCGCGTGCTGCACGAAGCGCTCGATCCCCGCACGCCGCTGTTGGAACGCCTGCTGTTCCTAGGCATCTTCACATCGAATCTTGACGAGTTCTTCATGAAACGCGTCGGCACCGTGCGAACGCCGCGCGGCGACAAGACGCAACTGGCCGACTACGAGCCCCCGGTTCGGCGCTTGGCCGCCATTCGCGAGAGCGTGCTGCCGATGCTTCGCGATCAGGCCCGCGCCTTTCGCGAAGACATTCGCCCTGCCCTGGCCGAACGGGGGATTCACTTGTTGGATTGGAAGGGGCTGACCGCAGGCGAGCAGGATCAGGCCAACCGTTACTTTCGCGACAATGTCTTCCCGGTGCTGACGCCGCAGTCGGTCGATCCCAGCCACCC